>DATJEI010000148.1:0-17813 GCA_035496735.1 Bryobacteraceae bacterium | reverse complement strand
TTGCGGCTTGTCGAAGGGACAGTTCAAATAGTCGGCTGTGCCATCAAGCGACTTATCGTAGCGCGACGCGCGAAAAGCAATGGCGGTATCGATCGACTCGGCGTCGACGATCGGGCTGATGCTGTCGTAGAAAAACAGCCGGCCGGAACCGGTGACACGCGCAATCTCCTCGGCGAAAGCGTCCGAAGTCAACGGCCCACTGGCGATAATCCAGATGCGATCGGAGCCGGGCTCGGCTGCCAGCGTCGTTACTTCTTCGCGGCGGATCTCGATGGCCGGTTCCGCTTCGATCGTGCGCGTGATCTCGGCCGCAAAGGTTTCCCGATCCACCGTGAGCGCATGGCCAGCGGGGACTCGCACCCGCGGTGCGATCTCGCCAATCAACAGCGATCCCAGCCGGCGCAGTTCCTCCTTGAGCAACCACGCCGCGCTGTTCTGCTGCTCGCTCTTGAGTGAATTACTGCACACCAACTCGCCCAGATCGCCGGTCTTATGAGCCGGCGTCTGCCGCAGCGGACGCATTTCGTGAAGCACCGCACGGCCGCCGGCGCGCGCCACTTGCCAAGCGGCTTCACATCCGGCCAGCCCGCCGCCAATGATATGGATTTCTCGCACTCCCTATCATTATCGGGCAGCTGGAGCCTCCAGGCGCGCCCGTCTTCAGGAGCTTTTGCTCACTTCCCCCTGCCGGCAGGTCGCGCCACGTCCATCTCGCGGCGAAAGTCCGCCTTCAGCGTTTCGGCCGCAGTTAACAACGATTGGCGCAGGGGGTCGTTCTCGCCAAACGAAGCCGCCGCCCTATGGAGACTGGACGCCGCCTGCAAGCAATGACGTTCGCTCGCGTCGAAATCCCGAGTCTGGATGTGCAGATGCGCCGCAGTGGCATGCAGCCGCCACGCAACCGAGGGCAGGTCGTGGTCCTCAAGACTCGCGAAGGCCTGTTCCATACATTCAAGCGCCCGCGTGACCTCGCCTTTTTTAGCGGCGACCCTGGCCATCGCGTCCCAGGCCGGCGCGCGCAAGGCCGGGTCGGCGGTGGTGAGGGCATCCTCCAGAAACTGCTCTGCCGCCGTGGTGGCTTGGCCCAAGTCTTCTAATTCAAAATACGCGCCCACCAAACCGAATTCCGAAATCATACGCCAATACCACTGCAGAAAAAACTTCGGAGTGCGCTGCCGGTCGCGAACCTTCAGGAAAAGTTGCAGCGCATTCTCCGCTTGCCCGCTGGCCAGGTCCGCATAGGCGATGGTCAGATTGGCCATGGTGCGGACTTGGCCGGCCGGCTCCTCCGCGTGGCTCTCGATCAAACCTTCGGCGATCCGCCGGGCTCCCCTGAAATCGAATGCCTGCATATGCAGCCATCCCAGCATCGCGGCAAAGAGGGCGCGCCACGGCTGGTTGCCGTTCTTCTCGGCCAGTTCCATACCGCTCTCCACCGCTCCCCGCAACTCTCCCCACCACCCCAGGTGCATCAGAGCCAGCGCCAGCGACGACAGCGACGATAAGTACACCACCAGGCTGTGGGTTTCAACGGCTTTTTCGAGACCGGAGCGAGCGATCTCATAAGCGTCGCGATATTCGCCGTGCAGGGCCTGGACGTGGGCGTACAGAATTTCGTGATATGCAGGCTTTTCCGGGCCCAACAAATCGGTAATCTTCTTCCTCGCCGCGTCGCAGCGGTCCGCCTGCTGCTTGCTCCAGCCGTTGGTAATGATCTGCCAAGTCCCGGCCAGCATCTCAGTACGCGCCTGCAGCAGTAGGTCGTCATGCGCGCCGCACACGCGAACCGCACGCTCGCACACGGTCACACAGGCGTCGGGATCAGAGAACGCCAGCACCCGTGCCAGACGCGTCAGCGCGTTCACTTGCACCGCTTTCAACCCGCGCTCTTCGGCTAATGCGATGACCGCTCCATCCGCTTCGGCCGAACCATCCAGATCGCCTACCGCGTAGCGCGCATCGCTGATGCGCTCCAGGATCTCGATCTGGAGGATGCCTCCCGGACCGGGGGCAATCCCGGACAACAGTCCCAAGGCGTGTTCCAGGATCGCGGCGGCGTCGCGATGCGCGTAACGGCGGCCGGCATTCTCCGCGCTTAGAATCAAGTAGCGCGCCGCGGACTCAAAATCGCGTCCATGCTCGAAGTGCAAAGCCAGTTCGGAGGCTAGCTCCAGCGCTGTGTCGGGCGCGGTCATTCCATGCGAAGCGGGCAGCAGATCCTGGGCTCGTTCCGCGAGCCGCCGATGCCAGAGCGCCCGCTGCGCCTCTGGTATCCGGCGATATAACGCCTCCCGGTACAGCGAATGCCGGAATTCGTAATGTGCCGATTGGGCGCCGCCCAGCACTCCAGCCGCCCGCCCCGGCCGCAGGAACTGCTGGCGTTGCGCGAATCTTTCGCAAATATCTTCCGTCTCCGCGATGCCAGTATCGAGCATCGCAGCCACGGACCACGCCGAAAATCGACGGCCTGCAATGCTGGCGCTCTTCAGAACCCGCTGCTCCGCTTCGCTGAGGCGCTCCACTTGAATTTCTAGCATCTGCTGCAAGGTTTCAGGAACATCTGGAACAATCTGCTCCATCGAAACGGTCAGTCGCCATAACCCTTCTTCCTGGATCAGCAGCCCGCTTTTTTCCAGATCGCTGACGATTGCGGTCATGAACAGCGGGTTCCCCTCCGAGTGGCGGTACACCAGTTCCGCCAGTCCCGCGGGGAGCTTGCCAGGAAACTCCGCGGCCAGATAGCCCGTGACATCCGCCTCCGTCAGGCGCTCGAGAGCAATTTCGAAGCACAACTTGTGCATGACCAAATCCTGGCGCAATGCCTTCAATGGACTCTGCAGCAGAATGACGTCCACCGGCCGGTAGGTTCCCAACACCAGGAGCTTGCACGGCCCGCGGCGGCGCGCCAAAGCGGAAATCAAGTCCAACGTCGATGGGTCCGCCCAATGCAGATCTTCCAAAATCAGCGCCAGTGGATCCGCTACGGTCAGCGACTCCAGCGCCTGGCAGATTTCGCGCAGCATGCGCTCGCGGGTCGCCCCCAGAATTTCGCGCTGCAGCGCTTCGCGCTGCTCGGCTTTTAGCCGCGAAGGGAACTGGATCAGCCAGGTGGGCGCCTGCGCAGCCAGAATCTGGATGACTCCTTCGGCCCCGGGGCCACGGATTAACTGGCCGAATGCTTCCAGGACGGGATAATAGGCTTCCTTGCCGCCAAAACCTTCCACGCACTGCCCGCGTGCGATGCGCATTCCCTCATGGCCGGCCAGCCGCTGCTCGAATGCATCCAGCAGGGTGCTTTTGCCGATCCCCGCTTCGCCCGTCACCAGCACCAGCCGGCGCTGGCCTTGCAGCGCCGCGCGCAAGTGTCCGTCCAACGCCGCTAGCTCGCGGTCGCGTCCCACCGGTCCGGGTATGCCCGCCAGCGCGGGCAGCAGCGGAGCTACCGCCATTGCCGCCATAAACCGATAGCCGCGCTTTGGCAGCGTTTCGATAAAGCGCGGCGACTTGGGATCGTCACCTAAGACCTTGCGCAATTCCAGAATGTATTTCCGCAATATCTCGGGCTGAACGTATGTTTCCGGCCAAATGGCCTCGAGCAGTTCATCTTGGGTAACCAGACGCCCGGGGTGATCCACCAGATGGCGTAGCACCGCAAACACCTTGGGGGTCAAAGCGATGCGGGTGCCTTCGCGCCAGAGGCACTGCTCTAAGATATCCAAGCGAAAAGAACCAAATGCTTTCATTTGAAGCTCTTACACGGACTTAAATTATACAGCTTGGAAGACGACGCACGACTTAACGACGTTACTGAGATTTCACGCGAAATCAACGCTTTCTTCACGCCGCATTTTCGGACCGGCCGTACACTGAACTTGGTCATGCAGGGAGCTTTCGTCGTATGCCTTGGGAGCCAAGGAGAACAGAGCCAGCAAGAGCTCGAAGGTCGTATTGAAGAGGTGGATTCCGGAAAGTCTCTTCGCTTCCATTCGGGGGAAGAGCTGATTGCATTCCTGCGTAGCCGGCAAAAGGACGCACTGACCGAACAAGAGAAAAGACCAGTAGTACGTGGCGCTGTCATTGGACCGGCAGCGCCGCAAGAATAGGATATCGGAGGGTCGGGGAATGGCAAGGTGGTTATCTCCACCTTGCCTTTTTAGCGTTTGCCGTTGAGCCTACCCCGCTGAGCGGCATTTCATCGCGAATACCTTCGCGATCAGCAAAATCAGGGTGGCATAGAGCCCACCCTTTTTTGTTCTCCGCCGCCCGGTTCCAACTCAAGCGGTCGAGCCAGCGTGTTACGCTCGACTGAATGAGACGCGCGCAAGCCCACTGCATAGCGCAACACCTGTGGGACGTGGGCCTGAGCCTCCATACGTAGCCATGCGTTGGATTGGGACCTGGCTGGCGCTTCTCAGCGCGGCATTCGCAACGGCGGCTGCCCACGATCTATACCGCAGCGAATCGCGTCTGATTGTACAAGGGCGCGAGGTGTCCGCACAGCTCACCTTCAACCTGCTCGACTTCCCGGGCGTAGACCCGAACGGCGACAAACTCGTAACGCAGGAGGAATTCGCGCCGGCCTTCGACCGGGTTTACGCCACCATCTTGCAGCACTTCACGCTGAGCAGTTCCGGCCCGCCGGTGCGTATTACGCGCGTCAAGTATGAACTGTTCGACCAGCACGTGCTGCTATTGGATCTTACCTACGTGTTTCCTCAGCAGGTGTTCGCGCTGCAAATGACGTCGACGCTCCCGGACGTGCTGGGGCCGGGGCATGTGCACCTGGTGAACGTCAGGATGAACGGACGGGTTCAGGAGCAGATTCTCGACAGCCGCAATCGCACTGCTTTTTTCACCCAGACCAGCGGCACATGGTGGCAGACCCTGGGCCGCTTCGCATGGCTCGGCATCCAGCACATCGCCACCGGTTACGACCACCTGGCGTTCCTGCTGGGGTTGCTGATTGCGACCGGTTCGCTGCGATCGCTGATCAAGACCATCACTTCGTTCACGGCAGCGCACAGCATGACGCTGGCCCTGGCGACGTTCAACCTTGTAGTGCTGCCTTCGCGCTTCACCGAAAGTATGATCGCGCTCAGTATTCTATACGTGGCTGTGGAGAACCTGATCCGCCGCCGCAACATCGATCGATGGAAAATCACCTTCCTGTTCGGCTTGGTGCACGGCTTTGGGTTTTCAAACGTTCTGCGCGAAATGCAGTTGCCGCGCGCCGATCTGGCCCTGTCGTTGTTTTCTTTCAACCTGGGCGTCGAGATCGGGCAACTGGTATTCGTGGTGCTGCTGTTTCCGGCTATCGAAGACCTGATCCGCTCCGGTTGGACTAAGCTGCGCCCCGCGGTATCAATCGTGATTGGACTGCTGGCGGCCTATTGGTTCATCCAGCGGGCATTTTTTGGATGAATCGGAACAGACCTTTTCTAACGCGGGAACGGACTAAGCTTGGGAGCCGTGCTTCCCGGCTGTCCCGGCGTACGCGCGACATTCAAAATCATGGCCAGAGTCGAGTAATAACCCACCAGTCCGGCAGTATCGATCACCCCCTGCTCGCCAAACTTGGACATCATCTTCGCGTAGGTAGGATCGCTCACGCTCTTGTTTTGCAATAGCTCTGCCACAAAGTTATACGCCACCTCTTCGTCGGGGGTCAGAGTTTCAGGCCGGCGGCCGGCGGCGATCGCGTTCGCGGTGTCGGCGGCTAGCCCAGCCTTAAGGGCCAGCGGATAGTGAGAATCCCATTCGTATTGTTGGGCGAACTGGCGAGCCGATATGATGATCGCCATCTCTACCAATTTCTGGGGCACCGAGTTATGGAATCGCAGATACTCCCCCACCGCTTGTAAGCGGTTCATCAGTTCCGGGCTGCGCAGCAGTGGAATGAACGGGCCGGTTGGACCCGCGGCCCCGCGTGGCGTGGCGGTCAGTAGCTCAACCGCCTTCTTTTGGGCGGGCGTAAGTTTATCGGCGGGGATGGGAGGCATCCGGTCTTGCGCAAGTACTGCGGCAGGCAAGAGCAGGGACAGGAAGGCGTTGGAGCACATGTTCATGGGTGGAGTATAAAACAAAACGCCGCCGATGGCTCGCATAAAGGCCGTTGTTGTAACACCTCTCCCAAGCGGTCTATCTAACTATCCAGTTGAGGCTGTATCTATGTTTAGTCGGGAAGGCGAAGTGCGGGAAGTGCCGTTCCTAAAGAACGATATGAAAAACCACATGCCTGCCACGGGAAAACCCTTGGACCGCGCGGATTCACCGGGCAAAGCGGATGCGGAGTGCGGCGACCAAAAGGATGCGGTAAAATCCAAGGGCAACATTACGATCAACGTCGATGACGCGCAATTAGACCAAACAAGCGACAATCAGACGACAGAAAAACAAAGGTGACCACTATGCGACGAATCTATAGCTTTACCCTCATTGCTGTTGCACTTAGCGCTGGACTGCTGCTGGCGCAAAGCGACAGCGACTATCAAGGCTGGATGAAAACTGTGGGCGCGACCAACGGGAGCCTGCAAAAGAATATCGCCGCCAAAGACGGGGCGGCGGCCTCGGCGGACGCCGCGAAGCTTGCCGATACTTTCAAACAAGTGGCAAGCTACTGGGAGGCGAAAAACGCTGCCGATGCCGTGGGTTTCGCCAAAAGCGCCCAGAGCGGGTTCGAGATGGTAGGGAAAGACGCGGCGGCTGGGGATTTCGATAAGGCTGCCACGGATGCCAAGGCCATAGGCCGGAACTGTGGCGGATGCCACATGGCTCACCGCGAAAAGACCGACGCCGGGTTCAAGATAAAGTAGCCTTAGGCCGGCTGTTCCGTCATTCAAACGCGCGAAGGCCCTCGGATTGCTCTGCTTGGGGGCATGAGTGCCTTCGCCGCGTTGCTTTTTCTTCTGGCTCTTCCCGCGGGCTCGCAGACAGGAACGTTGCATGAGCGGGCCAGTTATTTGCGCCTGCAGGTTTTGCTGGATCGCGCGCACTTTTCGCCCGGCGAGATCGACGGCGTGCCTGGCGAAAACACGCGCCGAGCCCTGCGCGCGTTTCGGGCCGTTCACGGTGTACATGAGTCCTCCGATCTGGGCCCACGAACTCTAAAAGCATTAGATGGCTCCGCGGCGATTCCCACCCTGGTTCGCTATACGGTGACAGAGGAGGACATTCGCGGTCCCTTCGTAGCCATTCCGAAGGATCTAATGGCACAGGCCGCTTTACCGTCCTTGAGCTATCAATCTCCGCTGGAAGCGCTGGCGGAAAGATTTCACGTCAAGCCGGCCCTCCTTAGCCGCCTGAACCCGGGCAAGGATTTAT
This sequence comes from Bryobacteraceae bacterium, assembly GCA_035496735.1. GTDB lineage: Bacteria > Acidobacteriota > Terriglobia > Bryobacterales > Bryobacteraceae > Palsa-187. The sequence continues at coordinate 10,493 of DATJEI010000148.1, read as the reverse complement.
CCAGCCCCGGCGTCGAAATTCAAGTTCCTAACGTGCGCCAAGACCCTCCGGCGAAGGCCGCCAAGATCGTGGTATCAAAATCCCGCAACACGCTCGAAGCCTTCAACGCGGCGGGCCGTGTGGTTGCGGAATATCCCGTTACCAGCGGAAGCCAGCACGATCCCCTGCCCATCGGGAACTGGAAAGTAACCGTCATTAGTCCGCATCCAGTTTTTCACTACAACCCGGATCTGTTCTGGAACGCATCCGAAGCAGATGAGAAGGCCAAAATTCAACCAGGGCCTAATAACCCGGTCGGTGTGGTTTGGATCGGGATTTCCAAGGAACACTACGGCATTCATGGTACGCCCGAGCCATCCCTGATTGGTCACGCGGAATCGCATGGCTGCGTCCGGCTGACGAACTGGGATGCGGCGGAACTAGCAAAGATCGTGACCGTGGGCACACCAGTAGTCTTTAAGGAATAAACCCATTCGTAGATGTATTCTATTCGCGATCGGTGGATTCGGGCTGCTTCTGAATGCGGCCCCGGTCGATCCCCCGGCAGGCAATGACTATGAGGTGCTCGCCCGGCGCAAGCTGACTCTGCCAATTCGGGGCCTGGAGGCACGCGATATCCGGGACACCTTCGCGCAAGACAGGGCTGAGGGAAAACTGCATCAGGCTACAGATATTCTGGCGCCGCGGGGAACGCCGGTGGTTGCAGTGGAGAACGGCATCATCCAGAAGCTCTTTCTTAGCAAGCCTGGGGGCATCACGATTTACGAGTTCGACCGCGAGGGTGTCTTCTGCTACTATTACGCCCATTTGGAGCGCTACGCGGCCGGATTGACCGAAGGGATGGCCGTGAAGCGCGGGGACGTGATCGGGTACGTGGGAACCACCGGCAATGCGCCGCCGCAAACCCCTCATTTACACTTCGCGATATTTGAGTTAGGACCCGAAAAGCACTGGTGGCAAGGGACGGCTATCGACCCCTACCCGGTGCTGATGAGACTGGTGAAGTGAAATTCCCCGCGGCCGCATTACTCTGCAGCCCAGTTGGCAGAAACGGCAGCAATATCGGTCAAGGTGTTCACGTCCGAACTGATGCGGAGTGAGAGAGATCCTAGATTTCTTAGTGGAAAAACTGTCTCGCAGCGCATCCCGCGCAGTGAAAAGCGCTACCGAACCACTCCAGCCAGCGGGCTGCTGGCCGAGGCGTATAGCTTCTTCGGCATGCGTCCCGCCAAAAACGCGTGACGGCCGGCCTGCACTGCCAGGTTCATAGCGGTCGCCATAGTAACGGCATCCTCCGCCTCGGCGATCGCGGTGTTCATCAGGACTCCCTCATAACCCAGTTCCATGGCGATCGCGGCGTCCGACGCCGTGCCCACACCCGCATCCACAATCAGCGGCACTTCCGTAATCATCTCGCGCAGGATGCGCAGATTGGTCAGGTTCTGAATCCCCAGGCCGCTGCCGATCGGCGCACCCAGCGGCATCACGGCGGCGGCGCCGGCGTCGATCAGCCGTTTCGCGTTCACCAGATCGTCGTTGGTGTAGGGCAGAACAACAAAACCTTCTTTGCTCAAAACGCGGGTGGCTTCGATCAATCCCTGGTTGTCGGGGAATAGCGTCTTCTGATCGCCGATCACCTCCAGCTTGACCCAATGCGACAATCCCACCTCGCGGCCGAGCCGGGCCGTGCGAATGGCTTCGTCGGCGGTGTAGCAAGCCGCCGTGTTGGGCAGAATGAAATACTTGGAGCGGTCGATATAGTCCAGCAGGGACTCTTTGGATTTATCGGTCAAATTCACCCGGCGTACCGCGACCGTCACTACCTCGGCCCCCGAGGCCTGGTGGCAACGGGCCATCTCGGCGAAACTTCGGTACTTGCCGGTCCCCACAAACAGGCGGGACTCGAACTCGCGTCCGGCGATGGTGAGCTTGTCCATAGCTCCATTTTAGGACCAATGCCCCGGCGAGTCCTATCTGGCTCTGTAGAAAATTCCTGAATTAGCCGATATTGCTACATAGGGAGAGCCATGAAGAAAAACAATATAGGTAAGCTGCTGGGTGTGGCTTTGGTGGTGGCCATCATGTGCACGGGTCTCTTTTACATGATGTTCGCGATGAAGGCCAATAGTCAGACTGGCACCCCAATGGTTGTGGCCGCCAAGGCTTTAAAGGCAGGCACAGTGCTGAAGGCCGAGGATCTGAAGACCATTAACTGGCCGGTTTCCCAGCTTCCTCCCGGCACCCATCGCAACCCGCAGGAAGTGATCGGGAGTACCGTATTCGACCCGATGGCGCCCGAAGAACCGGTCCTGAACGCGCGCCTGGCAAACTCGCTTTCCGGGGGCGGATCGGGTGTTCCTGTAGGAATGCGGGCAGTTTCGGTTCATTTAACCGATTCGACGGGCATTCTGGCCCTGCTGCGCGGCGGGCAGAAGGTCGACGTGCAAGTGGTGGTGGGCCGGGGTACGAAACCCGACGAAGTCCAGGTGCGCACCGCGCTTGAAAATTTGACCGTCTTATCGGTCAACCCGGTGCCGGAGCAAGACTCCCAGGGGCACAACCTCCCGGTGGTGACGCTGCTGGCGAAACCCGCGGATGTGGATATATTGGCGGCGGCCGATTCCGGCGGCCGCGTGCGGCTCGCTCTGCGGAACCCGCTCGACACCGACACGCACAGGCGCGGGCCTTTGTCGCTGGGCAGTGTCATTCGCGGCGGCGCGCTAGGCGACCTTGCTGAAAATCGTTAGCCGATTCGAGAGTATCCCATGATCCTAGCTGGCTCGCTCGTCGTCTTCCTGGTTATTTTCCTCCTGGCGTCGATTCTGATGGCGATCGCCTATCTGGCGTTCCTGAAGATGAAAGCGGATCAGTCGGATGCCGAGCAAAGCGACTTGACGCTCTCGAAGCCGCTAGGTAGCCGCCTTGCGCCCGAGCCCGAAGGCCGGGAAGAACTGGGGTTCCGGATCGAGTCCTCGCCCTTGTTGCAGAGCGGCCGTCTCAGCAGCATCACCTTCTGGGACGCGATGCTTGCCCGCTTCGATTTCGTGGCTCTGTTGCAGAGCCGCCTGGACCAGGCCGACCTGCGTTGGTCGGTAGGCCGCATCACCAGCATGATGCTGCTGGTAGGCGTGATCGTGCTGGCGGTGCTGATGCGTCTGCTGCCTTTATGGGCGGCGTTCCTGGGCGCCGCGGCGTCAATGTACGGGCCTTACGGCTATGTTCTGCATCTCCGCAGCAAACGCTTCGCAAAGTTTCGCGAGAATTTTCCCGACGCGCTGGATTCCCTCTCGCGCGCGCTCCGCGCGGGCTATCCGCTTTCGGCCGGCATGGAAATGATCGCCAATGAAACTGCGCCACCCGTGTCGGGCGAAATTCGCCGCACTTCGGCCGAGGCCAACCTGGGCCGCGGGTGGCCGCACGCGCTCGAAAACCTGGGCCGGCGGATTCCGCTTCTCGAGGTCAACTTGTTTATCGCAGCGGTGCAGCTGCATGCGCGCACTGGCGGCAAGCTGAGCGAAGTGATGACCGGCCTCGCCGAGAATATGCGCGAATCGAACGCCTTGCAGGGTGAGGTGAGGGCGCTCGCGGCATACGGCAAGTTGACCGGGTTGATTCTCACTATCCTCCCCGTAGGGATCGCCGCCATGATGCTGATCGTCAACCCCGGCTATATGCAGGTGCTGTTCAACGATCCCACCGGCAAAAATTTAATTGTCGCTGCGATCGGCTGTCTGGTGCTGGCGCACTTCGTCATCCGTAAGATTGTGGACATAAAAGTATGACCTTCGGACTCCTGGCAGGGCTGTTTCTCTTCATCCTGGCCGCGGTAAGCGCCGCCGGCTATGTGTTTGTATTGCGCCCGTCCAAGTCCGAAAGCGGCAGTCTGGATATCCCGCCGGGACTTTCCCTGAACCAGCAGGATCTGCCGCCCACGCAAGCGGTAATCGTGGATGCGTTCCGTGCATTGGGGGATTCCCTGCCCCTGCCCGGCGACCACGACGCTTTTCGTAGCCAGTTGATCATGGCGGGTTATCGCTGGCCCGCGGCAGTTTCCATTTTTCTCGGGCTCAAAGCGGCCTCCGCAATCATGTTTGGCGTCGCCGCCGGCTGGGTGGCGGTAGTCAATGAGGTCGGCGCTTCGGCGGTGCTTCTCGGCGTGGCTTGCGGCCTGGGCTTCGGCTATTTGATCCCGGATCGGATATTGGATCGGATGGGAACCGCCCGCGTGGGCAGGTTGCGCCGTGCTCTGCCGGCCGCACTGGACCTTTTAGTGCTGGCGGTGGAAGCGGGACAGGGTCTGGATGCAGCCATCCTCGACACCGGCCGCGGATTGCGCACCACTCATCCCGAACTTGCTTCCGAATTCACGCTTCTTCATCTTGAGCTGAAAGCCAATGCCTCGCGGTCGGACGCCCTGCGGAACTTTGCTACCCGCAGCCAGGATATGGAGCTCCGCAAGTTCGCCAACCTTCTGATCGACACCGATCGCTTTGGCACCACCGTGGGCCCGGCGCTGAAAACCCACGCGCGCTATCTGCGCATCCGTTTCCGCCAGATTGCCCAGGAAAAGGCCCGCAAAGTTGGCATCAAATTGATTTTTCCGGTCTTCTTCCTAATCTTTCCCTCCGTGATCCTGGTGACGTTGGGACCGGCGCTGATCCTGCTCTTCACTCAGATGAAGAACTTGTTGGGACAGTAGATTCCGCGCTCGGCCCCGGGTTGCCGAGCCCCTCGATGTACAATCCCCGTATGGCCAAGCCCGATGGTGTGCCCAAAGTGGACCGTCGCACCGTGGATCTTTCCGCGTATCCAGACTTGGTGGTGATTTACCTGGGAATGCGCGTGAACGCATTTGCGGGATTGAAGCGGCTGCTGGGATTGGGTCCGCAAATCGCCGGCTCCGTTAAAGCCAAGCCAGAGGGGCTTCTGCTGCACGAGGATATGATTTTCTCGTTGTTCCCGCTGCACTTAGGCATGCGGCAGTATTGGCGCGATTACGAATCGCTGGAGCGGTGGACGCGCTCCGAACCGCACCGGCTCTGGTGGAAGAATTTCCTGCGCGACTCCGGAGGCACCGGCTTCTGGCACGAGACCTATGCCCTGCGCGGCGGGTTTGAAGCCGTCTACGATGATCTGCCCCAACCCGTCGGCTTGATGAAATTTGCGCCGCTTCAACCCGCGCGCGGGAGGGCCTTTTCAGCGCGACAAAGGCTGGGGCGCGAGGGCTCGGAAAGTTCCCCGGCACCCGCGCCCGAAACCGATTTGTACAGCGATTAAGCGCTTGAGGACTCCGATGAACTTCCGGTGGCTGCGATGAACCAGGGTGCCTCCGACAAACGCCGGCGGCTGCGCTAATCCCCTGCGGCCATCGCGGCGCGGGCGTGCAATTCATCAGCTTCCTGCGCCGACGTCACCGTGACATTCAGATCGCGCAGCCGCCCATCGGCGAGATCGTAGATCCAGCCATGCAGAGCGATTTCGCGCCCGGCCGCCCAGAACCCGCGAATGATGCTGGTTTGCGACACGGCAATCGCTTGTTCTATCACGTTCAGCTCGCATAGACGGTCCCAGCGCGCCTTCACCGTGGGAAGCCGCTCCAGGACTTCCTGATTCCGGCGGCGGATTCTGCGCACTGGCGCAAGCCAGTGGTCGATCATCCCCAGGCCGCCCTCTTCGAACGCCTGCTTCACGCCGCCGCAGCCATAGTGCCCCACCACGATCACGTGGCGGACGCCCAGCACTTCGACGGCATATTGCAGCACCGACAGACAATTCATGTCGCTGGCGTGCACCACGTTCGCGACGTTGCGGTGGACGAATACCTCGCCCGGCAACAGGTCCACAATTTCGTTGGCGGGAACCCGGCTATCGGAGCAGCCGATCCACAGGTATTGCGGGTTCTGCTGCCCGATCAGGCGCTGAAAAAATTTCGGGTCGCGGTCCTGCATCCGCGCCGCCCAATGCCGGTTGTTTTCAAACAGGGGTTCGAGGAAACGCATAGCCTCTGTCGATATTGGGAGCGGCTAGGGCCGCACTTTGCGGATCACGCCGCCCACCTTCGCGCGCTCATTTGGGGTGCCGCGAACGTAATCGCGGGTTGAGGCAGCGGGAATTCGCTGGCCTTCACTGACGGCAACCTTTTCGTCGATCTCGCGATTCTGCCGGATCCGCGCTGTAGTTCGTTCCGCCGGAGTCATCAGATGATATGGTTTGGTTGAGGCGTCCATATCCCCATCATCGCCTATTTCTTCGGAGCCCCTTGGGCCGCCGGCCCAAACCATGTTAAATCAATAGCGTTCGCCATCGCCTGATAGCCGGCGCGATTGGGATGCAGGCCATCCCCCGGCCCCCCGAGCGCGCTGTCGGGCCGGAATTCGGGGCGCAACCCGCCGCTCGCCGGGTCGATAGTGGCTGCATCGAAGTCCGCCACTGCATCGAACAACCCACTGTGGCGGATGAACTCGTTCACCGCTTTCCGGCGCTGGTCCACGCTGGCGGAACCCGCCGCCGTGTTGGTGCTATGCAGGCTGGAGGTGAGCGTCGCGCCCATCACCTTAACGCCATGCGCATGCAGCCGGCCCACGACGTCCTTGTATCCGGCAATCACGGTTTCAGCCGTCATATCGGGGCCGCCCTGCGAGAAATCGTTGATGCCCTCAAGCCAGATCACATGCGTTAGACCCGCCACCGAAAGTACGTCTCGCTCCAGCCGTTCCACTGCGGTAGGCCCACCCGAGGCCGGCCGTGCGGCTGAATACGCCGGCCCGGCCACGCGATTGCCGCCGATCCCCAGGTTCACGACCGCAACCTGCGTTCCATACGCCGCGTGCAAGCGCCGCGCCAGCGCATCGGGCCAGCGGTCGTCGCCATTTAGCGTGGAGCCGGTGCCATCGGTGATGGAATCGCCGAACGCCGCGACCACTTTAGTGCCGGACTGCGCAGACACTTCCACGGCATCCAGAAAATACCAGGAGGTTGTGGAGTAAAGAAACGCGTCCCCGGATTCTTCGCGCGAGTGCGCACCCGCTTTCGGCGCCGTCACATAAGACGTCTGCATGGCCTTGGCGTGCCAGGTCATCGGACCCGTCTCCGCCACGACATGAAAACTGACGGCCAGTTTCCGCCCCATGGTTTCCCAGGATGCGGCGTCCTTCAGAAAGTCGAGGTCAGTCGCATCGCTATAAGCGGATTGGCCCGCCGGAATGTTCAGAGAGTTGCCGCCCGCGAATGTGACGCGCCGGTTGGTGCCGCGCACGATGGAAGGCCCGCTCTCCTGCAGGCCGACGAAGACGTTATCGAAGCTCACCGTCTGCGAAGCAAATACATTGGAGAAGCGCAAGCGGATGCGCCGCGCCAGCAGGTCCGGCCGGATGATCAGGCGAAAGGTCTGGTCGTTGGCCGACGGTGCCGGAAACGCGAAATGCAAATCGGGCTGCCCTACTGCGTTGCCGGATGGATACGGGCCATGCATTGCGGCGGTCCAGGATGCAACCCATCCAGAGTCCGCCGCGGCCGCGAAGCCAGCGACCAGAAGAAGCGCTGCTAGAGTGGAACGGCGAAGCATATCTCAGTCGTGGCCCACCACTTTGCCGGTGCTTGCATCTACCGTAACCGAGTACTCGGCTGACGACAGCGTACCACCCCATAACACGTGCCAGACCGGATTGGGGAAACGTGTCGCAGCTTCGAAATCGAGCAGATAATCCACCAGCGGGCGCTGGCCCGGTTTGCTCAGGTAGCTGACGGCGGATTTGGTGGCGGCGTCGAGCGCCTCGGGAGTATCCACTTTGAGCAGAGCTGGTGAAAACGGCTGATTCGGACCGCCCGGATGCCAAGTCTCCTGCGTTCCCGGGAACACGCCTTTGTGCAAACCTTCAGCTTCCACGGCGGACCACGTATAAGTGCGTGCGCGAGCGTTCATCGGCGACACAAACACTACTTCCCAAGCTCCCGCCGTTCCCTGCCCGGCGGCGACGCCGGGGGCATGCAGACTGCGAATTGTGAGCGGCATACTATCGGGAGCCCAGATGCGCGATGAGCCATATAAATACTGGAAAGCCTGTCGTCCCGTGACAGGTGCAGGCGGGGGTTCGGATCGCTTGGCGGTCGGAGCGGGGCTATCGGAACATCCCGCGAGCAGAGCCACTGCGGCGATGGCGAAACATATTCGCACATGATGCATATAGTTCCAATGTCCGTCGCCGGGGTCTTAGCTGTCAACCAGTCAAGCGCACGTCGGGACAACGGCTCCTTTGTTTCTTAGTTCTGGGAGACGCAGACGGTCGACCAGCATCGGAGTTGGTGGCGTCGAGTTGGAGGCAAACGCCAATGCCTAGAATCGCGCCGCCACATTCTTAACAGAGCGTGATGAAGAAAACGGCGTCCTTCTGAGTCCATGTGCGGGCATTCCAAAAGCAATTTCGCCGAGAAGTCCTTGCAGAATATTGAGTACCTAGTAGAGAATTCAGAAGGCGCTAAGGCAGGCTCGGTCCCGAAATGCAAACGCGTTAGCCACGCGATAAGGAACGATCTTCACACTTCTGATCGAGCCTCTAGTTCTTGTTCTGCTTTCAACCAGTCTTCTTCGGATGAGCCGTCGGGACAACCTCTCTGTTGCCACAGGGCCTAAGCGAGTGAAGCTATCTCTTCGTGAGTGGGTCGGGATTCAGGCGATGGCGCCGGAGTCTTTGCACTCGGGGCTTGCTGTGTTGCCTGAGCAGTCATATCAATACCTCCTGCTGCGCTCATTGTACTGCCGAAACTCGTGCACTTCTGCGTCGATGGCCGACCGGCTCCAGGTTGAATTGGGGTACTGCTCCTGCGGGCAAACGGTGAAGGAATTCAGGCCTCACAGCTTTTCCCCTTATCAGACGATGGGGTCCGTGTCAGATCGCGCGCCCAACCGTTAAGGAATCCCGATCGCTAGCCGGGGGTGAGATTTCGAGCGCATCCTGCGGGATACTTAGAGCCGACTAAGCGCAAACGCGTTCGAATAGTGCGGAGGTGATTAATGCAAGCAGTACGATTTGTTGGCGTCGGCCATCCCGCTAACCTCGTCGAGGTCGCAAAGCCGGAGCCTGGCCCCGGACAGGTTGTGATCAAAATCGGCGGCGCCGGAGTATGCCACTCTGACCTGCACGTTATGGAAGAAGATCTCGGCTTCCGCGGCGAATTCACGCTGGGACACGAAAATGCCGGGTGGGTGGCGCAGGTTGGGGCGGGCGTTACGGGCCACAAAGAAGGCGATGCGGTCGCCGTCTATGGCCCTTGGGGTTGCGGACGGTGCCACGCCTGCCAGCTTTCCATGGAGAATTATTGTGAGAATTGGGCTGAGCTAGGGGGGTTCGGCGGCGGACTCGGGTTCGATGGTGGAATGGCGGAATACATGTTGGTGCCTTCCGCCCGGTTCTTGGCGCCGCTTGGAAGCCTGAGTCCGGCAAGAGCCGCTCCCCTTACTGATGCCGCGCTCACTCCCTATCACGCCATCAAGCGAGCTCTTCTACAACTCACACCTGACGAGACGGTCGTGGTGGTGGGCGTGGGCGGACTCGGCCACATGGCGGTGCAGTTGCTTCGCGTGCTGACGCCCGTACGCCTGATCGCCGCCGATGTCGATCCCGCAAAACTGGCGCAGGCAAAGGCGCTAGGCGCCGACGAGGTGGTCAATACAGGCGACGTGAGCGCAGCCGCCGAACAGATACTCAAGATTGTGGGTCCTCGCGGCGCTGGGTTGGTATTAGATTGCGTAGGCGTCCAGCCCACCATCGACCTGGGTGCCAGGATACTTGGCCGGAACAGCGTTTGGACCATTGTTGGTCTAGGCGGCGGCCATCACGACTTTCACCACGGCAGCACGCCTTACGGGTGCGTGATGAGCCTCCCTTATTGGGGATCGCGCGTGGAATTGATGGAGGTCATCGCGATGGCTCGGGACGGGCGCATTCACGCCGAAGTCTCTGAGTTTCCGCTGGACCAGGCCGTCGATGTTTACGCCAAGCTAAAGCGCGGCAAAATCAGTGGCCGCGCCGTGCTGGTACCGCACTAAGCTTTGATTCGAGACGATGACTTCGGGCTAGATCCAAAGAGTAACCACGGAGCGCGTTTCGAGATCACAATGAAAAGGGACCTATCATGCGCGAGCAGAGCAGCGTCAGAGACCCCATCCACGATCTCTTGGCGGGAGGAATCGACGGGGCTGATTCGTTGATCGAACTCGCCCTGGATATGCGGTGGTCCGGGGCGTTCCCGACCGTACTCTCTGGGAGTTTCGCACGTCGTCCAGAGAAGCCCTTGTGCAGTATGCGCGCGAACGATTGTCACGCCAACTCGCCGCAGGAGGAGCACAGGCGAATGAAGCCGATGAAGCGAGGCGGCGCTTCGATCCGCTCGCACTGACGTTGGGCTTTGCCCGCCGCTTCGCGTCGTATAAGAGGCCGAACTTACTGCTGCATGACCCGAACCGGCTGCTGCGGCTGCTGACCAATCCGCAGCGC
>DATJEI010000147.1:0-7309 GCA_035496735.1 Bryobacteraceae bacterium | reverse complement strand
ACCTTCTCTTCCTTCTCTCGCTCGATTGGCTTGGCGGGTTGTTGCAGCACTTGCGACTCGGTGTCGCTCGCGACGGGGTTCTGCTCGCCGGAGTGCAGCAACGGAATGGACTTCACGGCCTCAATTCCGATGGCCCCGCCGCCGGCGTCTTGCGCGCCGAAAGACTCGTGATGCGAACTCACCCAACCATAGATGCCCATACCCGCGAGCAGCGTTGCATGCAAAGTGAGCGCGGCAACAAATGCGCGGTTGAGCGGCTCGGGCTGGTCGAGAATATCGGGATGGTAATTCTGGTCCATCATCTGGTACATCAGCGGCCGGAGTTCTCCTGCGGTTTGGTCACCAGCTTCACCCCGAGATGAGCTTGATCGAGCGTGCTGATCACTTGCGCTATGGGATCGTAAACCGTGGCTTTGTCGGCCATCACGTAAACGTTTTTCTGGGTTTTAAAACGCTTGGGAATTTCACTGGCGATCTGGTTGATGTTGATCGGCTTCTCGTTGAGATACAGCTTGCCGTTGCGGGTGATGCTTATAACCGGCAAATCTTCGTTGGTGTCCTTCACCTGCCTGACCTCCGGAACGTTGATCTCCAGGCCGAATTCCATTACGTGAGCCGTCAGCATGAAGATGATCAGCAGCACCAGCACGACGTCGACCAGGGGGACGATGTTGATTTCCGAGAGCGTGCCGTCGCCTGCGCCGAAGCGCCGCCCGCTCAGTCCGCGTCTGACTCCGTTGCCGTTACTCACCGAGAAAGCCATATGGATTCCGCTATCCCTCGAACATGCGCTCGGCCGCGTTCAGGAACTCGAGCGAAAAATCTTCCATGCGCGTGCCCATCACCTTGATGCTATTCCCGAAATAGTTGTAAAACACCGCTGCCGGGATCGCGGCGAACAGGCCCAGCGCGGTCGCAAACAGCGCATTGGCGATGCCGGGCGCCACCGTTCGCATGCTCGTGGAACCGGACAAGCCCAAGGCCTGGAAAGCTTCGATGATCCCGAACACTGTCCCGAACAGACCCACGAACGGCGAAACGGTGGCGGCGGTGGCGAGCCAGCTCATATTGCGTTCGAGCTTCGATATTTCTTCGCTGATGCCAAGCTGGAGGGTGCGCTCGAGCGCCACCGGGTTGGCGATGCTGCCGCGTTTGGTTACCTGGCGGTGGACTTCGCTGTAGCCGAAATCGAATACGGCCACCAGAGGAGCGGCCGTGAACTGCTGGCTGGCGGCAGCGATGGCGTCCATGCGCTCCGCCTTGCGAAAAGCACGCAGGAAACTCTTGTTGGCCGCGGCGGCGCGGCGGAACATAAACAATTTGGAAAAGATGACGGTCCAGGAGAGCAGCGAAAACATCAGCAGTACGGCCATCACCGCGATGGGGATTGGCTCGGTGCTTTTGACCATCTCCCAGAAATTGACTTGCGCTACGATGCTGATCCAGTGTTCCGAAATCAACCGGTTGCCTTTCTCATCCGACTTACATTGTAAGCGACTTGGCCCCCGTAAAACAAAAAATGTTAAAAATGTTTCCGGCAGGCGACGGTCCTACTTCCTTATAATTCGGTAGACGCCCATGCTGCTTGAGCTAACCGTCGAAAACTACGCCGTAGTGGAAAAGGTGCGGGTGCGCTTTCATCGCGGGCTGAATTTGCTGACGGGGGAGACCGGAAGCGGCAAGTCGATCGTGGTGGACGCGCTGGCGCTGCTGTTGGGAGGGCGGGCGGCGGCGGAAATGGTGCGCAGCGGGGCGGAGCGGGCACGGATCGCAGGGATCTTCGAAGTGGAGGGGAAAGAGCTTCCGGAGGGCGTCGAGCCGGAGGACGGCGAACTGATTATCGAGCGCGAGATTCTGCCCAACGGCAAGTCGCGAGCCTTCGCCGGCGGGCGTCCGGTGACGGCGGCGCTGCTCAAGGAACTGGCGCCCAGCTTGGGCGACATCCATGGCCAGCACGATCAACAGCAGTTGTTTTCAGGGAGTGTGCAGCGGGAAATGCTGGACGGGTTCGCGGACGCCGGCGAGCAGGTGGCGGAAGTCGCGGCCCTCTACACGCGTTGGAATGCGGCAAGCGCGGAGCTGGCCGAGCTTGACCGCACCGCCCAGGAAAAACTGCGCCAGGCCGACCTGTGGAGTTTTCAGCGCAACGAAATCGAAGCAGTGAATCCGCAGTTGGGCGAAGACCTCCAGCTTGAAAACGAGCGCCGCGTGCTGCGCAATGTAGTGCGCCTGCAGGAGACGGCCGGGGCTGCCTACGCCGCGTTGTACGAAGACCCGGAGAGCGTGACCGCGCAATTACACACCGTAGTCAAGCGCCTGGAGGAACTGGGGCGCATCGATGAAAGCATGCGGGAAGTGGTGGCGGCGCTGGAACCCGCGAGCATCGCGGTTGAGGAAGCGGCCCACGCGCTGAGTCATTACATGGGGAAACTGGAAGCCGATCCGGCGCGGCTGGAAGAGATCGAGACGCGCCTGGCCGCGCTAGAAAAACTGCGCCGCAAGTACGGAGCGACCCTCGAAGAGGTGATCGCGTTTCATCGGGACGTCTCACATAACCTGAGCGCGGTCGAGAGCTCCGGGGAACGGCGAACGGCACTGGCCAAGGAGGTGGCCGCCTTGAGTGCCGGGTATGAATCCGCCGCGGGCCGCCTCTCCGCGCTGCGGCGCGAAGCCGCGCGGCGTCTGGCGAAGTCCGTCGCAAACGAACTGGCTTCGCTCGCTATGGAAAAGACGCGGGTCGAGATTAGGGTCGCGCCGGCGGAGTGGTCGGCTGCGGGCGCCGATGCAGTGGAATTCCTTATCTCTCCCAACGTAGGCGAAGAGCTGAAGCCGCTCGAAAAAATCGCTTCAGGCGGGGAGTTGTCGCGAGTCGCACTGGCGCTCAAGACCTGCATCGCCCCGGCGCGCGCCGAAAAGCATGCAATTCCGCGAACGCTGGTCTTCGATGAAGTAGATGCCGGTGTAGGAGGCAGCGCCGCCGAAGCCGTGGGGCGGAGGCTGAAGAAGCTCGCAGGCTCGGCCCAGGTACTATGCGTGACCCACTTGGCGCAGATCGCTGGCTTCGCCGAACATCACTATTATGTGGAGAAGCACGCCGAGCGCGGGCGGACCGTCACTACCATCGAAGAACTGGATGCGGCGGCGCGAACCCGCGAAATCGGACGCATGCTCTCGGGCGAGCGGGTCACGCCGGAAGCTTTGCGGCATGCCGAACAACTCATCAAACACGCTGCAAAATAGAGTCATGCCTTTGATTGGACGCCTCACCTCTGTGATGGCAACGCTGCTGCTGGCGCTTCAGGCGGAGGCCTGGAATTACTCCGGTCACCAGATCATTGCGGAGATCGCATATGAGCGGCTCACGCCGCGGGTTCGCGCGCGAGTAGATCTGATGATCCGCGAGCATCCGGATTACAACCGCATCTTCACGCAAGGCGCAATGGGGGTTATTCAGAACGATCCCGCCGCGCTTGCCCGGTACGCCTTCGTTCATGCAGCCCCTTGGCCCGATCTGATCATCTACAACAACAATACCGACAACCGCTTCTATGACGAGTTGGATCCGAATGCCCAGCCCACTCCGCCTCTGCCGGGCTTCCCGGATATGATGCGCCACCGTGCCTGGCATTATTTCAACCATGGGATTTCAGGAGATGGAACGCCGGTGATTGAGCAGCGGCCTCCTCATCTGATGAGCGAGCTTCCGCGCCTGCTGGCGGAAATCGCCACCGCCGATTCGCGGCAGGCCGCTTACGACCTTCCTTGGCTGGAGCACCTCACGGGCGATGTGCATCAGCCGCTGCATCTCACCAGCCGGTTCCTGAAATCCCAACCGAATGGCGACGCGGGAGGAAACTTTGTCTTCGTGGAGCCTGGCAGAACCCTGCACTCGCTGTGGGACAACGCGGCCGCACCGCGCGACTTGAGCGACGATGACATCGTTCGCTACGCTCGCGAGATTATGGCCGACTATCCGGCCGGCTCTCCGCTATCGCTCGATCCCGCCGAGTGGGCTACAGAAAGTTTCGAGCTGGACAAATCAGCGGTGTATACCTTCGGGTTGGAGACAGGGTCGAAGGAGCAACCACTCAGATTGCCTCCACTGTACGAAGAAAAAGCTAAGAGGATAGCACGTCAACGAGTTGCCTTGGCAGGTTACCGGCTAGGCGAGATGTTGATTAAAATTCTTCAATAATTCCGGGCCAAGCTGTGTCGAAAGATGTATCGAAAGATAGGCCGGGAAAGGCAGAAAAAGAGCTGTTTTGGACCTTTCTGGCTGTTGGATTTATGTACAGCTGTGGTACTATTGGATTGTCCAGTTGTGAGGCATTCCGGTGTCTCACCACGTCTCTTTCTCTAGGGCTGGATTGCCGTTGATTCGGTGAGCCACCCAAAGTTCGGTAGACTGCAACCTTCGGGAAACAGTACACCGGCCGGTGAGTATCTTCCTCCGAGTACTCACCGGCATTTTCTTTTTGCCTTCCTCTCCAGCCAAAGATTGGGACGATCATGCGTCGCTTCCCCTGATATACTGAGGGCAGGTTGGTTGACTATGCGTCCTCGAGTCGGACTCGCTCTTGCCTTCGCGCTTCCGCTGATCGTCACTTTTGGTTATTCCCAAAGCGCTTCGCAACCTCCTCCCGGCAGTACGGTAGAGCCAAAGGTTTCGATTACGCCGCGCGTCCGCACGCCAGCCGCGGCGGAGGCCAACGACTCGATCACTGACCGGCGCTCGGACATTCGAGTCGACACCACGCTGGTGCTGATCCCGGTGTCGGTAACGGATCCGATGAGCCGTTTCGTCACCGGCCTGGACAAGGAAAATTTCAAGCTCTCCGAAGACAAGGTGGACCAGGAGATCACGCAGTTTTCGAGCGAAGACGCGCCGCTATCGGTGGGTATCGTTTTCGATACCAGCGGCAGCATGGGCGCGAAACTGCAACGCTCCCGCCAGGCGGTGACCCAATTCATGAAGACGGCCAATCCGCAGGACGAATTCTTCCTGATAGAGTTCAGCGACCGGCCGGAAATAGTGCAGACCTTCACCTCGGAAACGGAAGAGGTTCAGAACCGTCTTACATTTACGCAGGCCAAGGGCCGCACAGCGTTACTCGATGGCGTGTACCTGGCGATGAATCAGATGAAGAAGGCGCACAATCCGCGCAAAGCCATCCTGATCATTTCCGATGGCGGCGACAATTCCAGCCGCTACACGGAAACCGAAGTAAAGAATGCGGTCCGTGAAGCCGATGTGCAGATTTATGCCATCGGAATTTTCGAGCCTATAGCGTCGCGGGGCCGAACTGTCGAAGAAATGAGTGGGCCGGGTTTATTGGCGGAGATAGCCGAGCAGACTGGCGGCCGACATTTTGCAGTGGATAATCTGGCGGAGCTGCCCGATGTTGCCGCCAAGATAGGGATCGAATTGCGCAACCAGTACCTATTGGGATACAGTCCCAAGAATACGGCGCGCGACGGGAAGTATCGCCGCGTGCAAGTGAAATTAGTCAAGACCACGGGACTGCCGCAGCTGCACGCAATGTTCCGGACGGGATATTATGCACCCACACGTTAGAATCGCGGGCGCGGTTTTGGTGGCGGCTGTATGGGCCTTCGGTCAAGCGCCGCAACCGGCTCGCACGACGCCGCCGTCCACGCCGGGGGCCCAAAATGCGGCTGCGCCGCAGGATGAGATCCCGGTTTTCACGGCCGATAGCCGGCTGGTTGTGGTGCATGCCAGCGTGCTCGATCAGAAGGGCAAGCTGGTGACGAACCTGCAAGAACCCGCGTTCAAGGTTCTGGAAAACGGGGTGGAGCAGCCCATCAAGATTTTCCGCCGGGAGGACATCCCGGTGTCGCTCGGCATCATCATCGACAACAGCGGCAGCATGCGCGACAAGAAGAGCCGGGTAGCCGCGGCGGCGCTGAATCTGGTGCGCGCTTCGAATCCTCAGGATGAGGTGTTCATCGTGAATTTCAACGACGACGCGTACCTGGACCAGCCCTTCACCAGCAACATCAAGAAAATGGAAGAGGCTCTCGACCGGATGGAAACCAAGGGCGGCACGGCGATGCGCGACGCCATCAGCATGTCGATGGACTACTTGAAAGATAAGGCCAAGAAGGACAAAAAAGTGCTGGTGGTGGTCACCGACGGTAACGACAATACCAGCAACATTAATCTCGAAGACTTGATGCGCAAAGCCCAGCAGAGCGACGTGCTGATTTACTCCATCGGTATCTTAAGCGAAGAAGAGCCACGGGAGTCGAAAAGGGCCAAGCGCGCGTTGCACGATCTCGCGCTAGCGTCCGGCGCGATGGACTACTATCCGAAGGATCTGGAAGACGTCGACAAGGCTGTGCCTGAAATCGCCCATGAGATTCGCAACCAATACACGCTCGCGTATTCGCCACTGAACCCGGCGTTGGATGGGACCTTCCGCAAAATTTCCGTTACCGTAAATGCCCCCGGACACCCCACCGTTCGCAGCCGCAATGGCTATTACGCCAGCGCCAACGCCAATAAGTGATGCCGGACCGCGGTCGCATGACGAGAGCGCGCACAAGCCTGGTCACGCCGGTTTCAGGGTAAATGCTCCGTGCCATGTGGCGGCTCTCGAAAGGGTACCGACTGTGTCCCTGGCGTAGCCCCTATCTGCGGTGGAGGATCGAGACTTATTGCGGACTCGATGCCGGCCGCATCTCGCCGGGAGCTTTCTGGGGATTCACCTGGCGCAACCGTCGCGAACTGATCCGGTTCCTGCGGTGGGCCGATAAAATGGACGCGCGTGAACCATGACGATTGAAACCGAGTTTCTGACATTCTCCGCGGAAAAGCTGAGACAGCTGATGGACCGCATCGAGACCTGCGTGCAGAAACTCACGCCGGAGCAGATCTGGATGCGGGCAGGGTCCAATCAGAATGCGGTGGGCAATCTGCTGCTGCATCTCAACGGGAACGTCCGGCAATGGATTTTACACGGCGTGGGCGGCCAGCCCGATCTGCGCGATCGCGATGCCGAATTCGCCGCGCGGGGAGGGGCCGGAGCGAATGAGTTGCTGGCCCGATTGCGCGCCACCATCGAGGAAGCCGTGGCACTTTTGCAGGCGCTGCCTGCGGGGCGGCTCATGGATCGCGTACGGACGCAGGGTTACGAGGGTACCGCGCTGGCGGCGATTTATCACGTGGTAGAGCACTTCGCCGGGCATACCTTCCAGATCATCTACGCAACCAAGCTGTCAACCGGCGAGGATCTGGGCTTCTACGCCCATCTCAGCGGCGGCCAGCCGCGCAAAGATTCGCTCCCCT
>DATJEI010000146.1:0-40210 GCA_035496735.1 Bryobacteraceae bacterium | reverse complement strand
CAAGGGCGCACCCGGACGCACATCCACACCCTTGATCGCTGCGCCCGATCCGCTTACCGGACCGGTGATATATCCACTCTCATAAAGGGCCGGGGCCGCCGATTTCACGTGCGGAATCCGTGCCAGCCTCGGAGCCAGCTGTTCCCAATGCTCGATGCCCGTGCCGGGTTCCTTCTCGAGAATCGAAACATGTGCCGTCGCGCCTAATAGATTGCGCTGCAGCGTGTCGCGAAAACCGTTGTTGATGGCCAGCGCGATCACCAGCGCCATCACGCCCGCGGCCACGCCGATGACGGAAATCGCGGTGATGACGGAAATCACCACCTGCTTGCGCTTGGCGCGCAAATAGCGGCGGGCAATGAACAGTTCAAACATTTAGGGTGCGATGCGCCGCAGTTTCTCGGCCAGCCCGATCTCTCCCTCGGGACGCAAGAGTGGGAACAAAATCACGTCGCGAATGGATTTCGAATTCGTCAATATCATGGTCAATCGGTCGATGCCGATGCCTTCGCCGCCGGTGGGAGGCATCCCATAAGCGAGCGCGCGGATGTAATCCTCGTCCATTTGGTGCGCCTCTTCGTCTCCCGCCGCCTTCAGCTTCAGTTGCGCTTCAAACCGGAGCCGCTGCTCCTGAGGATCGTTCAGTTCGGTGTAGGCGTTGCCGATCTCCATGCCGGCCGCGTAAATCTCGAAGCGCTCGGCGAATCCCGGGTCGCGGGGGTTGACCTTCGAGAGCGGCGACACTTCAACCGGGTAGTCGTAAATGATGGTGGGTTGGATGAGCGTGCGCTCTACGCTTCTCTCGAACGCCTCCAACAGTGCATGCCCCCGCAGCGGCACCTCCGCGCCCACTGCCTCCTGCATGGACACGCGGCGGATGTTTGCGAAGTCCAGCGTATGGCCTTGCCACTCGACCACTGCCGAGCCGGTCGCATCCAACGCCGTCTGCTTCAGGAACTTGCACGTGAAATCCATCAAGCCCTGATAGTCGGTGTAAGCTTGATAAAATTCCAGCATGGTGAACTCCGGATTGTGCTGCATCGAGATCCCTTCGTTCCGGAAATTGCGGTTGATCTCGTAAACCCGCTCCAGTCCGCCCACAATCAACCGCTTCAGGTACAACTCGGGCGCAATGCGCAAATACAGATCCATGTCCAGCGTGTTGTGATGCGTCACGAAGGGGCGCGCCGCAGCGCCGCCGTAGAGCGGCTGCATCATGGGAGTCTCTACTTCCACGAATCCCCGCTCTTCCAGTTGCCGCCGCAGAGACGAGATTATGCGCGCCCGCGTCACGAACACTTTCTGCGATTCCGGGTTCGCGATCAGATCCAGATACCGCTGCCGGTAGCGAATCTCGACGTCTTCGAGGCCGTGCCATTTTTCGGGCAGATTCAGCAGAATCTTCGAAAGAAACGTGAGCTTTTCAGCATGGACGCTCAATTCCCCCGTGCGGGTGCGAAACAAGTACCCCTCGACGCCTACAATGTCGCCGATGTCCAGCAACTGGTAGAGCGCGTACTCCCGCTCGTTGACGGCGTCGCTGCGGACATATACCTGGAGCCGCTCGCCTCGCTGCATTACATGAAAGAACCCGGCCTTGCCCATGCGCCGCATGGTCTGAATGCGCCCGGCGATCCTGACCTGCGGTTTCGCGGCCGCCAATTCTTCGGCGGTCTTCGCGCTCTCGGCCGCGAGAATCTCCGGCACCGTGTGCGTAAAATCAAACCGCTGCCCGTAGGCCCGGAACCCAAGGGCTTCAATCTCCGCAATGCGGTTAATGCGCTGCTCCAACAAATCGTCTTCGAGGGACAAAAGGACTCCTTTTAGGAAGTATAGAGGGCTTAGACTTAGGATGAACAGAGACCGACCCGTTAAGGCTCCGAATTCTATGCAGACGAATGCGCCAACCGTTAGTGTTCCGGCCCCCGCGACCGCAATTCTGCCGTATTACACGCTCTTTTTTATCTCGGGCTTCCCGGCGCTGATCTACCAGATCGTCTGGCAGCGGACGCTATTCGCGATTTACGGCGTAAACATCGAATCGGTGACCATCATTGTGACCGTTTTCATGCTAGGCCTCGGTTTTGGGAGTCTGACTGGTGGGCGGCTTTCGAAAGTTCACGGTCTTCCGATTCTCGGCGCCTTTGGCGCCATTGAGATCGGTATCGGACTGTTTGGTGCCGTCTCACTACCCTTATTCGGCTGGGCTTCCACATGGACGGCTGGGGCTTCCGCGCCCGTTACCGCTCTCGTAACCCTCTGCCTGCTTTTGATCCCAACATTGCTGATGGGTAGTACTCTGCCTCTCTTGGTGGCTCACTCCGTTCGTGCCACACGCAACATTGGCGAATCGGTAGGTCTGCTTTACTCTGTAAACACACTTGGCTCGTCGCTCGCCTGCCTGGCCACCGGATTCTTCCTGATGAGCCGTTTCGGTCAGTCCGGATCCGTGCGAATCGCTGCCCTACTTAATGTTTTTGTCGGGTGTTCGGCGCTATTGCTTTCGCGCTCCACACCAATGTCTATGGTCGAGAATTTCGAGTCGCTCATAGTGTCTAAACCAAGCGGCGCAGCTAGCTTCCGCGCAGGACTTGCTCTGTCCTTTGTGACCGGCCTCATCTCCCTCGGCTATGAAATGGTCTGGTACCGTGTCTACTCGTTCACCTCGGGAAGCGTCGCTCCAGTGTTCGCCATCTTACTAGGGTGCTATTTGGCGGGCATTGCTTTCGGCTCTTTCGTGATTCACGACCTCTGCACGAAGAAGCTGCGCGATAATCCCGAACAGGCGCTCCGCCTGCTTGGCGGGATTATCATTTGGGGCGGAGTCGTTTCCTTTCTCGTGGCACCGGTTCTCGCGTCCGCCGTACGCATCCTCCCGCTGCTGATCACATTTCCTCTGGTAATGGTCGGTGCATCGCTACTGGGGGCCGCGTTCCCATTGGTGTCTCATATCGGCATCCGGCCGACCGACCAAGCGGGCAGCAAACTGAGCTATCTGTATATCGCAAATATCATTGGCTCGGCCGCCGGAAGCTTTGTTGTGGGCTTCATATTGATGGACTACCTTTCCCTCCGCAGCATTTGCCTTTGCCTCTTGGGGATGGCTGTCCTGTCGGCCGGAGCTCTTCTGGGGCGCACCGGTCATCGGCTTCCTGGGTTCGTGAGCACGGGAGCCTTGGCTGCGCTTGTGATCGCATTATTGTCGCCACAGCTCTTCTCAAAGCTGTACGAAAAACTCTTATACAAAGAGCGGTTTCCAGCCGGCCTCACCTTCCGCCACGTAGTCGAAACGCGCAGCGGTGTTATTGCTGTTTCGCAGGATGGGACCGCATACGGCGGTGGTGTGTACGATGGACGGTTCAATACCGACCTGCTCAACGACACTAACGGGTTATTCCGGCCCTTCGCGATTTCGAGTTTTCATCCCCATCCTGCGGAAGTGCTGATGATCGGACTCGCCTCCGGCTCGTGGGCGCAAATCATCGCTAATAATCCCGCCGTCCGGCACTTCGACATCATCGAGATCAATCCAGGATACTTGCCGCTGATCGAGCAATATCCGATGGTCAGTAGCATATTGCGGAATCCGAAGGTCCAAATTACGATCGATGACGGGCGACGCTGGCTACACCGGAATCCGCACAAGAACTTCGACTTGATTGTGATGAATACCACGTATTCGTGGAGAGCTCACGCCAGTAATCTGCTTTCGCTGGAATTCTTGGACCTTGCGCGGCGTCACTTGAACCCGGGAGGGATCCTGTTCTACAACACCACCTTTTCCCGAGCGGCCCTCCTGACGGGAGCCAGCGCGTTTCCCTTCTCGCTGCGTGTGTTCAATTTTCTCGCCGTCAGTGACGGGCCGATTTCCATCGACAAACAGCGCTGGTCGGACGTTCTGGCCGCCTACAATATTGACAAGAAACCGGTATTTGACTTAAACGATGAGACCCAGCGGAAACGGTTTGACGAAGTGCTCTCGCTTGCTGATACTCTGTATTCGCCTCAACCCGCGCGGGATATCCGAATGGAGCTGGGCGATGACCTGCGGAGGCGTCTTCAAGGAACACGTCTGATCACCGACGACAATATGGGAGACGAGTGGCACTAGCGCCTGACAATCACTTCCCGCAGCCGGTCCCGCGTCAGAAAGAATTTCACCGACTGGAAATCCTGGAACAGCTTCTCCAGGTTCCGGTTGTTGAAAATCTGCGCCGGCTTGCGGTGCGACCGCGAAACCATCTGGATGGTCCGTTTGTCGTGGATACGGTAAGCGTAAGTAGCAATGTTCTCGATCCGCTCATCGGTGTGGAACAGCGCCATCAAACTCGCGCCCGGCCGCAACATCTTGTGAAGTTTCGCCACCACCGTCTGTAACAGTGGCGACGACAGAAATTGCAATGAATCCCACACCAGCGCGCCGTCAAAACTCGCGTCGTCAAAGTTCAGCGCCAGCTCGAAGAAGTCCGACACCAGTGCAGGGTTGGCCTGGTTCTCGAAGAACTCGGCGTCGTTTGCACCCGCTGGCGCCGATCCGAACACCCGATCCAGTTGCCGCACAAAATCGTCGGAATAGAGACGATGCCCGTAGTTGGTGATAAAGCTTACCGTGGCCTGGCTCGCCCCCGCGAAGTCGAGAATGGCCATCCCTGGCCGATCCTCGAGCGAAGCGCAGAATTGATCCAGGCCGTGACTTTGTCGCGTCTCGGAACCGGCTATCGGTGCTTGAGCCACTACCGCTTGGCGTCACCCGCGCTCGCCGCAGCTGCCGGGGACTGCGGGCCGGTCGAGCCCACTGGCTGCGGCTTGGGGGCCGCCGCAGGCACCGCTGCCGGCTTAGGCGCTTCGGCGCGCACGATGTCGATGCCGCCTTTGAAGTAAGCGCCGTCTTCGATCACGATCCGGGCGGTGCGAATATCGCCCACTACCTTGGCATCCTTGCGGATCTCGATCTTCTCGCGAGTCTCGATGTTGCCCTGAACCGTACCCAACACCACAATTTCACGGGCCTTGATAGTGGCCACAACTTTGCCGGTGGGCCCAACTGTGAGCCGGTGCTCCTGCAACTCCACCGTCCCCTCCACTTCGCCGTCTATGGTCACGTCTTCGCGCCCATAAATCTGGCCCTTCAGAATCACGGATTTTCCTAATATCGCGACGCCTCCGCGCACAGGTTCGGTGCGCGTCTCCAGGGGTCGGGTCGGCTGTGTGGACATGGGGATTCCTTCCTTAGCTGGTTCGGACACGGTCGGCGGAACCGAAGTGGGTTTCGGTGCTGGTTCTTCTTCTTTTCGGCGATTCCACATCGGAAAGCGCCTCCTTCCGTCAGAGTACTTCACCTATACTACTACGGGCCATTCGGGAGTGAGATGATAGACTCGCTTGACTCGTTACAATGTTCTTGTGATCCACCTGCACCGGATGGCCGCGCTGTCGTTTGCGTGGTTGGGGTTCGCCGCATTGGGATTCGCCGCCCCGGACATATTCCCGCTCAAAGATGTCCGCGCCGGCCAGCATGGCGTCGGCCGAACTGTTTTCTCCGGTACTCGCGTGGAAGAATTTCAGGTGGAAGTGCTTGGGGTACTTGAAAATCTTGGCCCTCGGCAGTCCATCATTCTGGCTCGGTTGAGCGGCGGCCCCCTGGTCTCCACCGGAGTCATGCAGGGCATGAGTGGCTCGCCGGTTTATATCGACGGCAAACTGGTGGGCGCCGTCGCCTTAAGCTTCCCGCTATCGAAGGAAGCAATCGCCGGCATCCGGCCCATTGAAGACATGCTTCGAGTGAGGCCGCAGCCGGCGCAAACCATCGCCAAGGCCGCCCCGCGCCGCCAGCCGTTTGTTGCGGGCGGGAACACTCTCGAGGAGATCGCAACTCCGGTGTCTTTCACCGGCTTCACGCCCGCCGCGCTCGAACACTTCGCGCCGCAGCTTCGCCAAATGGGTCTCGACCCACGCCAGGGAGTATCCGGCGGCGGCGCGATCCCGGCTCGCTTGGGCGATCCCCGCAAGCTTCAGCCCGGATCCATGATCAGTGTCCAGTTAATCTCCGGCGATATGACGGTAGGGGCAGAGGGCACCATCACAGCCATCGACGGCGATCGTATTTATGCTTTCGGACACCGGTTCCTGGACGAAGGATCTACCGACCTGCCGTTTGCCAGCGCTGAGGTGCTGGCGCTGCTGCCCAACCTTTCCAGTTCCTTCAAAATTTCGATCGCGCGCGAATGGATGGGCTCCATCACTTCGGATCGCGAGACCGCCGTCTCCGGACTCACCGGCCGCCAGGCTAGCTTGATCCCCGTGCAGATCCGCGTGGGTCAAAACACCTACCGCATGCAACTAGTGCAGGACCGCGTCATGACGCCGCTGCTGATGCAGATGGCCTTGTTTTCGGCTATCGATTCCACCGAGCGCAGCGTCGGCGCCCAGGCTTACTCGGTGCGCGGCCAGCTTGACTTCGATGGCGGACCCGTGCGCGTCGACGATGTGTATAGCGGCGATGTTGGGGTGGCGGTGATCGCCTCGGCCGGCATCGGGTCGCCGATTGCTTACGCATTGCAGAGCGGCTTCGATGCTCTGAAGTTGAAGACCGTTTCGCTGGACATCGCGCCAGTGGAGCGCCGCAGCCAGGAGCAGGTGGTTGACCTGATGGCCGCGCGAACCGTGCGTCCCGGTGAAGACCTCGACCTTACCGTGGTGATGGAAGGCCAGAACGGCGTGGACATCTCACGCCGCGTACAGTACCGTGTTCCGGTGGGCACGCCGGTCGGCATCCTGAATTTCACCATCGCTGACGCCACATCCACAAATGTGATCGAATTTCAAGCGGCCGTGGCCACGCCGCAGCGTTCGCCGCAGCAGGTGCTGGGCCTGCTGAATGGTCTTCGTTCTAACACCAAAGCCTACATCCGCGTCTGGCGCGCCGAGCCTTCCTTTACGGTCGATGGCCGCGACATTCCCGACCCGCCCCCTTCTCTCGCGATGCTTCTGAGCCGCGTGCAGGCCGGCTCTACTAACTTAGTGAACACCCGCGGCGCGAAAGTCGCTGAGCTTGAAGTGCCGGGCGCTCCCGGTTTCGTCGTCACCGGTACCAAGACCATCCAGGTTGAGGTCAAGGAATGAGATCCGCTTTGCGCGCACTCATTCTGACTGTGGTGGCGGCTGGCGTCTCTCTCGCCGCCACCACCGCTACTTGGGAGTTGAATGGCTATCAGGATTTCCTGCGTGGGCGGATGAGTGGACTTTCGATCACGCGCGACGGCCATTTGATCCTCGGCCCCAAGCTCGAAACGGTTTTCTCCTCCGATCAGGCCCAGATCTGGAGCGTCGCCACGGCGCCCGACGGCTCTCTCTATCTCGGTACCGGCAATCGCGGCCGTCTCCTGAAAGTTGACGCCTCTGGCAATGGCACCGTGGTCTGGACTTCTGATCAGCCTGAGATTTTCGCGGTCGCCGTTGACCGCGCTGGCGTAGTTTACGCCGGCACCTCGCCCGATGGCAAGGTGTACCGCATCGAGAACGGTCGCGCCACCGAATACTTCGCTCCCGGTGAGCGTTATATCTGGGCGCTGGCCTTCGCGTCCGACGGTTCTCTGTACGTCGCCACCGGTCAGCAAGGCAAGATCTATCGCGTGGTCGCCGCGGGACGAAGCGCCGGACGCGGCGAGCTTTACTATGAGACCGGCCAGTCTCACGTCACCGCGCTAGCTTTCGATCGCGAAGGGCGCCTGCTCGCGGGCAGTGAGCCTAATGGAATTCTGTATCGCATTACCGGCACTCCCGCGCGCGGCTTCGTGCTCTACGACGCGAACCTGCCCGAAATCCGCAGCATTGTTTCGGCCGCTGACGGCTCGATTTACGCCGCGGCGCTCGGTGGCAGTCTGGCGAAGCGCACTTCCGCCGCGTCCAGTTCGTCGTCTTCGACTCCTACGGTCACCGCCCCTGCCACCAGCATCACCGTCACCGACGCACAAGCCGGCCTCGCCGTCGCGCCCAAACCGGATCCCACCAAGCCCACTACCGGGACCTCGCCCATTAGCGCTCCTGCCACAACTACCGAAGTTACCGGCGTCGAGCGCTCGGCGCTCTACAAGATCCTTCCCGATAACACCGTTGAGACCTTATGGACTTCGAAAGACGAAAATATTTACGACGCAGTGGCCGACGCCGGTGGCACGCTCACCTTCCTTACGGATGCGCAGGGCCGCGTCTATCGTCTGGACCCGCGTCCCGATCGCACCCGCGACGCCCTGCTGGTAGCCCAAACTAACGAGGCGGATGTAACCCGGCTGGCCACTTCGGCGCGGGGGCTTCTGGTGGCCGCGGGCAATGCGGGAAAAATGTTGCGCCTGGATGCATCCGGGTCCAGTACCGGCTGGTTCGAATCCGCGGTTCATGATTCCGGCACGGTCGCGCGCTGGGGCCGCCTGGCTTGGGTCGGCAGCAAAGGCATCGTCTTCAAGACTCGCGCGGGAAACTCGGCGCGACCCGACTCCACCTGGAGCGATTGGTCCGATCCCATTGCCGATCCCGCGAAGGCGCTGATCACCAGTCCCAACGCCCGCTTCATCCAATGGCGCGCCGAGTTTACCGGCGCCGCCGGAGTCCCTGCGGAACTTGACAGTGTCACCGTCGCATATCTGCCGCAGAATAGTCCGCCCTCGCTTCGCAGCATTACGGTTTCCGCGCAACCCTCTTCGGCCGGCGCTCCGAAAAACGTGATTTCGAATGCAGTATCCTCGGCTTTCTCCATCACCGTGACCGATACCGGCGATGCCACCAGCGCCGCCGGAACCCAGGCACAAACGCTATCGCGGCCCACAGGCCAGCAGATCCTGATCTCCTGGCAAGCGGACGACCCGGAAGGCGACAAACTTTCTTACAGCCTCTGGTTTCGCGGCGAAGACGAACGAGAGTGGAAACTGCTGCGTGCCGATATCAGCGAGAACACCTACCTGCTGGACGGCGACATGCTCGCTGACGGCCGCTATTTTTTCCGCGTGGTGGCGACGGACCGTCCTTCAAATCCCCCTGATCAGGCCCGCCAGGTTGAATTGACGGGACCGCCGGTGCTCATTGATAACACGCCGCCCGTGGTTAATGCCGGTCCTGCACGTCGCAGCGGCACGGCAGTAGAAATCGACGTCGATGCGCAAGACCGCGGCTCCGCCCTCCGCCGCTGCGAGTATTCCGTCGATGCGCGGCCATGGGTACCCGTCGAAGCGCTTGACGGAGTCACCGATTCCGCCCGTGAACAATTCCGCATCCACATTGACAGTTTCCCGTCCGGCGAACACCTGATTGTCATCCGCGCATATGATGTCGCCGGCAACGCCGGCCTCGCCAAAGTAATTGTTCGCTAGCGCGCTCCACCCCCGCTTGTGTTTGCCCCGTCGATCGGATATGAGTTAACCATGTTTAGATTAACGTTTGTCTCCGTAACGGGCTTTTTGTTGCTGGCGGGTTGCAATACTGCTCCCCCGCCGCCCCCGGCTCCCGTAGTGGATATATCCGCCGAAAAAGCCAAGATTCGCGACCTGGAAGCGGCCTGGTCGAAAGACGCCGCCGCCAAGGATCTCGATAAGAGCGTGGCCAACTATGCCGACGATGCCATCCTGATGATGCCCGGCTCGCCCGCGGCCAAGACTAAGGACGCCGTGCGAGCGTCCTGGAAAGGCATGCTTGCCGACCCCAACCTCAAAATTGCCTTCGCGCCGGATCGCATTGAAATCAGCGCCAGCGGCGATCTGGCGACCACGCAGGGTTCCTACACGATGACGATGACGAATCCCAAGACCAAGAAGCCCGTCGAAGACAAAGGCAGTTACCTCACGGTATACAAGAAGCAGGCCGATGGAAACTGGAAAGCGATTGAGGATATCACCAGCTCTGAAATCCCGCCAAAATAACGGGAGCCTACGGGCGCACGCTAAAGGTTGCCGGCTGTCATCATCCAACGGAACATAAAGGCGAACGCGACAGCCGTCAGCGCGACTGCGGCTGCCCCGCCCAACTGCCAGAGGCGCTCTCCGTAGCCGGTTAAACGCGGCGTGCCCGCGATATAGGCAATTGCGAATCCACCGGTGACGCCGCCGATATGAGCGGCATTGTCGGTGGCCGGGAATAACGCCGACAAGATCAGCGCATAAATCCCCCACTGCACATAATGAGCCCGGATAGCCGCACCGTAAGACGACCGGTCGCGAACCCCCAGCGCGATCATCGCCCCCAACAATCCAAAAATGCCCGCCGACGAACCCACCGAATTACCCAGCGGATGCCACAGATAACTCGCATAAAAACCCGTGATGGTGGATACGAAATAGAACACCAGGTAGCGGCTGGTGCCGTAGGCCTCCTCCGTCGCTGCCCCTAGATCGAACAGCACCCAGGAATTCATAAGCAGGTGTAGAATTCCTCCATGCAAAAACCCCGCCGTCAGCAGCCGCCACCACTGTCCCCCATGAATGTAGGGGCCGATCTTGGCACCGGCCAGCGATAATGGCAGTCCGGTCGCGTCGTTTCCGGCAATCAGGCCCGGCAACGCCTCCGCCAGATACAAGCCCGCGTTGATCAGCAGGATCACGACGGTGGTGAATCGCGCATGGGGAATCAAACCGCCCAGCAGATCGGCGGGTGCGCGACGGGCCGCAGCCGGTGCCTGCAACTTTATATCGCAATACGGGCAGACCTTATCACTGGTGGTGATGAAGGCCCGGCAGTTGGGGCACATCCGGCGGGTTTCCACGCACTCATTGTAACGGTCAAAGCAGCCGCTCCGGTGCCGGGAATCGTGGCATCCTTAGGACATGCCTATATCTGCCCGCAATCAACTGGAAGGGAAAGTCGCGAGCGTGAAGTTGGGCGACATTATGGCCCACGTGGTTGTCAAAATAGGAAAGAGCCACATTGACAGCGTGATTACCCGGCGAAGCGCGGAAGATCTCAAGCTGAAAAAGGGAGACAAGGTGACGGTGGTCATCAAGTCGACCGAGGTTATGTTGCAGAAGTCCTAGAGATGGTCCCGCTGGCGACCCTACAGAAAGGAAGGGCCGGGCACAAGCCCGGCTCCTCTCCATCAGCCCGGATTTCTTGCAATAGCGATTACTTCTGCACGGCGACGTAGAATGTGTTGTCGCCGCGCTTCACCAGCAATAGCGTCGCGCCGTTGCTGACGTTACGCATAGCCTTGTCAAAATCCGCTACGCTCGAAACGCTCGCGCGGTTCACTTCGAGAATCGTGTCGCCCTCGCGCAAGCCGGCCATTCCTGCCGGACTTCCTTGGTCGACATCAGTCACAACCACGCCGCGGCCACTCTTCGAAGCCTCTACCGAGACTCCTTCGAGGGCGCTGGCCGCGCCGCCGCCTTCTTCGCTCTTCTCGACCGAGCCGCCCACGTTCGCTGGCATCTCCGCCAGTTTCACCGCGACGGTTTTCTCGGATCCGTCATGCAGTACGCGCAGTTGGACGGTAGTTCCCGGAGGCGTCATCGAGACCCGCATCCGCAGTTGGTTGCTGTCTTCTACTTTCTGCCCGTTGAGGTCCAGAATCACATCGCCGCGTTGCAGCCCTGCTGCCGCCGCCGGAGCTCCCGCGGTGACGTCGCCGATCAACACGCCTTCAGTCTGTTTCGAGTGCAACGCTTGTGCCATCGCCGGAGTAATGTCTTGCGGCAGCAGGCCTAAGTAACCGCGCACTACTTTACCGTGCTCCATCACCTGCGTCATCACGCTGCGCGCAAGGTTCGCCGGAACCGCGAAGCCCACTCCCTGATTCCCGCCGTTATTGGCGAGGATCGCCGTGTTAATACCGATCAACTCCCCGTGCGTATTCAACAGGGCGCCGCCGGAGTTGCCCGGATTGATCGAAGCATCGGTTTGGATGAAGTCTTCGTAGTCTTCGATGCCCAGGCCGGTGCGTCCCCGAGCGCTCACGATACCCATCGTTACCGTTTGCTTCAAGCCGAAGGGACTGCCCATCGCCAGCACCAAGTCGCCTACCCGTGCCTTTGAGGAGTCAGCCATCGCGATGGTCGGCAGATTCGTCGCATCAACTTTTAACACGGCAATATCGGTCTTGGCGTCCGTGCCCACCAGTTTGGCCTTCATCTCCCGCTTGTTGTCGAAGGTAACGGTGATTTCGTTGGCGCCGTCGATCACGTGATTGTTGGTGAGAATGTAGCCGTCCGACCGGACCACTACGCCCGACCCTAAGCTGTGTTCATACTGCTTGCGAGGCATAATCGAACCGCGGCCTCGCCCCCGTCCGCCAAAATCCCGCCCGAACTCTTCGCCGAAGAATTGCCGGAAGAAGGGGTCCATCTGAGGCATGCCTTGTATACCGTCGGCGCTGACTTTGGTGGCCTTCGATGAAGAAATATTCACCACCGCCGGCAGTGCTTTCTCCACTACCGGGGCGAAGCTGGTTTCAATCGAACCTGGTGTCACCGCTGCCGTAGAAGCTGCGGCAACCGGGGCGAGCGCGGGCGCGCGCTCGGCCCAAAGGCCCGAGCCTATTACGGCTCCCACGCTCGCCGATATTAAGCAAAATGCAAAGATCCTGCTTTCTTTCCAAAAATTTTGAAATTTCATAGGGTGGATGTCACTCCTGTATCCACTCCGATAGACGCACAAACTCGAATTTCATCCCGCGGCACGGCTCAAATTTTTTTCCACGCCAGCTCTTCCCGCAAAAAATACTGCATCAACAGGAGGACCCTTCGTCCGGCGCAATGCGTCCCGCAAAACGGAGGGAATTTTTATGAAACTTTTTCGCCGTTCTTACATCGTCCCGTTTGCTCTGGCATGTACGGTTGCAGCTCCGCTGCTGCACGCCGACGAATGGGACCGACGCACCATCGTCACTTTTAACCAGCCAGTTGAAATTCCGCGAGTTGTACTCAGCCCGGGCACTTATGTGGTCAAGCTCGTGAACAGTTTAAGCGACCGGGATATCGTGCAGTTTCTCAACCAGAGAGAGAATCACGTTTTCGCAACCGTGCTTGCCATTCCTGACTATGAGCCTAATATGGTCCGGGATCATAGCGTCTTCACGTTCGAGGAGCGGGCCGCGAACGCCCCGCAAGCGTTGAAAACCTGGTTTTATCCGGGCGATAACTGGGGCGAAGAGTTCGTCTATCCAAAAGCCGAGACAGTGCGCACGGCACCCGCCCCCACGACCTTGACTCCGCGGCCTGCGCCGCCTGAGCCGTCCCACGCCGCGGCACCCCCGGCACCAGCCAGCGCTCCTGTGATTGCACAGAACACGCCGGCCGCCGTGCCAGCGCCGCAGCCGCCGCCGGTTGAAATTGCTCAGGCGCAACCCGTGCCAGCGCCGGTGACAGAACTTCCCAAGACCGCGAGCACCCTGCCGTTAATCGCTTTACTCGGGGCGTTCTCGGTAGCTTCCGGAGCAGCCCTGCGCTCCTTCGGCAAAACCCTTTGAGAGTGTATGAAGCGCGCGAGCAACATCTTGCTGCTCCTGGGAGCCGCCGCGCTGGTATGGGTTGGCGTGGTGTGGAGCGGCACCGCTCTATTCGATTGGTATGAAGGCCGCGAGCTGGCGTATCCGCCACACACGTCGGCTGCGTCTGGCTCCCATTTTGCGTGCCCTTTGGCCCGCAGAATCCTGCATCCACACGAAGTCATCGGGCGGCTTGAGATCCCGCGGCTGCGAATGTCGACAACAGTAGTCGAAGGAGACGACGCAGGTGCGCTACGCTTCGGCGCCGGTCACGTACCGTGGACGCGACTGCCCGGGGAGGGCGGCAACGTGGGGATCGCCGCCCATCGCGATACCGTCTTTCGGCCGCTGCGGAAGGTTGCCGTGCGGGACCACATCAAGCTGATTACGCCGGCAGGACTCTACGAATATGAAGTGAGTTCCACGGAGGTTGTCCCACCCCAGGATGTAGCGGTGCTCGACAGCTCCAACGGCTCGGAGTTAACGCTGGTGACCTGCTATCCGTTCTCCTACTTGGGTCCCGCGCCGCTGCGCTTTATCGTTCATGCGCGGCGTATCCGCCCCATTGGAGCCTGAGCACCGCCGTTCTAAAATAGAGCTGTCGCCCCCGCATGCTCGACGACAGCGCCCTTAAATATCGCGCACTCACTGAGATCTCGGAAGCCTTTTTGGGCTCCCGCGATTGCGATGCCCTGTTTCGCGGCCTGTGGAAGTCGCTCAGCGCGCTGATCCGCTTCGACCATCTGCTGCTTACTCTGATCGATGGGCACAACCGCAGCCTGCGTATCGAAACCATCGCGGGAGATCCGCCGCTCGATAGCCCGGTGGGCCGCGATTTTCCGCTCGAAGGCTCGCCCTCCGAACTTGCCTGGAAATCTCAGCAGCCGCTTTACATCCCCGACCTGGCGCTCGAAACGCGTTTCCGTCCGGATGTCATGCACGACCTTCGCCGCCACCAGCTCTCAAGCGGCTTGTGGGTTCCGCTCTCCACTGTGCGCCAGCGGCTGGGCAGCATGGTGTTCGCCTCCCGCGCGGTCGACCCCTATTCCGCCGAGGACCGGGAATTCATGCAGCACATCGCTCGCAACGTAGCCATCGCTGTCGAAAATGCCCTCGCCTTCGAGCAGATCAACTACCTGCGCGAGCGTATCGAAGGAGAAAAGGTCTATCTGGAGGAGGAAATCCGCAGCGAGCACCGGTTCGGCGAAATCATCGGCTCCAGTCCGGCTCTGCGCCACGTGCTGGAGCAGGTCCAATCCGCAGCGCCTACCGATTCCTCCGTCCTGATCCAGGGCGAGACCGGAACGGGTAAGGAACTGGTCGCACGCGCCTTACATCAGCTTAGCCGCCGCAGTCACGGGACTTTCGTCAAACTCAACTGCTCGGCGATTCCCGCCGGCCTGCTCGAAAGCGAAATGTTCGGCCACGAAAAGGGCGCCTTCACCGGAGCTCTCAACCAGCGTTTAGGCCGCGTGGAGCTGGCTCACAAAGGCACGCTGTTCCTGGACGAGGTGGCCGACCTGCCTCTGGAACTGCAACCCAAGCTCCTGCGCGTCCTTCAAGACGGCCAGTTCGAGCGGCTCGGAAGCTCGCGAACGCTCACCTCCGAGTTCCGATTGATCGCTGCCACCAATCGTGATCTGCGCGGGCTGGCGGCCGATCAGGAGTTCCGCATGGACCTCTACTACCGGCTCAATATTTTCCCGATCACGGTCCCTCCTCTGCGCGAGCGCCGCGAAGATATCCCGCTCCTGGCGCGCTTCTTTGTGCAGGATTTCGCCTCCCGCATGCGCAAGCCTATCGACGCCATCCCCGCCGAAGCCATGGCTGCTCTGGTGAACTATGCGTGGCCCGGCAACGTCCGTGAACTGCGCAATGTTCTCGAACGCTCCGTTATCCTTTCCTCAGGGACGCGGCTGGAGGTCCCCAAGGACGCCCTCAGCCAGCCGCTAAACCAATCCTCCCGGGTCCTCCCTATGACTGACGCGGAACGTCGCCACATTCTGGAGGCCCTGAACGCATCTAACTGGGTGGTCGGTGGCCCGAAGGGTGCCGCAAGCTTGCTCGGATTGAAGCGGAGCACGCTGCAATCCAGGATGGGTCGGTTGGGCATTAGAAGACGATATTTCGTCAATTGATGTAATATCGGCGGCGCCCACTCGGTACTGCCCTATTTTCAAATAACTTACAGCGGCATGTCGCGTGCCAAGGCTTCGAATGTGATGCGCAATCTTATTCTTTATGTTGGACTTGTCTGTTTGAGCGGCCTGCTGCAGGCTCAGACTCCTGCTCCGCGGAAGCTTTCCCTCGAGGAAGCGATTCAGCTCGGCCTCAAGAATAATCTGGCTTCCCTGCAGGCGGAGACCAGCAACGGTTTGGCCCGACTGGAGCGCATTCGCGCCCTGAGCGCCCTCCTGCCGACAGTCAACGCCAGCGCCGGCGAATATGTTCAGGAGATTAACCTAGCGACTTTCGGATTCCGTTTCCCGGGCTTCCCCACCATAATTGGTCCATTCGGCTATTCCGACGCCCGAGCCTCGGCATCCATGAACCTGCTGGATTGGTCGGCGCGTAAAAACCTGCGGGCCGCGGAGCAGAATCAGAAGGCCGTGGAACTGAGCGGGCAGGACGCGCGTGATCTGGTGGTCGAAGCCGTGGCGAATTCTTACCTGAGCATCATTGCAGCCGGAGCGCGGGTGGAAGCGGCGCGCTCGGAAGCGGCCACCGCGCAAGCGCTTTATGAGCGAGCTCGCGACCAGCATGCCGCCGGCGTCTCACCCGCAATTGATGAACTGCGTTCGCAGGTCGAGTGGAAATCCCGCCAGCAGCAGCTTCTAGCCGCGCAAAATCTATTCGCAAAGGACAAGCTCACACTGGCCCGCGTCACTGGGCTGCCCCCGGCGCAGGACTTTGAATTGTCGGACAGCGCACCCTACGCGCCGCTCGAAGGCCTTACGCCGGAGCAGATGCTGGACCGCGCCCACCAGTCGCGCGGCGATTACTTGAGCCTGAAGGCTCAGATCCAAGCAGCCGAGTCCGCACGCGATGCGGCGCTTGCCGAGCGTTATCCCAAGCTGGCGCTTGAAGGCAACTATGGAGCCAGCGGCGTCAATGTGGCGCAATTGCATCCCACCTTCGCGTTCGTCGGCTCGGTAAAAGTGAACGTTTTCGATGGGGGCAGGATTCACGCGGATGTGGCGCAAGCCGACATCGAGATCCGCCGGCGGAAAGACGAACTGGGATCGCTTGACCAGCACATCGACGTCGACATCCGCTCGGCGCTGCTAGATCTGAAGTCCGCCGCTGATCAGGTAGCCGTGGCGCGGGACAATCTGGACGTCGCGAACCAGACTTTGACGCAGGCGCGCGACCGCTTTACGGCCGGCGTCACCGACAACATCGAAGTAGTGCAGGCGCAGGACGCCGTGGCGAACGCGCAGGAGGCGCTGATCTCCAGCATGTACGCGCACAATCTCGCGAAAGTGACGCTGGCGCGCGCCGTGGGGATGACCGATACCAACTTGAAGCAGTTCATGGGGACCAGTAAATGAAGAAGATTATCGGCTTGATTGTGTTTGTGGTGGTAGTGGTCGGCGGGTATTTCGTCTGGCAGGAGATCCAAAGAACCGAGAGCACCGACGACGCGGAAATCGACGGCAATGTGGTTGCCATCAGCGCCCGCGTGGCGGGACACGTGAGCGAGGTTCTGGTAGAGGACGGGCAGATGGTGAAGAAGGGCGAGGTTCTGGTAAAGCTCGATCCCAAGGATTTGGAAATCGCGCTGGAGCGCGCTAAAGCTAATCTTAATAACGAGCTGGCGAATCTGCAGACGTCCCGCAACGACGTGCCGCTCACTACCGCTACCGCCAGCAGCACTCTGAATGGCGCGAAGTCTACGCGGCAGGATGCGGCCGAAGCAATCAACTACGCGCAGCAGCAGCAGAATGTCGCGCAGGCCCGGCTGAGTCTGGCGCAGGCCAACGTCAAAGTGGCCGAAGCCAACGCCACCAAAGCCGCGCAGGATGTCGAACGCTACAAAATATTAGTCGCCAAAGACGAGATCTCAAGACAGCAGTACGATCAGGCGGTGGCCGCCTCGGAAGCAGCGAAAGCCACCGTGGACGCACAGAAAGCTGCGGTGGTTGAAGCGCAGCACAGCGTGAGCGCCGCAGCGGTGGCGGTGGAGCAGGCCCGCGCCAAACTGGGCCACGCCGAAGCGGAAGTGCAGAGTGCCATGACCGGTCCGCAGCGGGTCACCATCTCCCAAAGCGAAGTTGCGGTGGCGCAGGCAAAGGTGGCGCAACGCCAGGCGGATCTCGACCAGGCACTGTTAAATCTTCAATACACGACAATCCCCGCGCCAATCGACGGCGTCGTAGGCAAAAAGAATATCAACCCCGGCCAAAATGTGGCTGTCGGCCAGCAGATGATGGCAATCGTTCCGCTCGACGACTTATGGGTTACCGCGAATTTCAAGGAGACCCAGCTCAAGGAAATGCGCGTGGGTCAAAAGGTGAAGCTTTCTGTCGACGCCTATGGCCGCGATTACACCGGCACCGTCCAGAGTATAGCCGGAGCGAGCGGCGCCAAATTCAGTCTTCTGCCTCCGGAAAACGCCACCGGCAACTACGTGAAGGTCGTGCAACGCATCCCGGTGCGCATCGCCTTCGATCCTGGCCAGAATTCGGATCATCTCTTGCGTCCCGGCATGTCTGTGGTGCCTTCCGTGCGAGTGCGCTAGCGCGAACCTTATTCACGATCGCATGACGGGCGCTGGCTGATCGTGTTCGGTTTTAGCAGCACCGCGCTCGCGCTCTATCACATGACCAGTTGGACGCTGAATATCGATTTCAAGACCGCCATGGTGTTCCGCGTCTACCAGGCCATCGGCATGGGCTTCCTGTTCGTGCCGATTCAAACACTGTGTTACGTGCCATCTTCATCTTTTCGCTGATCTGCGCGGTGATGGCTCCGGCTGCTTTTTTGATGAAAAAGCCTCGACAGGGCGTGAAGTCAAGATGCGGCCACTGATCTTCCGCGCCCCGCCTAGGTGCTTCCTATAACTCTCTGGGCCCGCACGATGAATCGGTCGGGGGCCGGACCAACGAAGTAGAACGGATAACACGTGACCAGCGTCAGGACCTCATCTCCATCGGACTGCAACACCGTGACGTCGGACGGACTAACGATTTCTGTCGACGTCACGCGGTAGCGATAATCTCCCGCCAACGTCGTAAGCGTGATCACGTCATTTTGGCGGATGTTTCGCAGGGGACGGAAGAGAGTATCGCGGTGACCGGCAATGCCGACATTGCCGCGCTGGCCGGGGAGTGATGTTCCCGGGATGTGGCCGCCCGCGCGACGCAGCGTGGCTTCGGCTGTTCCCTCGGCGACAATTAGGGAAACGCCCAGCCGCGGTATTTCCATCCGTCCCAGCAATCCGTTGGTCGCTTCCGTTCCGGGGCTTGGAATCGCGGCAACCTGCAAGCGGGCCCGGTCAAACAACTGGCTCGCTTCCCTCTGGTAGATCCAAGCATCCGCCAACACAAACCCACAATAGCCGAGCAGTCCGGCTGCGGCTGTAAGCAACACGTTCCGTGACCAGTGCACTAACTTCCCGACGGAGTTCTGCGGTACGCTGACCTTCATTTCGCCACCGAACCGGATACGGCCGGGGATGCTTCAGCCTCACTATAGCCCGCTCTGGTGCGTACCGCTAGTTTTCCGGCTGTCTTCGAACGCGCCGTAAGCCGGATTTGATGGTATGTCCCATCGCGTTTTTCGTCCGGCGACGAGTACCCAATCGTGTATTGATCCCGAATGTCCTTGGCAATGCGCTCGCAAATTTCCACGGTTTCGGTGAGCTGCGACGGAAAGAACGCTTGCCCGCCGGTTTCACGGGCCAGGCGGCGCAGCACGCCGGGCTTCCCGTCGGGATCGTCCGGCTCGAAGATACCGATAGTGTAGATCGCGGCGTTCGATTGCTCCGCCATCTTCAGCACACGCTCGAGAGGGGCCTTGCTCGCGTTGTCGCCGCCGTCGCTGATCACAATCAGAACTTTCTTTTCGAGGGTGCCGCCTCGCAAACGTATCAATCCGTCAATAATCGCGTCATAGAGTGCCGTCGTGCCAACCGCTGGTCGGCCCGAGACGGCGGCTGCCAATTGTTCGACGCTATCGCTGAAGCGCATGCCTTGAGGCAGGCCTTGCGATACCGTCTCATTGAAATTCACGACAAAAATCTGATCCCTGGAATTGCTAGAACGGACAAAGGCGCGCGCGCCGGCGGTCACCTCATCCAGCTTCTCTCGCATGCTGCCGCTGTGGTCGATCACCAGGCCGACGGCAACGGGCGTGTCATCATGCCGGAACAGACGGATCGGCTGCGGCCGGCCATCTTCGAATACGTCGAAGTCCTCGCGCTTAAGCCGGGGGACCGAGTGACCCGCATGATCGCGTACGGTGGCACCCAGCACTACTAAGCCGACATCCACTGAGATCTGGAAGGCCCCCGGTTCGGAGCCCTGCTGCGCGCCGCCGCCGGGTGCCGCGACTTGTGCCACCGGGGCCTGCGCCGCGACCCGCACTGAGGTGATGCACCCGGCCGCCAGCAGGAGAGCGATGGGAGCAGATTTCATTTGGGCACTCGCGCCTTTTCAGGAAGCTTCAATCCGGCGATACTCGGGACGCCACATGGCATCCTCCACCTGCTGTACGATATCGGCGAGCCGGGCTTCGGCCAAGCCTTCCTGCATGGCCGCTTCGGCCACAGCCACCGCCACGGTCACCGCCACACCGCGCAGGTCTTCAATATGCGGGAGCAGCGTGGCGCCCGCCAGGCGCACCGTCACCAGGCTCGAAAGCGCGTTGGCTGCGGCCACCAGCATTCCGACACTTATATATTTGGCGCGTGACACGATCGTGCCCAGACCCACGCCAGGGTACAGCATGGCATTGTTCAACTGGCCAATCACATGAGTCGTCCCTTTATGCGTGACAGGCGTGAACAAGCCGCCGCTCGCAATCAAAGCCCGCCCATCGGTCCAGGCGATGAGATCGGCGGGCGTAGCCTCGGCCAGCGCCGCCGGACTGGAGAGCGGAAAAATGATCGGCCGGTCGGTATGCCAGGCCATTTCCCGGATGATGGGCTCGGTGAATGCGCCGGCTTGCCCTGAAGTGCCGATCAGCATAGTGGGACGTACCTGATGGATCACTTCCGCCAAGTCGATGGCGCGCGCGCTGCGGGTGCGCGGCGATCCTTTTCGGACCGTCCCGATATCATCAAGGTCTCGCCTCCACCCTCTTACCTCGCCAGCTGGGCGGGCGTAGGCGATATGATGATCGGACAGCTTGTCGCCCATGTCGTCGGTGATCAGACCATCGGTGTCGACGCACCAAAACCGGCGGCTGGCGGTTTCCAGGGTCAAGCCTTCTGTAACCATGACGTCGCGGATCAGATCGGCGATGCCGATCCCCGCCGTGCCCGCGCCGAAAATCACCACGCGTTGATTACGCAGCGGAGTTCCGCACACCCGCATCGCTGAAACCAGTGCCGCCAGCGTGATGGCGCCGGTGCCTTGCAAGTCATCGCTGAAGGCCCGGAAATGCCCATGATATTTCTCGAGAATGCGGCGCGCATTGCCCAGCGCGAAGTCTTCCAGCTGCAGCAGTGCGTTCGGAAACAGCCGGGCTGCGGTCCGCATGTAAGCGTCGATAAACTTGTCGTAACGTTCGCCGCGGACTCGGGCGTGCCGGTTTCCGGGATACATCGGATCGTCCCGCAGACTCTGCCGGTTGGTGCCCACGTCGATCATGACCGGGATCACACGGGCCGGGTCGATTCCGCCGGCCGCCGTATAGATCGCCAGCTTGCCGATGGCAATTTCGATTCCGCCCACCCCCCAGTCGCCGATTCCGAAGATCTGTTCGGCATCCGTCGCCAGGATCAAATCAATGTCGTGGGGCTTGGCGCCAAGGTTCTTGAACGCGGCTTCAATCCCGTCGGGTTCATCGATTGAAAGATACACCCCGCGGGGACGCCGGCATTCGTGATGGTACTGTTCCATCGCCAGCCCTACCGTGCGATCGTTTACAATCGGGATCATTTCGCGCAGATGCTCCGTAAACAGCCGGAAGAACAGCACCTCGTTGCGGTCGTGAAGCGCCGTCAGGTATATGTTTTTGCCCAGCGCATCCGGCAGCCGCTGGTATTGGATATAAGCCGAGGCGACTTGCGAGTCGAGCGTGCTGATCACCGGTGGAAGCAACCCATTGAGGCCCAGGCTCTCCCGCTCCTGGGCAGTGAACGCGGAGCCTTTGTTCAATAGCGGCGTCGTGAGAACCGCCATTCCCCGTTTGGCAGTCACGTGAGTACCCGCTCCTTCAGGCCGGCTCTTGCGTAGCGGCGGGACCAATAACGGGATAACTTTCTGGTGCATCCAGGTGGCTCCTTCACGCCGACAGCTCTTCCGTGCGGCGCGCCCCTTTTGCGGCGCGCCAGTCCAATCGGTTCCAAGCCTTATAGCGCGCGTTTCTGTATCAGACCAAGAGTCAGGCCGCCGGCCAGAGCCAGCATTCCGAACAGGGCCAACAGCGGCATGGAGCTGCCGGTTGCCGGGAGCACCGGCGCCGGTTCAGCTTGCGCCAACTCAACCGCCGGAGGCGGCGTGACGACCTGGGCGATCTCCACGTCCTCGCCGGTCGGCTGGATCGCTCTCACAGGCGCCTTCTCCAGTTCGACTACCACGGGCTCCTGCCGCGTCTTGATCGGGGCGCTGACTTCAGGAGCGATCTCGGCCGGCGTGAAAAGGACCGCTTCGTGGGTTTCCTTTGCCAGCACGATCGCTCTAGCCTTGGGGTAGACGAATTCCTCGCCCCACAGCTTGCCCGGATAGAACCAGGCGCGCAACGCTTCCGGCTCCCCGGCCGGTCTTTCGCGGAAGGTCATTACTGTCTTATCGGTGGCCTTCAGGCGATAGTTCGGGATGGCTAGGATGGTGGCATAAATCGTTAATTCGTCCTGGCTGAAAATCTGGACGATGTGGCGGTCGCTCTGCGAGGACAGGACTTTGAATACGTAAGTGCCCGCGGGCAGCACTCCATAGCCCTGAAGATGGACGCCTGGAATCTCCACGGGTCCGCTAAAAGTGATGACGGTCTTCTTGTTCCAATCGTCGGCTCTGGCGCTGGGCGAGAAGGCCAAGCCCAGAAGCGCCAAGCCCAATACGGTAGGTGCTGCTTTCAAAAATGTCATTCGTTCTCCTTTTTGGTGTTCTAAACTCAGGTGTTCTACACCCACGTGTTCCTCAGCGAGGCTATGCTCCCGCTGCGCACGTCTGTGCTAAGGCACGCCGGGGTCCGTTGCGAGCAAGTAGCGCCGTCTGTACGGAAAAACGGGCCCGGGGCTCGCATTTCGCCCCACGCAGCGCGCTTTTGGGTCAGATCGGCGAGAGGGACGCACCGTTCGACGGCGGGGATGTGACTTCGGGGGGGCTTTATCTGACCGAGCGCGGTCAGTTGACCGGATTACGTCAAAGCTGTGAAGGTGGGGTAAGGTGGAGCGCTTCCGGAGTCTGCGGCGTTGGAAAAATAGACACTATCGAGCCTTCCGGCCATCCATGAAGAGCAGCGCAAGGCCGCCCGCTAAAGCAATCGCTCCTACGATCGGAGGCAGGGGCAGAGTGTGGGATCTCTCGGCGGTTACGTGCAACGGTCCCAGGTCGACGACGCTGTCGCGGCTGGTATAGCTGATGCCCTGGTAGGCAAAGGCAATGATGCCTATTGCAATGAGCGCAATAGCTAATAGTTTTGTGGTATTCAATGAGGCGGCTCCGGTTTCGCAGGCATCACCGGGTCAGCCGGTAGCTACTGATCGGTCCCCAAAGTCCGGTAGCTTGCAATACCCACACGGATACCGCAACCACTACCACCACGTTCAGGATGGTTTTGATGCTGCCGGCCATGGGGATAAAGCGATTGATCAGCCACAGCGCCATGCCCACCACAATTAGCGCGATCACGATATTTACTAAAGGCATTTAGTGTGCTCCTCGCCGACTCCATGTGCAATCCATGGACCATGTACCATCCATGGCTATATTCGATCTATGGCCATATTCCATCGGCGTCATGTACCGACCGGTATCCCTGAACGGGCGCGATCTGATTATCGATCGTCCCGTTTCAGGGTTTCGCCGGTCTGCATCGGAGACTCTACCGAGACAAACCTTTCTTCCGGCGCAGCAGGCCAAGGCCTAACAATGCGCCGCCCACTAAACTCAAGGTCGCCGGCTCCGGGACGGCGCTGGAGCTGATGAAGCCCTGAACCGTTGTGCTGCCGATCTGGGCGCCGGATAAGGGATTCACAATCTTAGTTTGCGGCGTCGTTTGGAACGATGTCGGGCCAAAGTTTCCTGAAGTTGCATGGTTGGTTCCCGGCCCTAATTGCAGGGGCTGCCAGTTGAGGGTAATGGTGCTGGCATCGAGATACACCGATCCGGGGGCCGCGCTACCCACAAAAATCCCGGTGGCGCCGTCGGTAACGTCGGTGATGACCACTTCAAAAGTGAAAGCGTCGAACAGAGAACCGGAGCCTCCGGCCTGGGTCGAGCAAGCCGAGCACGCCAGAGTAAAGTTTCCAAAGTTTACATTGCCCGGTACGGCGTTAACGGAGTTCATGTCCGGAACGAAGGCGAGGGTCGCCTCGGCGCCCGACGAACTATGCAGGATCAGGTTGCCGGTGCCGTTAAATCCGGAGCCTCCCGTTCCCGTTTGGGCCGTGTTGAAGGTAATGGTGGCGGCGCTAGCGCCGGCAGCCATCATAAAGACCACCCCGCCGGTTAGCGCGGCAGATTGGATAATACGTGCGATTTGCATCTGAGTGTACTCCTTCGTGTCAAGTAATAGTGCCTGTTTTGACGGAATAGCAGGCAATTGAGGAAGAGCAGGCGAAGGCCCAAATAACTATCAAACACCAGGCAGAGCGCCATCCGGCTCCTGCTGCTGGATTTCATCAACTCACTAATACTCACAAAACTGGTGACTATTATGGGGTAATATACTGACTATTGGCCGTCATGTGACCACACATGGTCAATCGAAAACTCGGCGAGTCAATGCTTTATTCCGTCGGCTGGAGTTGCCCAAAACGCTTGCCTGCCGTGTGCCCATGGCAATAAGGAAGCTACCACCCCGTACTAAAGAACCGGCTATGGCGAGCTTGGCGATTGCCTTAGATAGACCCAAAAATGTTAAAACCGATTGAAACTGTGCGTAAAATTAGTAATGAATTGCGACACTAGCTGGGCCACACGTGTGACGAAGCATGCGCCTTAAAGAAACGCGAAGTGTAGTCGATAAGCGCTCTGTCACTGGTCCATACGACTTGATGAGCGGTGAATCTATTCACGTCGCGCCGGGGAGGTTGCTGCGTTGAAAATCCGAAGTGTTTCTCTGATAATTCTCTGGCTATGGGCGGCGAATGTTTACGCGACCACGGTGAACGTCGGACTGGGAGCGGCAAACTTGTTTGCGGTCCTCGGTGGAACCACCGTGACCAACACCGGCCCCAGCTCCGTCAACGGAAATCTGGGACTCTGGTCCGGCACTTCCATCACGGGCTTTCCTCCCGGAACGGTGAGCGGTGGTATCGACGCTACCGACGCCCTTGCGATGCAGGCTCAGATGGATTTGACTGGCGCGTACAATGTCGCTGCAGCCCAACCCTGCGGGGGCGTTTTGACCGGTCAGAATCTGGGCGGAGAGACCCTGACAGCCGGTGTCTATTGCTTTGCCTCGTCGGCGCAGTTGAATGGAACCCTCATTCTCAACGCTCAGGGGGACGCAAATGCGGTGTTTATCTTTCAGATAGGAAGCACGCTGACAACTCTAAGCAGCTCGCAGGTGACGGTTATTAACGGCGCTACGGGCAATAACGTCTTCTGGCAGGTCGGCAGTTCGGCGACTCTAGGAACCAGCAGCCAGTTCGCGGGGAACATTTTAGCGCTTTCCAACATCACGCTGGATTCGGGTGCGGATATTTCGTGCGGCAGGGCGCTGGCGCTCAACGGAGCCGTGACTATGGATACCAACGACGTCTCCATTAATGGGCCAGGATGCAGCGCCGGTGTCGCCACCGCTCCAGAACCAGGCACCGCCACTCTGTTGAGTATGGGCCTTCTTTTAGGCTTGGCTGGATATGGGGGGCGGTTATCCAGGTGTTCGAAACAAGCCGCTTAGCCGCTCAAAACGACGGTGATCGCCTTGATCCTGCTCAGCCCGTGACTATATATGGTCACAATAGGTTCAAAAATGCATCTTCGCGGTGGTATCCGTGATACTATCAAGCTTCACCGCCATTCTTGGCGTCCCAATGTTTGCGGAATGCGATGCATGCGTTCTTCCGGCAAACGGCTACCTGGATCGACGGGGCAAAGGAGAGGTGCGTTTTGAACTCCACGGTCTCACAGCCCGTCGCCATCCGCTGGCTCACGGAAAACGGACCCAAAGAACTTGAGCTATTGCTCCGCGCCGTAATATTCCATCCTTCCACGCCCATCCTCATTGCCGATAACGACCGCCGTTACCGCGACGTGAGCGTAGGCGCCAGCAAGCTGCTGGGTCTGCCGCGGGAAAAAATCATCGGCCGCAGTCTGGACGAATTCGCAGTTCCCGAAATCAGGCCGGTTATCTCGGAGCGCTGGCGGACTTTTCTCAAAGAGGGCGAGCAGGTGGGAACGCTCCAGCTTTTGGGTCCGGACGGAGCCCCCCGGGATGTCGAGTACGTGGCGAAAGGGAATGTGCTGCCGGTTCGCCACCTGCTGGCGCTGCGCGACAAGACTTCAGCAACCACGCCGGATGCAGATCCCGCGCAAAACTCTATTCCTTCCTGGGTGCAAGACTTTGCTCTCTCGCTATTGGGCATGGATGGACAGATCGTTGCCTGGTATGGAGGTTCGGAGCGCATGTACCAATACACCAGCGGCGAGGCCGTTGGCCAGAATGTAACGCTTCTGAACCCCGAGGAAGACCCGCTTCAAGTCACGATGCATCAAGAGTTGAAGAGGGCCGCGAGCGAAGGCCATTTCAGCACCGAAGGCTGGCACGTAAAGAAGGATGGGACCCGATTCTGGGCCAACGTGATCACCATGGCCCTGCGGAGCGAAAGCGGAGATTTACAGGGCTATGCCCGGGTGGTGCGTGACTTCAGCGAGCGCCACAAACGGGATGAGAAGTTGCGGCGCAGCCGGGAACGAGTCCGCACGGTGCCGGCCGAGTCGACCATCGTAGGCGTGGTGGCCGGCGAGTTTGACCACATCCCGGAAGCCAACGACACTTTCCTAGACCTGGTCGGCTATAGCCGTGAGGATCTGCGGGCCGGCCGGCTGGTGTGGCCCGACCTGACACCAAAGGAGTACGTGGGCCTCGACGAATTCGCGCACGAAGAGGGTCTGCGCTTCGGGGCTTGCACGCCCTTCGAAAAAGAGCTGATCCGCAAGGACGGGACGCGCGTGCCGGTATTGGTGGCCACGGCCGTCCTCAAATTATCGCCTTTCCGCTGGATCACCTTCGTAACGGACCTGCGCGAGAGAGACCGGCAAGAGGATATCGAAGGGCAAGCCTT
This sequence comes from Bryobacteraceae bacterium, assembly GCA_035496735.1. GTDB lineage: Bacteria > Acidobacteriota > Terriglobia > Bryobacterales > Bryobacteraceae > Palsa-187. Next base: position 13,127 of record DATJEI010000146.1, on the reverse strand, counting down.
CGAAGTGACGCAGAACTTTGAAGAAATCATCGGATCCAGCCCGGCCATCAAACGGGTGATGGGACAGGTGGAGGTGGTGGCGCCGACCGACGCCACGGTGTTGATCCTGGGTGAAACGGGAACCGGCAAGGAGTTGATCGCGCGCGCGATTCACCGCATGAGTCCGCGGCGGAATCTTCCGTTCATCAGTTTGAATTGCGCGGCGATTCCGACCGGCCTGCTCGAAAGCGAGTTATTTGGCTACGAGCGGGGCGCCTTTACCGGCGCCTTGGGACAAAAGATAGGCCGCTTTGAAATGGCGCATCGCGGAACTCTGTTTCTGGATGAGGTCGGCGATATTCCATTGGATCTGCAACCCAAGCTGCTGCGCGCTTTACAGGAGAAGTCCTTCGAGCGCTTGGGCGGTACGCGAACCATCCCTATCGACGTGCGGCTGGTGGCCGCCACCAACCGGAACCTCACTCAGATGATGGGGGATAAGCTGTTTCGTAGCGACCTGTATTACCGGCTGAAAGTCTTCCCTATCGTCACGCCTCCGCTGCGCGACCATCCCGAGGACATACCCGTCCTGGCGCGCTACTTTACCAAGAAGTATGCCGCCAAGATGGACCGGACCATCGACAAGATCCCGGCGGAGACTATGAAGGCCCTCACGAATTGGACCTGGCCCGGTAACGTTCGCGAACTGGAGAATTTCATGGAGCGGTCCGTGATCCTGTCGCGCGGGCCCAACCTGCGCGCGCCCTTAGCGGAATTGCGGGCGGACGCCCCTGAGGATGGCGGCAACTCTACTCTCGAAAAAGTGGAGCGGGACCATATCCTGCGGGTCTTCCGCGAAACCGGCGGGGTGATCAGCGCCGCCGCCAACCGCCTGGGGATGCCGCGGACCACCCTGAACGCCATGATGAAGAAGTTGGGTATCTCGCGGGCCGATCTCTAGCGCCAACGGCAGCTTGTCAGAACGTAATCCGGACGCCGGCGGCGGGCCGGCTGGATCATTTCCAGGTGGCAAGCGTTGTCGCAAACATCGCCAGGCTCGCCGCCGTCATCACCACCACCGTGGCCCATCCCAGCGCTGCCAGCCATCGCGAGTTCGATCGCGATCCCATAATCGCGGGATTGCTGGTCAATAGCAGCAGGATGACGATCAGCGGCGGCGCCAGGACGCCATTCAGAACCGCCGACCAGAACAGCATGGATACCGCATTGAAGCCTGCGTAATCCAAGACCAAACCCAAACCCAAACCGACTGCGATCACTGCATAGAATCCGCGCGCGCTACCAGCATGATCGGCCAGAGATCCACGCCATACCGCTCCCTCCGCCACCGCGTAGGCGCTCGATCCGGCCAGCACCGGAACGCCCAGCATCCCGGCGCCAATCACGCCCAGACTGAAGAGCCAGTAAGCTCCCTTTCCTGCCAGGGGCCGCAGCGCTTCGGCAGCATCCTGCGCGCTTGAAATCGTGGTTTTGCCGTGGGCATGCAAAGTCGCCGCAGTGGTCAGAATAATGAAATACATGATCAGGTTCGAAAAGAACATGCCTGTTATGACGTCGTTGCGAGATTTTCGCAGCTCGGCGTTAGAGGCGCCTTTTCTTGCTTCCACTGTCAACGCTCCCTGCTCCCGCTCCTCCTCGACTTCCTGCGAGGCCTGCCAAAAAAACAGGTAAGGCGAGATCGTGGTGCCAAAAATTCCTACCAGCGTAGCCCAATATCTTGCGGACCATTCGACGTGCGGAATGAGCGTTGCCTGAAGCACTGCCCCCCAATCCGGCTTGGCGAGGAACGCAGCCAGGACATAGGAGAACAGAATGAGCGTCATCCATTTGAAGATGCGCACAATCGTGTAGTAGGACCACCAGATCAGGAAGGAGCCGATCATCACGGCATAAACCGGCGTCCAGTACATGCCGTTGATGCCGGTCATCAACTCCGTGACCTTCCCCATGCCGCCCAGGTCGGCCCCAATGTTCACCGTGTTCGCAATCACCAGCAGGGCGCAGGCGCTCCACAATACCCATCGCGAATAGTGGCGCCGGATGACGCCCGCGAGCCCCTCGCCCGTCACCATACCGAGCCGCGCGCACATCATCTGCACGGCGGTCATCAACGGAAAAGAGAAGAGGGCCGTCCACAAGGGTGCGTAGCCGAACGCCGCCCCGGTGACGGAATAAGTGGAAATGCCGGAGGGATCGTCGTCCGCCGCGCCGGTGATGAGTCCCGGCCCTAAACGGCTGAAGAATCTCCGGAAGTGCAAAGGCCCGAGTAGCGGCCTATAAGCTTTCGATTGCCGGCTCTGGATCATCGGCGCATTGCGGGCTTCAACAAAAGCGGGTGAATCCGGGAAGTGAAACGCGCGGGGGAATCTTAAACCACGCGCCGGCCGGTCAGCAGGTTGACCACGACCAGTATCAAAGCGACCACCAGCAGTAAATGGATCAGGCCGCCTCCAATGCTGAGACTAAATCCCAAAAGCCACAAAATCAAGAATACGGCTACGAGTGTCCAAAGCATAATTTCCTTTCTTGCGATTTTGAACTGTTCCTAGTTTGACGAAGTTCCTTATGTCTCTCACTTGCAACTCACTCACCACTTGCTGCACGTTTGGAACCGTCGCCGCGATCTCTTGAGCCCGCCCTCGCTTGGATTGGGAATTGCTGTCTATGGGAGAGGACAGCACGTTGTTGAGTCTTGGGTGCCGCTCCTGTTGCTGCTGTTGCGGCGCACGCTGCTGCCCAGAGACATAATGCTTGTTCTTCGGCGGCGGATTACGGGCGTGACGAGCGTGATGATAAACCGGGAAGCAGTTTGGTTCCTGCCGTGCACTAGTACCATCATGCGAATAAGTTGCACGCCGCATGAAAAGGCGCCGAGTGAGGCGCTCTAACAGACGCCTGGACGGATGGCTATACCTACTGCTGGCTGTAGCGGCGATGCTTTTCGTCGGCAACGCGGTCGCGCAGGATGCCGTGATCGCGCGGGACACCGTGGCTGGGCCGGATGCCGTTGTCGTTCCGGACGTCGCAGTCGAGCGCGGCGCCGTGGTCGAGCCGCACATGGAACCAATCGGATGGGAGGGCAAACTGCGCTTTCATGCCGTAAGTGCCTACGGTCCCGGGGCCCTTGCGGGTGCGGCCGTTTACGATGGCTTCCTCCAGGGAATTGATTTCCCGCGCGAGTGGAAACAGGGCGGGCTTGGGTACAGCAAACGTCTCGGCTCTACGCTGGCCTATTCCGGAGTTCGCAATCTGCTCGGCTTTGGCCTCGACTCGGCGCTGCACCAAGACCCGCGATACTATCGCTCCACCGAGCGGGGAGCGTGGCGACGTACCAAGCATGCGTTCCACGAGACCATATTCACGCACAAAGACTCAGGCGGTGAGACGCTCGCCACGTGGCGGTTCGGGAGCGCTTACGGCGCGGCCTTTATCTCCAACGAATGGTACCCCGACCGGGTCAACACCATAGCGCTAGGCCTTTCGCAGGGGTCTACTCAACTCGGCTTCGATCTGCTCTCCAATCTGGGATTGGAATTCTGGCCTGACATAAAACGGAAATTCCTGCACCGCAAGCGTTAATTTGCATGACCAAGGTTGGTCACTTGACGAAAGACCGTCATCCATGAATAGATCCCTTTCGCTAGAGAGGGTTGCAACCTCCATTGAATATTCGGAACATGATTGTGGGAACACTGGCGATGTCGATCAGCAATGGCCACCAGCGTGCATCGAATGCTTCCGGTGAAAGGAGTCGGAAAAATATCCCGAACAAGAGCGTTCATCGGGTCCCTTTTGAGTCCGACAGGAACCGGGAAATCTCACGATGAGAATAGCATCCGCCGCAACCGACTTTCTAACCGGGAATTCTCAGGAGGAATTGATTGCCGTCTTCACACCCGATCGCCTGCGGACACCTGGGACGAACCATTGCCTTACGAGGCATAATTTCAAGAGGACGGAAGGAGGCGTGGGTACCGTGCAAACGCGACTCTGCCGATTGATCGTCCTGCATTTGGCGGCGATCGGCGCTGTATCAGCTGCCCACGTCGATAGCTCCGTACCGAGTGGTGATAGTATTATCGCTCATATGATCCAGGCCCGCTCGGAGAATCGCGCCCGTCTTCGCCCCTACAGCGTCACGCGCGATTATAGGTTATTCGGCGGCGAAAGGCAGACTGCCAGGTCCGAGGTGATTGCACGGGTGACTTTCGACCCTCCCGGTATCAAACAATTTGTGATTCAGCAGGCGAGCGGCATGGGACTGGGCGAACGGATCGTTCGCCAGATGCTGGAGCACGAAACCGAGATTGGAAAGAATAATGCGTCGACGGACCTGTCTCCCGCCAATTATGATTTTCGTTATCTCCGCGAGGAAGAATTGGACGGCCGGCGCTGCTATGTGCTCGAGATTGTTCCGCGGCGCAAAGACAAGACTTTGCTGCGCGGCCAAATCTGGGTGGATTCGGTTACGTACCTGCTCCATCGGACAGAAGGCGAACCGGCCCGAAGCCCCTCCTGGTGGCTTAAGAATGCGCGCGTGGTGCTGGCCTATAGCGATGTCGATGGCATGTGGCTGCAGACCAGTTCGGAGTCGACCGCGGAGGTTCGTTTTCTGGGACGCCACACCATGCTATCGCGCGACGTTGAGTACAACATGAGTACGCTGGCGGCGTCGGCGGGCCTGGCGGCGATTGGCCGATAGATGTCTCTAAGCTTCTTGGCGGCCGCGCGATGGAGCGTTCTGTTGCTGCTTTCGACATTGCTCCCCACGTCGGTCTCCTACGGCTATTCGGTACTTACGCACGAAGCCATCGTCGATACTCTTTGGGAAGCGTCGATCCAGAAGCTGCTAGTGGCGCGATTTCCCGCGGCGACACCTGACGAGTTGGAGCAGGCCCACGCTTACGTTTACGGCGGCTGCATTTTGCAGGATATGGGGTATTATCCCTTCAGCAGCAAATTCTTCAGCGATTTGACACACTACGTCCGCAGCGGCGATTTCATCGTCGCGCTGATCCGCCAATCCCAGGACCTCAACGAATACGCCTTTGCGCTGGGCGCGCTCGCTCATTATGCCGCCGATGACAGCGGCCATCGCATCGCCACCAATCAGGCGGTGCCTATCCTGTACCCCGAGCTCCGCACCAGGTTTGGCAGGATCGTGACTTACTGGGACAATCCCATTTCGCACCTGCGCACAGAGTTCGGCTTCGACGTCCTGCAAGTGGCGCAAGGGCGCTATGCTGCCGACAGTTACCACAAATTCATAGGTTTTGAGGTTTCCAAGCCCGTTCTCGAGCGCGCGTTCCGCGAGACCTACGGCATCGAACTCAAAGATGTCTTCGGCAGCCTGGATCTCGCACTGGGATCGTTCCGCTACAGCGTGAGCAACGTTATTCCGGGGATGACGCGCGTGGCATGGCGGCTCAAAGGCGATACGGTGGTTAAAGAGATACCAGGGATGACCAAAAAGAAGTTCCTGTTCAATCTTTCGCGCTCCAGCTACGAAAAGCAATTTGGGAAGGGATACCACCGGCCCGGGATTCGCACACGCTTGGTGTCCTGGGTGCTGAAGATCGTTCCAAAGGTTGGTCCCTTCAAATCGCTCAAGTTCCGGGCCCCGACGCCCGAGGTGGAGAAGATGTTCATGACCAGCTTCAACGCGACTGTCGACAGTTACCGCGCGCTTCTGGCCAAGGCCGGCAGCGGCCCCATGGAACTCCTGAACCAGAACTTCGACATCGGCAGACCTACCGTCGCGGGAGACTACCTGGGAGCGGACCTGGCTTACGACAAGCTGCTGGACAAGCTCGCCGACCATAAGTTCGCAGGGGTCTCGGCGGATCTCCGCGGCAATATCCTGGACTACTACAAAACTCGAAAGCCGCCGGTGTCGCCGCCTACCAAGAAGGCAAGCGCCGCATGGGCGAAAGTGCTCGCAGAACGGGAGCAACTGGAACAAATCCAGCCTGAAGTGGCGACTCAACCTTGAAGTTTTACCGCGTGCGACTGTCACTTTGGCGTCGCTTCGCTTCCAGGCGCAATCGCTGCCACGGCCCGGCGCAGTAATGCCTCGGCCCTGATTTAGCTTCTCCACGTGATGTAAGCTTAGAAATTATTGCGAGAGCCACCTAACACCGGCACGGCGGTCAGCCCGCAGCACCCGGGCGCAAGCCCGACTGTCAATAGCCCCAGCCAGGTGCTATTTGCAAGCCTCATCGGCACCACCATCGAGTTCTTCGACTTCTACATCTACGCGACCGCCGCCGTTCTCGTCTTTCCCAAGTTGTTCTTCCCGGCGTCCGATCCGGCCACCGCCCGGCTGGCCTCGCTGGCGACGTTCGGGATCGCGTTCTTCGCACGGCCGGTCGGCTCGGCGCTCTTCGGTCACTTCGGCGATCGCGTTGGCCGTAAGACTACGTTAGTCGCCGCGCTGCTCACCATGGGACTCTCGACAGTCGCGATCGGCGCCCTGCCGTCGTATCAGACCATTGGTGTCGTAGCGCCCGTGCTCCTTGCGCTGTTTCGTTTTGGGCAGGGCCTGGGCCTGGGGGGCGAATGGGGAGGCGCGGTCCTGCTGGCCATTGAGAATGCGCCGCCCGGCAAGCGCGCCTGGTACGGCATGTTTCCACAACTCGGCGCGCCCGCCGGATTCATCTTGTCCGGAGGCACATTCCTGGTTCTCTCCAGGGGGCTCACCGACGAACAGTTCTTTTCCTTCGGTTGGCGCATCCCTTTCCTGGCGAGTTCCGCGCTGGTGTTGATTGGCCTCTATGTGCGGCTGACCATCACGGAGACTCCCGTGTTCCAGGACGCCCTCAACCGCCGGCAGCAGGTGAAGGTGCCGATGCTGGCGGTCTTCCAGGACCACGCCGGGGCGCTGATCGTGGGCACCCTGGTATCGCTCGCCACATTTGTGCTGTTCTACCTGATGACCGTCTTCGCCCTCTCCTGGGGCACCACCGCCCTCGGCTATAGCCGCGAAAAGTTCCTGGTGATGCAGTTGTTCGGCATGATATGTTTCGCGCTGGCCATCCCAGTCGGCGGCCGGCTGGCGGAGCGGGGCCGCCGTCTGACGCTCCTGTGGGTCACGGCCGGGATCGGCGCGTTCGGCCTGATCATGGCGCCAATGTTTGTCGCCGGAACTGCGGGAGCGGTGACGATGATGGCACTGGGTCTGACTCTGATGGGACTAACCTATGGCCCGCTCGGTACTGTGCTATCCGAGCTGTTTCCAACCTCGGTGCGTTACACCGGCAGTTCGCTGACGTTCAACTTCGCTGGCATTTTCGGCGCATCGCTCGCGCCCTACATCGCCACCGGACTCGCTAAGACCTACGGCCTGCAATACGTCGGCTACTACCTGTTCGGGGCAGCCGTCTTGACTCTCATCGGGCTGGTCGCGAGCCGCGAAACTAAAGACGACATCCTCTAATGCGATCCCCTACCCCACTCGAATCACACACTGGCATCGCGACCCGGCGGGGGCGAATCAGTGCTCCTACCATCGTTCTTTCCCTGCTGTGCGTGATGTACCTGATTTTGTTTGTGGACCGCGTGAACATAGCCACCGCCGCGCCTCTGATCAAAATCGACCTGCACTTAAGCAATACGCAACTCGGACTGGTGTTCTCGGCCTTCGCCATTCCCTACGCGGTGTTCCAGCTTCTCGGCAGCTGGATCGGCGATAAATTCGGACCGCGCTTGATCCTATCTGCATGCTGCGTCATCGTCGGCATCGCGACCATCCTCACGGGCGTGGCGGGCGGCTTCCTCTCGCTCATCGCAGCGCGTTTGGCTTTGGGCTTAGGAGAAGGCGCCGCGTTCTCCACTGCCACGCGCGCGATGTCCACCTGGACGCCCGCCGGCAGGTGGGGCTTCGCGCAGGGAATCACCCACTCGTTTGCCCATATTGGAAACGCATTGACGCCGCCGCTGATGATTGCACTGTTCGCGCTCATAACCTGGCGCGGATCCTTCATAGTCATGGGATCGGCTAGCCTCGTCTGGCTGGTGGTTTGGGCCTGGTATTTTCGCAACGACCCGCGGACACATCCGGCTATCAGGGACGCGGATCTGGCGGCGTTGCCCGCTCGCGCCGCCGGCGGCCGACGCTCGGTACCTTGGCTGCGTCTGGCTCGGCGCATCCTGCCGGTGACCGCTGTCGATTTCTGTTACGGCTGGACACTGTGGCTGTTCATGAGCTGGATTCCTACGTTTTTCCTGGAAAACTACCACCTGAATTTGAAGTCCTCCGCGATGTTCACAGCCGGGGTGCTATTTGCGGGAGTCGTCGGCGATACGGCGGGGGGCGTTGCGTCCGACCGTTTACTACGCAAGACCGGCAGCCTGGTAATTGCGCGGCGGTCCGTGATCGTAGCGGGTTTTTTGGGCGCCTTTCTGTTCATGTTGCCGGTGGTTTTGATTCACGATTTGAAGACCGCAGCGGTATGCCTCTCGCTGGCGTTCTTTTGCGCTGAGTTGATCGTAGCGCCGATCTGGTCCGTGCCAATGGACATCGCGCCGCGCTACGCCGGCACAGCCAGCGGCATGATGAACACCGGCTTTGCTGTGGCTGGCTTGGTCTCGCCCTCCAGCTTCGGCTATTTGGTGGACCTCACCGGCAGTTGGGTGATCCCGTTCATCGCTTCGATCGTGCTGCTGTTTTGCGGCGCAATTCTCGCCTTACGCCTGCGTCCCGACAAACCATTTGAAGAACTGTAAAATCAAGCCATGACGTCAGAACACCAAGAACATATCCTCGATCAATTCACCCGTCAGGCGGTGCCCTTTGCGACTGCCGCGGCCATTCGCAATGAGGATGCGCTCAACCGTATCGTGCAAATGGCGCAGGCCGGTGCGGACGATACAATACTCGACGTAGCGTGCGGCCCCGGACTTCTGGCTTGCGCGTTTGCCCGCGTGGCGCGGCATGTCACCGGCATCGATCTGACTCCCGCCATGCTCGAACAAGCTCGGGCGCTGCAGCGCCAACAGGGTCTCGAAAATCTCACGTGGCAAGAAGGCGATGTGCTACCCCTGCCCTACGAGGATGCCAGTTTTTCCATTGTCAGCGCGCGGTTCGCATTCCATCACTTTCTCGATCCGCTCGCGGTCCTGAAGGAGATGCGCCGGGTATGCCGGCCTGGAGGACGCGTGGTCGTGGCCGATAGCGCGCCGGCCGCCAACAAGGCGGACGCGTTCAATCGCATGGAGCGGCTGCGCGATCCTTCGCACGTCCGTGCGTTGTCCCCCGAAGAGCATCGTGCACTATTCGCGGACGCGGGTCTGCCCGAACCTCGCATTCAGCCTGACCTTGCGCCTGGTGACGTGGAAAGTCTGCTGGCGCGCTCGTTTCCCCGCCAAGGGGATGCCGATCGCATCCGCAAGATGTTCGCCGATTCACTGGAGCACGACGATCTTGGCATGGCGGCGGTTCGCACCGGCGGCAAGATCTGCTTCGCGTTCCCCACCCTGATTCTGGCTTCGACAATCAGCGAGTGACTGGTTCGGCTTCCGTCCTGGCATCTTCCACAAAGTGGCGATCTGGCCGCAGCCGCAGCGCCAGCCCCGCGCCCACCAGCAGAAGCAGAATCGATGCGATGAACGGGACCACCCAGCTTCCAGTGCGGTCGACCAGGTAACCAAAGCTCAGCGGCGAAACTAGGCCCGCGACCCCGAAGCCGAAGTTCATCATGCCGCTGGCGGTGCCGGCATAACGCGGCGCAATATCCATCGGTATCGACCAGATCGGTCCCACGATCAGCTCGGCGAAGAAGAACGCGAGCGACAGGCACACGGCGGCAACTTTGAGGTCGTGAATTAACACCACCGGGATCAGAAAAACAAACGCGCCAAGGAATCCCGCCACAATCACGCCGCGCCGCGCGATCACCAGGCTGCCGGTCTTGCTCAGCAAACGGTCGGTCGCAACGCCGCCCGCTGTGTCCCCAATAACGCCCGCCAAGAGTACGCCGCCCGAAAATAGCGCCGAGGCCTGCAGGTTCTGGTGATAATTCTCGAAAAAGAACGCCGGTATCCAGGTCAGAAAAAGCCACAGCGTCCATCCGTAGCAAAAGTCTACGATGGTCACCGGCATCACGTGCCGGGCCAGCCGCAGCCAGGGAATTGTTCGTGCCGCGCCGGCGGCTCGCACCGGAAGTGTGGCGAGGAGGACCGGAGTCATCGCGGGATGCTCGCGCGGATCGTTACGGAAGTACCATAGCCACGCGATGAGCCACAGCAGACTCACAGCGCCCAGCATGACAAATGAGACGCGCCAGGTGGCAAACAGAAGCAGGCCCGCCATGATCGGCGGCGTCACCGCATTGCCGATCCGCGCGAAAGAATGCACCAATCCCTGGGCGAATCCCCAATTACCTTGCGGCGTCCAACTGGCCATTGCGCGCGTGGCCGTGGGAAAGCCCGCGCCCTCGCCGAATCCCAGCGCCAGCCGCAGCATAATGAGCGTCGCTATTCCGGTGACGGCTCCCGTAAGCGCCGTGGATATTCCAACCATCGCGCAACAAATCGCCAGCGTCAGCCGCGGACCCAGCCGGTCGCCGATCCAGCCTCCGACCAATTGGAAAAAGGCATACGGAATCGCAAAGGCCGAGAACGCCAGTCCGAGTTGGGTATTGCTGATTTTGAGGTCCGCCTTTATCAGCGGCGCCGCGGTAGAGATACTCACGCGGTCGACGAAATATAGAAAGTACATCGCGCACAGCAGCGCGAGAACTACGGTGGGTGCGCCTAGCTTGCTTATTCGCATGGATCTCCCCAACCGGAGGCGGGGCAGGAGGGCATATCTATTCCGTCCCGGGGCGCAGTTCACTCTTGATCTGTGTCCGATGCAGGATGCGGCGCGTGTTGGGGTCGAACGGATCGCGGCGATGCATCGTCGAGCGATTATCCCACAGCACGAGATCGCCTACTCGCCACTCGTTCCACCAGGTGAATTGTTCACGGGTGGCGATGGCCCACAACTCGTCCAGCAGCGCTTCGGACTCCGCCAGCGGCAGCCCCTGAATATAGGCATTCCGCCTTCGTCCCAGATAAAGTGTTCGCCGCTTGGTTTCCGGATGTGTGCAAACCAGCGGATGCCAGGCGCCCGGCGACGCCATCGGATCGTCCACCGCCGTGACGCCCTGGCGCAAGTATCCGCCGCTGTTGTAAGTACCGTCATGCTTTAGCATCCGTCCCGCGACCCGGCGTTTCAGCGTCTCCGGCAAGGAGTCGTAGGCGTGATACATCCCGCAGAAATAGGTATTCCCGCCGCTCGGAGGAACCTCCAGCGCATACAGTATGCTCGCTTTAGGCGGAGTTTCCAGATACGACATGTCGGTGTGCCAACTTGCTTCACCCGCTCCCAGGCTCCCGATCGGCTCTCCGTTCACAATAACGTTCGAGACTACATAGATCTCCGGGTATCCCTCCACGAAGCGGCGTCCGGTTTCCTGAACCGGCGCCCAGTCAAGATCGCCAAAGCGCCGGCTGAAGGCGATCAGTTCGCCGTCGGTAAGCTGCTGGCCGCGGAAAACCAGCACCGAGTGATCGTTCCAGGCTCGCTGAATCGCCGCAAAATCGGCGTCGGTCACGGCCTTTAGATCCACGCCGCGGATCTCCGCCCCCAACGGCTTCCCGCTGGGAAGAACCGCGATCGTGGATTCCGTGGAGGCTCCCGAATTCATCTTCGACGTCTCAGCACCGCACCCAATTTAGCAAATGCCCCGGTGTCGCTGTTCCGGGCCGTGGTACTGACTCACCACCGCGCTACGCCGTGAGTTGGTTTCCGATTCCCCCACTGGCCGGGAGCGAGCTCGCCAGATTTCATTGTTTACGCCAGCGCTTTTCCGTACAGCGCGAGCAAACGGCTCCAAGCCTTCTCGGCCAAGGGCTCGTTGTAGACTTGCGAGTCTGGAGGGCACCAGCCATGCGCGGACCCCGTATACACTTCAATTTCCGCCGGCAGGTTCGCCTTGGCGAACGTCTCTTTCAGTACATCCTTTTCCTTGGGAGACCGCATGTCGTCATTTGCGGCAATCGCGATGAGGAACTGCGCCTTGGTCTTCGAGGCCTGCAGATGCGGGCTGTTCGGCATGTCTGTCACCAGTCCGCCGCCATGGAAGGAAGCGACTGCTCCGACGCGATCGGGAACGGCAGCCGAGGTGCGAAATGCGATCGGGCCGCCCATGCAATAACCCTGGGTACCCATCTTCCGATTCTTGGCAACCGGTGATTGCCGGTCCAGCCATCCGATGAATGCCTTCGCATCCGTCATTTGCGTTGTCTCGTTCAGAGCTCGCGCGAGCGGCATCAATTGCGGGATCGGGGTTGCGGACCCGGCGTCCGCGGTCGGGGCCTTTTTGACACGGTAGAACGGATTCACCACTAGCACCGAATAGCCGGATTCAGCGAGCCGCTTGCCCATCTGGCGAAACGCCGGCCGCAGCCCGAAGATGTCTGGCCACACAAGAACACCTGGCGCTGCGCCGCTAGCGGGATGGACGAAGTAGCAGTCCGCGGTTCCGTCGGGCGTCATCACGTTTACATCCGATTCGGTCACTGCAGCCGCGTTCGCAACCTTCGGCAGCATCATAGCCATGCCTGCTCCCAACATGATGCCGAATTGCTTTCGTGTCACCAAACCGAGAGCTTCGTACTGTTGCCGGTCGTCTTCAAAATGATCCTGATCGCACATATTTGCTCCTATTAACGCCCGGTCGCTCGTCAGACCGCATGCGTACTGGTTATTTTATATCCACTCGGCCCCCTGTGGTCTGTCAGTCCTGGAAGCTGGACCGGGCCGGACTGCCCGCTGCCAAACCGAACGCCCAGCCCGGATGTGCTAGCTTGAGAATTGAAATGCGACTCTCCTCTACGTTGAGAACCGGGTTGCCGATGACTTTGGTCCTGGTGGGCGCGCTATGCGCGCGTGGGCAAGATGCGCCGGCCAGCGAAGCGAAGGGGATGCCGCCCCGAGCAGCCCCGTCCGACTATCAGGCGCACACGCAAGCCGGCACGCTGACGCTCGCGGCCGAGTTTATGCGGCACGCCGTTCCCACGCCCGAAGCGCCCTACTCGACCGAAGACTTTGTGACCGTCGAGGCGGGGCTGTTCGGACCACC
>DATJEI010000145.1:0-6319 GCA_035496735.1 Bryobacteraceae bacterium | reverse complement strand
CAATTCAAATTGCTTCGGCCGCGTACGTTGGATGAAGCGCTCTCTTTGCTGGCAAAGCACGCGGGCGAGTCGCCCGCGGCCACGCGAGTCGTCGCGGGGGGCACGGACCTGATTCCTTCCATGCGGCAGAAGCTTTTCGAGCCGGAATATGTTCTGGATATACGGAATGTCGCCGGGCTCAAGGACATTCGACAAACCGATCGTGGCGTCGAAATGGGGGCGCTAGCATCGCTGACTTCGATCGAGCAGTCGGCACTTCTGCGCCGGCGCTATCCTGTGCTCACGGAGGCGGCCGCGACCGTTGCCTCGCCTTTGCTGCGTAACATGGGAACGATCGGCGGGAACATCTGCCTCGACACCCGCTGTCTCTGGTACAACCAGTCGCTTACCTGGCGCAAGGGATGCGGCTTCTGCATCAAGAAGGACGGCGATCTGTGCCATGTTGCTCCGGGTGGAACCAAGTGCTGGGCGGTTTTCTCCGGCGACACTCCGCCGGCGCTGCTCTGTCTTGCCGCCGAAATTGAGATCGCCAGTGCATCAGGAAGCCGGCGGATGCCACTGTCAGATTTCTATACCGGCGAAGGCGACGCCTATCGCAACCTCCGCTCTGACGAGTTGCTGACGCAAATATTTTTGCCGGAATCGTCGGCCGACTACCGTGGCGTGTACCGCAAGCTGCGAGTTCGTGGATCGATTGACTATCCGCTGGCCGGGGTGGCTGTCGTCATGAAGAAATCGAACGGCCACATCGCCGATGCACGCGTGGCCATTACGGCGGTGAATCCCGCTCCTCTGTTGGTGAAGGGCGCCGGCGAGTTGCTGGCCGGTCAAACCTTGGACGAAGCGTCGGCGGAAGCGATCGGCGACCTGGCAGCGAAAATGGCACGACCGCTGACTACATCGGCGCTCACCCCGGAGTATCGGCGGGAGATGATTCGAGTGTTCACGAAGAGGGCAGTGCTGGCAGCGGCGGAGAATTAGTAGCGCCGGCATCTTGCCGGCTGTCCCGAGGGCGTCTCGCCCTCACGACACCCGCCGGGACGGCGGCGCTACACAGCTAGCGCGACGTGAAAAGGTGACCCAGCTTTTCTTTTTTGGTCTTGAGATAGTCTTCGGAATGGGCTTCGCGAGCGACTTCGCAGGGCACGCGCTCGGTCACCACGATCCCGCCTTTTTCCAGCGCCGCTACTTTGTCGGGATTATTCGACAGCAGACGCACCCTTGCGACGCCAAGCGCCTTCAGGATTTCTGCTGGAAGCATAAATTCCCGATGGTCGGCTTTGAACCCGAGGCGTTCGTTGGCCTCGACCGTGTCCAGTCCCTGGTCCTGCAGCTCGTACGCTTGCAGCTTTGCCATCAGGCCGATGCCGCGGCCCTCCTGCTGCTCATAGATCAGAATGCCCGCGCCCTGCTCGGCGATCATTGCCAGCGCCATTTCGAGTTGGGCGCGGCAGTCACAGCGCAGCGAGCCGAAGACGTCTCCGGTCAGGCACTGGGAATGGATGCGGAGTAGCGGCGGTGTGGAATGGATGTCGCCCATGACCAGGGCGACAGCATCCTCTTCGCGCGACGAGCCACGTGCGTCGAAGTTCCCGCGAAACCCGTAGATGCGGAATTTTCCCCAGCGAGTGGGGAAGTCGGCGGAAGCTACCTGTCGAACCTGGCTGGAAGGCACAGCAACATTATAGCGGGAGGTGCGAAGCGCTTCGACCAGGCGCCGGCACGAGCGTGGACGTTCGCGCCCACATTAGCGTTTACCCTTTCTCCAGGCGGGGGAAGTGGTAGTACACGTCCTGCTTGGAGGCGATGGCGACGCCGTTCCGGGTGGCGGGGCGGAAGCGCCAGTTCTCCAGGGCTTCCAGCACCTTGCCGTCGATGGCCGGAGCCAGGCTTTGAATCACAACTTTCTGGACGATGTTGCCTTTTTCGTCGATTGTAACTTCGACGATGACGTCGCCCTGAAGCCCGCCCAGTTCGTCGGCCGCAACGTGCGGGTCGGGAGAAACAACGGGCAGAGCGGGGCGGACCTCCTCGCCGGTCAGAGGTCCCTCAAGCACGGTCCCCAGCGGCGAACCTGCGGCGCGGGCCTGAGCGGCCTGTCCAGGCGCGCTGGTCTGGTCGTCCAGTCCGATCCTGGGGCGGGGCAGTTCACGTTCCGTGGCCTTCGCCTTTGAGGTGCGCCGCTTCCAGGTTAAGTGTGAATTCAATTGCTGACGCGAATCCGCAGCAGAAGTGCCGGGAGAAACTTCGGAGCCCGCTGTTTGTTGAGCCGGCCAATAAAGATGCGCGATCTGAACGCCGTGATCGCCATGCACCACAAAGGATGGCGCGACAAGTCTCGGGCTGACCGGGTGCAGAAGCCATAGCAACAGCAGGCCATGCGCAGCCACTGAGCAGTACTTCGCCAGTTGGGTTTGACCACGGCCGTGGGGGATGGACGTAAACATTGTTTTCAGGATGCCGTAGCCTCCGCTGCTTCCATTAGACGTGGAAGAGCGCGGTAGGTAAACATTATTTTCGCGGTGTCAGGTTACGTTCAGAGCAGTCGAGAGGTTGGTCAGCAGCGGGAAAGGCTGATAAAATTGCAGCACTGATCATTCGATTCCCACGAAAAGTGGGGCTATAGCTCAGCTGGGAGAGCGCATCGTTCGCAACGATGAGGTCGTCGGTTCGATCCCGACTAGCTCCACCATCTTTTCAACCACTTGCGCACCTTCATTCCCGCGATTTTCCGGGTTTGTGTCATGGTTTGTGTCATAACTACCCCAGTCGCTCGCAATTCCATCAAGAGCTGTACGCTTGGCTGCAAGACGGATGTGGGAGTAGTGGGCAAGCATCTTCTTCGACACATGCCCCGCGATACTCATTATCGTGGAATCGCTGGTCTGCGACTCCGCGAGCTCCGTGATCGCGTGATGCCGTACATCGTGGAATCGGAGCCCCTTTAGGCCTGCAGCCTTCGTGAGGCTGCGCCATGCCGTGCGCCAGCTCTTTTGCGGCCGGCACCGATCAAGGCTGCCACGCTCACAGGCAAAAAACAGGTAGTGGTCCGGCTGAACCTCGCCTAGCTTCTGAGCCCGACGATACATCGCTGTGACTACCTGCATGGCTTCGGCGTTAAGAGGAATCAAGCGCTGCCCGGCGTCCGTCTTGCTGCGGCGGATCGTGACGGTACGATTGATCAGATCAACATCTCGCCATTGGATACCCTTAAGCTCACACCCGCGGCACGTGGTATTGAAGGCCAGCACTGAAGCGTAGTAGGCGGATTCCCAGGAAGGCCGCATGGCAGCGAACCGGAGGAGCCGAACTTTCTCCTCATGGAGGAGCGCTCGGCCGATGCTCGCGGTCATCTTGAGCGGCTTTACATCATCAGCGAAACGATGCCAGCGCTTTGCCTTCTTGAGAACTCCCCGGATGATGTCCAACTCGCGGTTAACCGTGGCATTGGACATTTGCTGGCCCTTGCGGGCACGGATATAGGCCAGAACATCCTCGGGCGAGATCGAAGCTACAGTGCGGTTGCCCAAAACGCCATTAATGGCTCGCGCCCGTTCGCGCTCAGTCTTTGCGGACTGCGGCGCTATATTCGGCGAGCGATCTGCGGTGAACTGTTCCGCTGCATCTTTGAATGTCAGGCGGGCCACTCCTTTGCGCTTCTTTTCAGCCGCAAGTTTGCCCGCTTCGGCTTGGGCCACAAGTTCGTTTTCTTTTCTCTGGGCTTCGCGCCAGTCCGTTGTCTTCAATGATTCGCGGTAGCGAACGTCATCGACCACGAAATCGCAGTGCCAGGTTTTACCTCGCTTAACGAGCGCCATGTTTGCTTTTCCTCTTCTTCCGGGCCTTTGCCCCTTTGTCGTTCCACCATCTCATCTTCGCTTCAAGGCGCGACGGAACGGCGCAGTCATGACCGCAGAACTTTTGATTACGTCGCGTTGCAAAAAAATAGGGGGCAGGGCATTCACTGTTCGCACAGCGGCGGGCACGCCGTCCTTCC
Source organism: Bryobacteraceae bacterium (assembly GCA_035496735.1). Lineage (GTDB taxonomy): Bacteria > Acidobacteriota > Terriglobia > Bryobacterales > Bryobacteraceae > Palsa-187. The sequence continues at coordinate 2,322 of DATJEI010000145.1, read as the reverse complement.
ATTTGTAAATACCGCACCGCCTGCTGGAGCGGCGTCAAGGGCGGCGGCGATGGGGGCCATTGATCTTCCGCGTAATAGAAGCTCAAGAGTTGGCGGCGGAGGATGAACATTTTCCAATCCCGCGTCTCGGCGTCAGGCGCGGCCCAAGCCTGTTTGATTGCCGTCGATAGGGAAACCACAAGTCTGCGCTGATTGTGTGCGGCAATCTGTCGAGGCGAAAAAAGTTTGCCGATAGAGGCTTTCTCAAGCGACGCATATTTCAGCATCAATTGTGCGATCTCGCTGTCCAGTGGGAGGTCGGGCAGGAACTCCGCAAATTTCAGTCTCAGGCTGTCGATCGCCTCATTCCCGGCAGGCAGATTCACCAAACTGCGAAGGAATAATTCAATGCGGCCCTTAGGGAGTTTCGCTAGACTGTCAGTGCTAGACCTCTGCGTGACTATCTTTTCCAGTATCATTTCCGCAAAGTGTAATGCATATTTGTGCATGTGGCAAGCACATTCTGCTAACTAAGGAGCAGGCACAATGCCGGTAGCTGAAAATCAAACACTCTTCGGATTCGGCGAACTTTCCAAGCGCTGGGTTGTGAGTACGGACACTTTGCGGCGGGCCGCCGAGGCTGGCGATCTCAAGACCATCTACCTTGCGGGACGACGCTTGATCCCTGTCGATGAAGTGCAGCGGGTCGAGCGCGAAGGGATGGGCCACGGCCGGAAGCGGACTGCCAGGTAACCCGATGGCGCGGACTTCCCAAGAAGAACGAATCCTAAACTTGCTGTCGGCGGCCTGGCCATCGTGGACGCCGGCACCAACGCTGAGCAGGATCGCGCTCGCTTATGAGCGGGCCGTCTTCAACCTGCGCCAGCAAGGCTGGAAGATTTCCAACCGCGTCACAATCGTTGACGGCATTCGTCACGGCGAATTTCGTCTGGGCGATCCTCCCATCGGGCGCAGCTCCGAACGTCGCGTAAACCGTCAGCCAGCCACCCCTCCTGCTGGATTCAATAGACCTGTAGCCACCTCGGGGCAACTCTTCGATCTACACAGGAGGCCGGACTAATGCCAAAACGAATCCTTGACGGCGACTCATTATGGAAGTCTGGAAAGATTTCGCAGGTACAACCACCGCGTTTCCGCGCGGAATACGCCAACATGCTGCCCCTCGCCATGGCCAATGGCAGTTTTGAATGCGACCCGCGCGCGATCTGGGCGACGGTCTATTCCTACAACCGCCCGGATGTCACGCCGGAGGATACCGTTGCAATCCTCGATGAGTTTGAGCGGGTGAAACTGCTCTATCGCTGGAAGGTTTCGGGGCACACCTGGGGATATTGGGTCGGCATAGAGAAACCTGGCCGTCTTCCATCACAGGCGCGCCAGAAAGAGCGGCACGAACGAACCGGCGAGCCCGTCCCACAAGACGAATTGCGCGTTTTTCTTGGACTAGAACCAATAGGGAGCCAACAGGAAACCATCAGGGAGCCGATAGGGTCCCTTGGTTTAGGTCTTGGTTCTGGTCTTGGTTCTGGTTCTGGTAATGGAAATGGTTTGGGTTTGGGTTCTGGCTCTGGGGAGGGGTCTGGGGAGGGGAACACTGTTACGAAAGCGTTACGAGAACGGAACGAAAATCAAAATCCCCCAGAAAGTCAAAATCGAAATCTTTCCTTGAAGAGAAAAGCGGAACTTCAAGAGCAAAAGCAAAAGCAAGAACTACTCACAAGCGCAATCGAAGTTTATCGAGAACAGCACGGCAGGGAACCAGATGACCGTGCATTTGGAATCATCTGCTCCAAAAATCACATTCCGTTCGACCTCGGAAAGACACTGCTTTTGGAGAGTGTGGTAAGGGTGAACCATGGCTAATTCAGTGACTGGCATTTCTTTGATGATATCGGAACCAGCGCCAACCGCCGCAACACGTACATCGGAGCCCCCCAAGGTTCTTCGCGAGCAAGAATTTGAGGGCAGCGACAGGCTACGAAGTTCTTCCGACCTGATCGGGCCGGTGCGTCGAAACCCCTGGGCGCTTGAAATACGCTTCGCGCCTGACGCTGCCTCGAACGTTCTCAATTTTCTTAATCTGCTTTTCACCTCCTGGATATTTGATAGCTGAATTGCATACAAAACGCTGTGATCCGCGACACCGCTGGAAGTGACGACGATTACAAAAGTGGACTGAGAGGGGGACGAGTGATCGCTTTCACAATCATCGCCTTGCTGCTGGACTGTGCGGCACTCGCATGGTTACGGGTGAATCTCAAGAAGTGGTACAAGTAGGGCGCATACCGGGGGCACATCGTGATCTCTACAGCTTTTTGCCTC
>DATJEI010000144.1:0-20691 GCA_035496735.1 Bryobacteraceae bacterium | reverse complement strand
TATAATCAAAACGCCAAGCGCGAGGCGTGGGACGATTTGAAAAAAGTCTTGCACTTCGTGTATGACTGAGCGTTCCACAACCACCAGGGGCCTCTTCATTACCTTCGAGGGTCCAGAAGGCAGCGGCAAGTCCACGCAGTTGCGTATGCTGGGCAAAAAACTGCGCGGCCAGAATTTCACGGTGCTCGAAACCGCCGAGCCGGGCGGGACGCCGATCGGCCTGCAGATTCGCCGCGTCCTGCTGGACACGAAAAATCAGGAGCTGTGCCCCACCGCTGAACTGCTGCTGATGTTCGCAGCCCGCGCGCAGAATATTGACCAAGCCATTTTGCCGGCGCTGGCAGCCGGGCAGCTGGTCCTGTGCGACCGTTTCACCGATTCAACACTGGTGTATCAGGGGGTGGCGCGGGGCTTGGGGGCGGAAGTGGTTTACGAATTAGACCGTATCGCCTGCCGTGGTTTGGTCCCGGACCTGACGCTGGCGATCGACATCGACGTGGAAGCCGGCCTGGCGCGTGCGCATCACCGCAATGAGCGCACTCAGGATGTGGAGACGCGGCTCGACGAACAATCCCTGGAGTTTCACCGCAAGGTTCGCGAGGCGTACCTTCAGCTTGCCGAAGACGAGCCCAAGCGGGTGAAGCTCATCGATGGATCGCGCGAAGCAGCCGAGGTGGCGCAGGCGGTGTGGAGTGCGGTGCAGCCTCTGCTAGCCAAATAATTTCGCGCCGAGGCCCACCGCCGCGGCTCCGAGCATCACCCACCAGGTTTCGACGCGCGTGGAGGTCAGCACAATAAAACTGATGACAATCAGGGCGGCAGCGAGTGGCGATGTGGCGGCGTCGCGGGAGAGCGGAATCGAGGCGGCCATCAACAGTCCGGCGCTGGCGAGGATCACAGCATTGATGGCGCCACGGATGCGCGGGGTTTTGGCGTATTTGCCGATCCAGCTCATCAAGGGAATGATGACAAAGGCGGGCGTGATCAAGGCGATCAAGCCAGCGGCGGCGCCGGGAAGCCCGCCGGCGAAATAACCCACACTCACCAGATACAAGCCATTGGGGCCGGGACCGGTTTGGCCGGCGACGACGGCGGTATTAAGCTGGCGATCGGTGAGCACATGGCGCTTCTCGACAAAGTCGTTACGCACCACCGGCAGCGAGGCCATGCCGCTGAACGACGTGATCACCGCTTTGAACAACAGCAGGTAAAGAAGGAAGAGATTCATAGTTCGGTTTCCGGAGGCCGTGTGGCGTCGCCGGCGGGTTCCTTCCATAACAGGCCGACGACCGCGGCCAGGCCAATCACGGTGACCGGGCCAAGGCCCAGCTTCCAGAAAGCGAAGAAGGCGCCCAGAGCGATGAGCGATCCCCGCAAGGCGCTGCCGAAGTCCGTGAAGTAAGGTCTTACGATGTACCAAGCGCTGGCCCACATCATGCCGGCGACCGCCGCGATAGTCCCGGCCACGCCCGCCATCACCCACCCGTTGCTGCGCCAGGTCTCATAGCCTTGCGTCATCAGCACGGCCAGCACCGCAGAGGGGGCGGTCTCCGCCAGCATTGCGGCCAGAGCGCCGCGCATTCCCATGATGCGGGCGCCGGCGGCTGCGCAGAACGCAATCACGTTGGTGCCGGGCGTGATGCGTGACAGCGAAAAGGCGAGCGCATAATCCTCCAGCGAGAGCCAGCGATTTTGCTCCACCAGCTCGCGCTGCAAGGCCGCGATGGTCGGAAGCCCTCCTCCGAAGGTGGTGTTGCCAATGCGCAGGAAGACTCCAGTAAGCTGTCTGAGCGTGGGCGCCGGCACGTTATTCCTTGGGAGCGATGCCTAACGCTTTCATCTTGCGGTAGAGGTGACTGCGCTCCAGCCCCAGCAGTTCCGCCGTGCGGCTCACGTTGCCTTTGGCCTCTTCGAGCTTCTTGAGAATGTAGTCCCGCTCGGCGGCTTCGCGGACGTCCTGCAGGCTCCCGAATCGTTCCATGGGCCGGTCAAAGACGGCGCGGCGCGAACGGTCGAGCGGGATGTGGCGCGCGTCGATGCCGGTCTGCGGGTTCATGATGACGATGCGCTCCATCAGGTTGCGCAACTCACGGACGTTGCCAGGCCAGGGATATTCCTCCAGCACGCGGAACGCATCTTCCGTCAACTGCTTGGGCTTGCGTCCGTAAGCGGTGGTGAAATCACGCAAAAAGTAGTCGGCCAGCAGCCGCACGTCTTCAATACGTTCGCGCAGAGGCGGAACGTGGAACGGGACTACGTTCAGGCGGTAAAACAGGTCTTCGCGAAAGTTGCCGCGCTCGATTTCCTCTTCCAGATTCTTGTTGGTGGATGCCACGACGCGCACGTCCACTTGAATCGATTGGGCCGCGCCCACTGGCTCAAAGCGCTGCTCGTCGAGTGCGCGCAGCAGTTTGGCCTGGGTCTTCAGCGACATGTCCCCCACTTCATCCAGAAACAGCGTGCCCCCATCGGCCTTCTGCAGTTTCCCGATCTTGTCGTCGAGAGCCCCGGCCAGGCTGCCCTTGCGGTGGCCGAATAACTCGCTTTCGATGAGTTCTTCCGGAATGGCGGCACAGTTTACTTCGACAAAGGCCTCCGGGGCGCGCGGGCTGGCGGCGTGAATCGCGTGCGCGATGAGTTCTTTGCCGGTGCCGCTTTCGCCAAATATCAGCACCCGGCCGTTGGTGGCGGCCATCAGACTCAATTGCTGGCGCAGCGCCTTCATGGGCACGCTGTTGCCGATGATGCGCAGCTTGGTATCGCCCGATTCCTTCAGCCGGTGCAGTTCCAGCTCCAGCCGGCGCTGCTGCACGGCGTTCTTGAGCACCAGGGTGACTTTATCGATGGTCAGCGGCTTTTCGAGAAAATCGAAGGCGCCCATTTTGGTGGCTTTCACGGCTGTCTCAATCGTCCCGTGGCCGGAAATGATGACCACTTCGGGGCGATCCACGAAGGGAATTTCCTGAATCCTGGACAGGGTTTCGAGGCCGTCCATGCCGTCCAGCCACACGTCCAGCAGAACCACCTCGTAGTTCGCGCGCGCGAGTTCTTGCAGACATTTCTCGCCGCTTTCGACAGCGGCGCAAAAATGTCCTTCGTCCTCCAGCACTCCCGCCAGCGACTCGCGAATGCCAGGTTCGTCGTCTACGATCAGAACCCGCGTGGTCTTCACGCGCGCGCCTCCGCCTCGGCGGCGACCGCGGCTGGAATGTCTACGTAGAAGCGTGCGCCGGCGGGACGGTTATCTTCGACGCGAACACGCGCGCCATGCTCAGACAGGATGTGGCTGACGATGGCCAACCCTAATCCAGTGCCGCGCCCCTTGGTCGAGAAGTAGGGCAGGAACAGTTTTTCCTTGTCTTCGGGCGAAATGCCGCACCCGGTGTCGGCCACCAGCACCTCGATCGAATCGGCCGCTGAAAGGGCGGTGCGAACCAGCATGCGCTTGACGGGCATGTCGCGCATGGCCTCGGCGGCGTTGTCGACCAGGTTTACGATCACGCGCTTCAACTGCTCGGGGTCGGCATGAATGGGGGGAAGGCCGGAGGCTAACTCCACGCGCAAGTCGATTTCCTCCAGCCGGCCCAGGAACACAGCCAGCGCATTCTTGACGATTTGATTGATATCGCTGGTCACCGGCTGGGCGGCCGGGAAGCGTGAGAATTGGGAGAATTCGTCAGCCAGGGTCTTCACGGATTCCACTTCCCGCGAAATCGTGCGGGCACATTCCCGGAGGATGCGTTGCGAGTCCGGCGGCAAACCGGGCAGGCGCTCGCCCATTCGGTCCAGGATGCGGGTGATGCGCTCGGCGCTCAGCGCGATGGGAGTCAGAGGATTCTTCAATTCGTGCGCGATGCGGCGCGCCACTTCGTGCCAGGCCGCGGCCTTCTGCGCCCGCAACAACTCGCTGGTGTCCTCGAGAACCACGACGAAACTCTGCTCGGCCGGGGGCTGGGCGGGCAGAGCGGAAACCGTAACCGCCAAGTGCAACACCTGCGCTGGGGTATGCACCTCAAACTGGCTGGCGGCGATGCCGGTCCGGCGGGCACGCTTCATCAAGTATTGAATTTCGGATGCATCGTCGCGCGAAAACAAATCGCTAAGGTGCGCAGCGCGCTCTACCTGCTCCTGCGGCAGCAGCCCTTGCAGGGCGCGATTCACGCGCTGGATGCGGCCTTCCGCGCTCACGGAGAGCACGCCCGTGGGAATGCTTTCGAGAATCGTCTCGGTAAAGCGGCGGCGGTTCTCAAGCTCGCGGCTGTTGGCCTCCAGCTCCTGCATCATTTCATTGAATGCGCGAACCAGCGTGGCCAGTTCGTCGATCGCCTTGGCCCGAACTCGGTGGCCCAGATTCCCCTTGCGCACTTCGCCGGCGGCCACAAGTAGCGCGGAAATGGGCGAGATGATCTGCCGCGAAAGAAGCAGCGCGATCCAGGTGGCTACGAACAGAATGAAGAGCGCGATCGCCAAGATGAAAAGCAGATACATCGTGCGAATATTTTTCTTTTGCGCCGCCAGTTGGCTGTATTCCGCCATGTAGCGGTCGATTTCGCTTTGGGTCCTTTGCATGTCCACCGCGGAACGGACCGCCAGAACCAGCGTTCCATCACGCAGCGGAGCAGTCGCGACATATACGTCGGTGGTTCCGGGCTGCAGCGGACATACGACGTTAGGCGGCGCCCCCGGCCTGCGGATTTCGAGAGAAGCAATATTGTTCTCGCGGCACAGCAAGGCATAGTTCACGCCATCCGCGTCCACTTCGGGCAGGGATGCGACCCACCGCGCTGCGATATTGGCCCGGCCCTGCACTTCGGCCGAGAGGGCCCGGCTGCTCCGGACCAGGTCGGTACGGATGCCCTCGGCCGGGCGGCTGAACCATTTCTCCACGTTGCGGTTCAAGATCACATAACTGAAGAGTCCCAGGAATACTACCGGCAACAAGCTGAGCGCCAGCGCGCCCGCCAGCAATTTTGTCTTGATACGCGAGCCTTCACGGTTGGCCTGGCGCTCGAGGTACAGCTTGACGCCGGTGCGGAACAGCATGAAGCCGAGCGTAACGGTTAGCAGGAAAATCAGCGTCGAGACCGCCCAGAAGACGAAGGTCTGCGGGGCGTCGGCCGGCCCGTATTCACCGAAGCTGAAGGAGACTTGCCAGACCACCAGCGTCAGCAGAATCGCCAGTAGGGCAAGGCCGGACCAAAAAAGATACCGCTTCCGCATCGGAGTTAATTAAATTATAGGACCGAGGCCGGGAACCGGGCGACTTCGCCCAACCGCCGGGAATACGGGGACCCGCTCAGCCGCGGGCTCTGCGCTTGGCCGGCTTGGTTTCCTCGATGGACTTCACAGCCGTGGCCGATGCCGCCGGTTTCTTCGCCACGGCCAAGCTCGCCTTTAGGGCCTCGAGAATATCCACCACTTTTTCCTGCCGCGGTTCGGGAGTGGCCACCACTTCCCGGCCTTCTTTCTTGGACTCGATCATCTGCAGCAAATTTTCACGGTAAGAGTCTTTGTACTTGTCGGGCTCAAACTCAGCGGCCAGCGCCTCCACCAGGCTTTGGGCCAGCGCCAGTTCCTTTTCCTTTACCAGGCTCAGGTCCGTGCGGAACTCGTCCACTTTTCGGATCTCATGGTTGTAGTACATGGTGTGCAGCAGCACGCCATTGGCGCCGGGACGCAGAATCACCACGTGCTCGCGATTGTGCATGGTCACCTTGGCAATGCCCATGTAGCCGGACTTTTTGAGTGCGTCGAACAACAGGGCATAAGGCTTCTCGCCGGCTTCGTCGGGCGCCATGTAATACGAAGTTTCGAGATAAATCGGATCGACGGCGTCCGCCTTGACGAACTCCTGGATCTCCATTACTTTCGCGGTTTGCGGCGCTACTTTCTTGATTTCCTCGTCCTCGATGACCACGTAGCGGTCCTTTTCGTACTCGTAGCCCTTGACGATCTCCGTGCGTGGAATGGGTTTATCCTCGGCGGCGCAGTACAAAACCTGCCGCACCCGGGAGCCATCGGTTTTGTGAAGCTGATTGAAGCTGATACTCTCGCTACGCGCGGCACTGTACAATTTAACCGGGAACGAGACCAGTCCGAATGTGAGGTGCCCTTTCCAAACTGTGGAAGCCATTGCTTATACCTCGCGAGTTCTCACTATACCTCAAACATTACCCTGTAGTTTTGTATCGGCGGCATGAGCTTAAAAAAGTACGTCGAGAAGCGCCGTTTTGACCGCACGCCTGAGCCTGCTCCCGGCAAGCCGCCGCACGCCAGCACCTCCCATTCGGAGTTGCAATTTTGTGTCCAACGCCACCACGCTTCGCATTTGCATTACGATTTTCGGCTGGAAGTCGGCGGAGCGCTGAAGTCCTGGGCGGTTCCCAAGGGGCCGACACTCGATCCCGAGCAGAAGCGCTTGGCCATGATGGTGGAAGACCATCCGCTCGAATACGGCAAGTTCGAGGGCGTGATTCCCAAGGGCAACTACGGCGGCGGGAGCGTGATGCTGTGGGATCGCGGCACCTACGAGCTGCTGGGAGACGCCACCGCGGAGGAACAGCTCGCTCGCGGCGATTTCAAGTTCCGCTTGGCCGGTGAGAAATTGACGGGCGAGTTTGCCATCGTTCGAATGAAGCGCGGCAAGGGCAACGAGTGGCTGCTGATCAAAAAGAAGGATGCGGCTGCGCGCCCTGGCTGGGACCCCGAAGATCATGCGGAGAGTGTTCTCACCGGACGGACGCAGGAAGAAATTGCTCGGGGACTTGACGCCGATCCGGCTCCGGCCGCCGCTCAGCTCCACTCTGACATGCCGAAGATCATCACCCCCATGCTGGCCGAACTCGGCAAAGGCGGGCCACCAGCCAGCGGCGACTGGGTTTACGAAATTAAGTGGGACGGCGTCCGGGCGATTTGTTTTATCGAATCCGGCAAGCTGCGCATGCTCTCGCGCAATGGCAATGCAATCGACAAGCAGTACCCAGAGCTTTCGATCCTGCCGCATCAAGTGCGCGCCCAGCAGGCCATTATCGACGGGGAGATCGCCGCGCTCGACCCGCAGGGCCGGCCGAGTTTTGAACTGTTGCAGCGGCGCATCAACGTGGCCGAAGCGAGCGCCATCGCCCGGCTGGCGCGCAGCCATCCTGTGGTGTTCTTCGCCTTCGACCTGCTGTACCTGGACGGCAGCGACCTGCGCGGCGAACCGCTGATCGAGCGAAAGAAACTCTTGAAAAAGATTTTGAAGCCGGACGACGTCATCCGTTATTCCGAGCACTTCGACGCCAACCCCACGGAGCTTTTGGCCGCGGTGAAGCAGCAGGGCCTGGAAGGAATCATCGGCAAGCGTGCGCACAGCCGCTACGAATCACGACGTTCCTGCGATTGGGTGAAATGGAAGGTAGTCCATGCGGAGGATTTCGTAATATGCGGCTATACCCAAGGCGAACGCCACGGCTTGGGCGCACTGGTATTGGGCACGCGAGCCCCCGGCGGCAAGCTTACATGGGCTGGCAATGTGGGCACGGGTTTCGACGCGACGATGGTGAAGACCCTGTTCGCCAAACTCACGCCCCTGGTGACGAAGGAATCGCCGCTGGAGCCGGCGCGCGGCCTGCCGCGCAATGTGGTTTGGACCAAACCGGAATTGATCTGCGAAGTTAGATTCGCCAACTGGACTGAAGAAGGCCGTCTCCGAGCGCCGGTGTTTTTGGGGTTGCGCGAGGACCTGGACCCTCCGCCGGCACGCGCGCACGCCGCGCTGTTGTCTTCCGATCTCAAGGAGGCCACGCTCACCATCGGCAATCATCGCTTGAAGTTCACCAATCTCGACAAGTTGTTTTACCCGAAAGATGGCTATCGCAAACGCGATCTGCTGAACTACTACGACGCAGTGGCGCCGCTGCTACTGCCGCATTTGAAGGGCCGGCCGCTTTCCCTCAAACGCTATCCCAACGGCATCGAAAAGCCGTTCTTCTTTCAGAAGCAGGTGGCCGACAGCTTCCCGAAGTGGCTCCCCACCGCCGTCGCCGAAGGCATCGACTACGCAGTCGGCGGCGACCGCGCCACACTGCTGTTCCTGGTGAACCTGGGATGCATTGACCACAATCCCTGGATGAGCCGCGTGGGATCGCTGGAACACGCCGACTATGTTTTGATCGATCTCGACCCCCACGAATGCAGCTACGACAAGATCGTCGAAGCGGCCTTGTGGGTGCGCAGCCGCCTGGAGCGCATCGAACTGCGGAGCTTCCCCAAGACCACCGGAGGCGACGGCATGCACATCTTCGTACCCTTAGAACCGCGCTACACCTACGCTCAAGTCCGCACCTTCGCCGAGGCATTGTCCACGTTAGGCGCTGCTGAGCGGCCCGACCTCTTCACCACGCCGCGCACCGTATCGCGCCGTGAAAAAGGCAAAGTCTATTTCGATTGGCAGCAGATCGCGCAGGGCAAAACGATTTCCGCCCCGTATGTGCTGCGCGCGTACCCGGGCGCTCCGGTTGCCACGCCGCTGGCTTGGGATGAGGTGACGTCCCGCCTGCGTCCCGAACAATTTCACCTCGGGAACGCGCTGGCTCGTTTCGACCGGGTGGGGGATCTGTTTGAAGGCGTTCTCAAAAATCTGCAGCGGTTGGAAACGGCGATTGAGAAGATGTCCAAAGATGTCTAGTCCATGTAATCTTCCACCCCGGCGGAAGCGTCTAAGAGATCGAGGAGCAAAGTGAGGAAATGAAACCACGTCTCGTTTTTGTGATCACGGCGATTACGCTGATGCTGGGCGCGGCGCTGCTGGCGCAGCCGCCGGCCGGCATGCGCGACCGGGGTCAGCGTTTCGAAAATATGTTGACCAGGTCCCTGAGCCTGAACGCCACGCAGCAAGGTCAGGTGCACACGATTTTGGCGGACGCCCAGGTTCAGTCATCGGCGATCCGTGACCAGTTGAAGCCATTGCGCACCAGCTTGCTGGCCGCGATCAAGGCCAACGACAGCGCCCAGATCGAATCGCTGCATCAGCAGATTTCGCCGCTGCAGCAGCAGTTGGACGTCATTCATTCGAAAGCTGCGGCTCAGATTTACGCGGCTCTTAGTCCCGATCAGCAGACCAAAGTGGGTAATGCCATCGGCATGCTGATGGGCGGTGGATTCGGCCCCGGAATGCGGCGTGGCGGCGGACCACCGAAGCAGTAAAACGGCTCGCAAGCGCGTCTGCGGATGGAGTGCTGGGCTCTGGGCGATAAGGGAAACCTGCGAGCTTGGGACCCAATGCAGCGGCGAGGCGAAAGTCTCGATTGAGCGGAGCGGGCCGAAAGGACCAGGCCACCCGGCAGCGCGCCAAAACCGGGCGGCCAGCGGAGACAGTTAGCCTCCGCTGGCCGGTCGAAACTTGGTAAGCGCTTTTACTTTTTCCATCCAGTTATAGACAATGGGGCAGTAGGTGGCGCGATCCACCAGCGCCCACATTCTGCTTTCGAGCGACCCGCTGCCCTTCAGCAAATGCGGGAAACGTTCACAGTTGCCGGGGCGTGCCTCGTAGACCGTGCAGTCGTTCCCATCCAGAAACTCGCAGCCTTGCGCGTTGCGGCGGAGGATTATGGCGTCGTCCTCGTCGCGAGCCGTGTGTTGGTCTAGGAACGCCTTTTCGGAAAGACTCAGAAAATGGGCCAGCTTCTGGATGTCTCGCTCCGCTAGGGGAACCTCGGTAACCCGGCAGCATTCGGCGCACTTCCGGCAATCGATTGCATCGGTGACCTCTTCGGCCGCCTTGCGAAACTGGCGTTCAACGAACACCCGCGACTTCATATACTTGCGAAAGCGGCCGTTTTCATCTCGCTTCTTCTCGCCCAGCCGCTTGATCTGCACCAGATCGGTTATCACTGCTTCCAGGTTACAATCACAGCGTGCCTGAACGTCTATATTTTTCTTGCCGGTTGCGGGAAACCGGCGAAGCCCAAATACGGGATCAGTTCGGAAAGCTACTGGGCGTGTTCCCGTTTTCAAAGCTCGCCAAGCGTGGCCCGGCGTTGCGCATCTATGCGATTCAGCTGGTGGAACCGCCGGTGTTCGAGCGTGAATTTCCAGTGGTAACGGCGGTGGATGACATGGTCGAGGCCATGCGTGACTTCCTGCACTCGGATTGCGCCTGCGAAATCGATACCTTCTGGGATCTATGGCAGTACGACGGCGATTGGAAGCTCCGCCCCGCGCCCCTGACGCTGGCCTGTTACGGCCCGGAGTTTGAGACCGAGCACGGCGATCACCTGCGCATCGAGTTCGGCCTGGACGCGTTATTTTTGCCCCAAGCCGGCGTCGCCGGTAGCTTGCGGATGGGCCAGTCGAACCTGAAGAGCCTGCTGCATCTGGTGAGCGACTTGGAGGGGGTGCTGGATATCGAAAGCCGCCAAGTGTGGTCAGAAAGCGGCGCTAACTTTGCGGATGTGCTGAGGACCGCTCTGGGCTCGTATAATGTGAACTAAATTTAACCATGTGAATTAACTTTAATGGTTTAGATACAACAATATGCGATACAAAATCCGGGGTTTCGGGTATATTGGGAACCGAGGAGTTTTCACACATGAAAAGATTCGGTATTTTAGCCCTTGCCTTCACGTTCCTGACGGGTGCCGCGGTGACTTCGTTCGCGCAGGACGCGCCCAAGAAGGAAGAGAAGAAAAAGAAGAAGAAGAAGAAGGAAGGCGACGAGAAGAAGTAGTTGAACCTTTCGGGCGGGTCTTTCTGGGCCCGCCCAGCCTTACTCCCTCATTCAGAATTCGATCCCCCCAGCCGCTCCGATTCCTCCCATAGCTTCTCAGCCATAGCCCGGTCCTGCGCCTCCTTGGACGGCGTGACGGCACGGCATTGGTTGAAATACTGTCCACTCGCCTTCGCCGCAGCCGCTTCCGACGCCAGGTAGACGATGGTTTCGGCGCCTTCCTCGGGCGGGATCCCGTGGGCTGACAGAAATCTGGCAGAGGACGGATCTCCTCCTTTCCCCTCCCGAGGCAGCCCGAAACGGCTGGCGACCAAACCGGGATGCAGGCTATTGGCGGTGACGCCGCTGCCGGATAGGCGCCTCGCTAGTTCGTTTGTAAAGAGAACGTTCGCGAGCTTGGATTTCGCGTAGGCGCCGAAGCCGCTGTACCCGTGCCGGGTTTGCAGGTCGCCGAAGTGGAGCGTCGCACCGCGGTGGACCTCGGAGGCCGTATTGACGATGCGCGCGGGGGCGGAGGCGAGCAAACGCGGGAGCAGTCCATGCGTCAGCACAAAATACGCCAAGTGATTTGTGGCGAATGTCAGCTCATGCCCTTCGGGGGTCACTTGACGCCGGGCGCAGATGAGGCCAGCGTTGTTGATCAGCACGTCGATGCGCGGCTCAGCCGCAGCGATTTCGTGCCCCACCCGCCGAGTCTCAGCAACCAGCGAGAGATTCGCAATGTGCGTAGTGTGCCCGGCGGCCCCCGGCGACACTTTCTGAAGACGCTTGAGCGTTGCTTCGGCCCGGCTTGCGTCGCGCGCCACCAACACCAACCGAGCGCCCATCTTGGCCAGTTTGACCGCCGCAGCCTCGCCGATTCCCGAGGTCCCGCCGGTGAGAACAACAACTCTTCCTTGCATGCCACTCATGCTCAGAATCTCACTACGACGGGAAGGCGCTGCTAGGCCTTATGCATGTACTTGATATTGGATTTGAACACCAACAGGTTGGGTGCGCCTTCGCGGTTTACCTTCAGGCAGTCCTTGTCGTACCACTCGATCACACCCTTGAGGATTTCGCCATCGCGGAGGACGATCGACATCGGCGTCTTCGACTGCATTTGCTTCAGATAGTAAAAGTTTTCTGCGTTAGTCTGTTCCGGCGGCGAGGTCCGCTTGGGGCCGCCCCGCGGTTGCGGCCGCTGGCCTTTGATTTCGGCCTTCGCTTCATTGAATGAGGGACGGATTAACTTACGGTTTGCGGGCTCCATGGGAGCGCTCCTTAGCGACTGAGACGGGGATTATTACTGCTTAGCTACTTTGATAGCACAGCACCGTCACTCAAGCCAAGGGCCACGAACTCAGCGCAGCGACGGCTGCTTAGAGGCGGAGGAACGGGTGCCGGCGTAGAGTAGGCAGGCCGCGGCGGTGAGCGCCAGAAATAAGCCGGCCACAGCGACATTGGGATAGAAGACGGAGCCGCCCAGATGCGGAACCCTGGCAGGATCACCGGCCCATAGCGTCGCGCCGGGCAGAAGAAACGTAATGTAGAAGAAGGGCGTCCAAAACGACAGGGAGATGATCGCGGCAACCACGATCGCGATCTCCGGCTCTTTCGATTGCCGCCACAGGAGCCAGATCCCCATCAGGGAGACTCCGGTGAGCAGAAACAACAGCAGTGCGCCGTGGAAGCGGGCATGCGGATGCCATAGAGGATTCAGCAGATGGTTCCCGCTCCAGTCCAGTGCGAAGCCCAGCACCGATTGCATGAGCAGAACACCTGTCAGTATCAGCCGTCCCAGTCCCATTCGATTCATGTGAGCCGTTCCTCCGTCTGTTTTGAATTTGCTCGCTCGCCCCGCTTTGCATTCACTCGCGCCCGTTTTGCCACTCGCGATAGTATGGGACGCACTATCTTTTACGTTTCTTCAGATTATTTTGTTCGGCCGATGCTGGTTGGGCGATGGCTGCAGGGGAGCCTGTAACCTGAGAACCGGAACGGCCACCATAACGATGAGGACATGACTCGTATTGTGCGCAATTTGCCGATCGCGACGATCGCATTCGCTATCCTTAGCTCCACGTGTTTGGCCCAGAGCGGCGTGGTGAAGTCCGAAGGCCAGGTGATTCAAGGCGCCACGGTCAAGGCGACGCAGGGCGATCGCATCCTGATGACCCTGACCGATGATAGCGGAACTTTTCATTTTGACCGCATGACGCCGGGGTCATGGATCGTCGAAGTCGACATGTTCGGCTTCGAGCATGCGCGTAAAGAGGTGCAGATCGGCGCTAACGCGACCAAGGTCGATTTCACGCTGCAACTGCGCGAGCGCATTCGTCCCGGCGCCCGGACTCAGGAAGAGGTTGTCGAGACCGAAACGACGGCAACGCTTCCCAGTGCCGCAGCGGGTTCGCCTCCGGAAATTCCCCAAGTGCCGGTGGACGGATCGAATGAATCGTTCCTGGTGAACGGCAGCCTCAGCCAGGGCCTGCAGACTCAGGCGGGCGATCTGCGGCAGGACTTCGGCGGATTGGGCGGCTTAGGCGGACCAGGTGGATTCGGTGCGCCGCCAGGCGGCAATCCGGCCGAGGGACCTGGAGCGGGCGGCTTGCAGGCTGGTGCTGCACCCGGCGGCCGTGCCGGTCCTGGTGGCGGTCCGGGTAGCTTTGGCGGACGTGGCGGATTCGGAGGTGGCGGGTTCGGCGGCGGCGGCTTTGGCGGTCGCGGAGGCGGATTCGGCGGGGGGCGTGGGGGAGGCGGAGGGCCTCGCGACCGGAGCGGTAATCCGGCTTTCATCGGGAACCGACGTCCCAACAACAACCGTATCACCGGTTCCCTGTTTTATCGAATCGGCAATTCGGCGCTCAATGCCCGGCCCTTTTCGGTCAATGGGCTGCCTGAGCCCAAAGCCGCCTACGGCCAAAACTATTTCGGGTTCAGCGCAGGCGGGCCGTTGTTCATCCCCAAGCTGTTCCGCGCTGACAAGGTGTTCTGGTTTATCAACTACAACGGCACAAGGCTGCGCAATGGAGTGGACCAGTCGTACACGGTTCCTACCGCGGCGGAACGCTTGGGGAACTTCGCGGCGATTCCCGGCGTGCAATTGTATATGCCCCAATCCGGCGCTTGTCCCACTCTCTCCGGTAATAGGATTCCGGCGAATTGTATCAGCCCGCTGGCGCAACAGATGCTGCAATATGTTCCTTTGCCCAATCAGCCCGGCCTTACGCGAAACTACCGTTTGATCGCGTCGAATCCCAGCAATACGCAGAATCTCAACGCCCGTGTGAATACCAACCTCACGCAACAAAATACGCTTGCCGTCGCGTTTAACTTGCAGGAGCGCAACTCGCAGACATTCGAACCGTACGGCTGCTGCAACGCGACGGACGGCCAGGGAATCAACACCAACATCAACTGGAGGCACCGGTTTGGAAACCGCAGCTTCAATGTCCTGCGGCTGTCCTTCAATCGCAATACCACGACGGGCGTGCCGTTTTTCACGGACAATGTTACATCCCAGATTGCAATTGACGGAGCCTCAGCCGATCCGCGCAATTTCGGCCCGCCCAACTTGAGCTTTGCGAATTTATCAGGGCTGTCGGGCAGCAACTGGTCGAAGACCGCTACCTGGAACTATGGCGCGAGCGATGCGTTGCAGCTCCATCGCGGCGCTCATAACTGGAGCTTCGGCGGCGCCTACACCCACTACCTGAACAACGCCATTGGCGACGCCAACGGCCGCGGGGCTTTCGGGTTCGCAGGCCTCGCCACGGCGCAATACGTCAACGGGCTACCGGTGGCGAATACCGGCAACGATTTCGCGGATTTTCTGCTGGGTCTGCCGGAAACGAGTTCCATCAGTCACGGCGCCGCAGGCGTCCTGAGCTCCTACTTCCGCAGCAATCTCTACAATGCTTTCGTCATGGACGACTGGCGCGCGGCCAGCAATTTCACGCTGAATCTTGGAGTCCGCTACGAATACTTCACTCCCTGGCAAGAAAAGTATGGACACATCGCCAACCTCGATATTGCGCCGGGTTTCACGGCGGTGGCTCCCGTCACTCCCGGACAGACGGGGCCCTTGAGCGGGGTGGTCTATCCCGCGGCCTTGATCCGTCCCGATCGCAACGACTTCGGGCCGCGCATCGGCATTGCATGGAAGCCGGGCGCGCGCAGCAAGATCGTCGTTCGCGCCGGCTACGGCATTTACTACACACCCAATCAGTACAACCGGTTCCAGTCGAGCCTGGCGGGGCAAGCGCCGTTTGCGGTTACCAATTACATCACCACCAGCAGCGCGAATGTGCTGACGCTCTCGAATGGGCTGCTGGCGGTCCCGGCGGGCAAAACCATCACCAACACTTTCGGCGTGGCCTTGAATTACAACGACACGTACATTCAATCCTGGAATTTATCGGTGCAGCGCGACCTGCCCGGCAGATTGGTGGGCGAAGTCGTTTACTCGGGGTCAAAGACTACCAATATGGATGTTCAGCAAGCGCCAAACCAAGCGCCGCTCGGGTCCGCGCTCACCGCCGAGCAGCGCCTGCCCATCGCCAACGCCGGGAATTTCATTTTCGATCAGCCGGTGGGAAACGCCACCTACGAAGCTTTGCAGCTGCGGCTCACGCGGCGCTTCCAGCGCGGAATTTCCACGAATCTTCTTTACACCTATTCCAAGGCGATCGATGACGCCGCGCTGGCGCAGAATTTCTACGACCAAAGCGCGGAGAAGGCCCTGTCTTCGTTTGATCATCGCCAAGTGCTGGGGCTGAACTGGGTACTGGCTTCGCCGGTGGACGCCACCAACGGGTTTCTATCGCATCCGGCGTGGATCGCCAAGGCGCTGAAGGACTGGACCATATCCGGCAGCATCACAGCGCAATCCGGCGCCCCCCTGACCGCGTTGGTCACTGGAAACCTGGCTGGTACTGCTTCTATAGCGCCGCTGCGTGCCGACGCCACAGGTCTGTCCGTGAATTCAGGCTCAGGCTATTTCAATCCGGCGGCGTTCGCAGTCCCTGCGGCGGGACAGTTCGGCACGGCCGGCCGCAATACGATTACGGGTCCGGGAACGTTCGCCCTCAATCTGTCGCTCGCCCGCAGCATCAACCTGCACTCCGAGCGGCGGCGTCTCGAATTCCGCATCGATGCGTACAATGCGCTGAATCATGTAAATCCCTTGGGCCTTATTACTGTGGTCAACTCCAGCCAATTCGGCTTGATTACCAGCGCCGGCCAAATGCGGCAGGTCACGGCTACGCTGCGATTGAGGTTTTGACATGAAAAAACTTCTGCCGCTGATCGCGATCACGCTTTTCGCTCAAACCCCGACGTTTCGGACCGAAAGCAAACTGGTGATCGTCAATCTGAGCGCGAAAGACAAGGCCGGCCGGCCGATCACGAATCTCAAGAAAGAGGATGTCGAGATTCTCGAAGATGGCGTTCGCCAGGAGATTCGCGTTTTCGAATTCCAAGAATTAGCGGGCGAGCCGCTGGCGCCGTTATCCTTCGCCAACACCGCGAGGCCCACTCTCGAAGAGAGAAACGCGGGCGTGCCGGCAGGGAAAGCGGTGGTCGCGCCCACACCCGGCAATCCGATCCGGTTTCAGGACCGCCGGCTGTTGTGTTTGTTTTTTGATATGACTTCGATGGACCCTCCCGAGCAGTTGCGCGCGCAGGAGGCTGCCATCAAATTTCTGCAATCGCAAATGACCAGCTCGGACCTGGTTGAAATCATGACTTATTCGACTGCGATCAAAGTGGTCCAGGAGTGGACCGATAATCGCCCGCTGCTGATCGAGACCCTGCGCAAACTCAATCTAGGCGAAGGCAGCGACTTGGCGGATGCTGCCGATACGACGGCCGATGAAGGCGACGACAGCGGAAGTTTCACCGCCGACGAGACCGAGTTCAACATCTTCAACACTGACCGCAAGCTAAGCGCACTGGAGGACGCCGCCAGGAAGTTGAGCATTTTCCCGGAAAAGAAGGCGTTGGTGTATTTCTCAAGCGGCATCAGCAAGACCGGGGTAGAGAATCAGTCCCAGATCAAGGCCACCGTGAATGCCGCCGTGCGCGCCAACGTATCCTTCTATCCGGTGGATGCGCGGGGCTTGGCCGCGCTGCCGCCCGGAGGAGATGCATCGACGGCCTCGCCGCGAGGCAGCGGGATGATCACCGGCAGCAAGCAGGCTGGGAATCGCGCGAGTTTTCAAGACACGCAGGAGACGCTGGTCACGCTGGCTTCCGACACCGGAGGAAAGGCGATGCTCGATACCAACGATCTGAGCATGGGCATCCGTCAGGCGCAGGAAGATATCGGCAGCTACTACATCATCGGCTACTACAGCAAGAATGAAGCGGCGGATGGTAAATTCCGGCGCATTAAAGTGAATCTTCTCGATAAGAACATATCCGCAAAGCTGGATTACCGCACCGGCTATTACGCGGGAAAGCAATTCAAGAACTTCAACTCGTCGGATAAGGAGCGGCAACTGGAAGAGGCGTTGACGCTGGGCGATCCGGTGAGCGAACTTCCACTAGCGCTAGAAGTGGATTACTTCCGGGTGGCGAAAGAGCGTTACTCGGTTCCGATCTCCGTGAAGATTCCCGGCTCGGCCGTGGGTCTGACCAAGAAGGGCGCCAAGCAAACCGTGGATTTCGATTTTATTGGCCAGGTGCGCGATGCCTCCGGAAAGCTGGTGGGTGGCGTGCGCGATAACATCACCGTGAAATTGAACGACACCGACGCCGAAAAGATCGGACGCCGCTACCTGCAATACGATTCGGTGCTGACCCTCGCTCCCGGAACCTACGGCCTGCGCTTCCTCGCACGCGAGAATTTAACTGGCAAAATGGGCACGTTTGAGACCAAGTTCACCGTCCCCGACTTAAGCGCGGCGAAAGGGCTGCGCGTAAGTTCGGTGGTCCTGAGTAATCAGAAAGAACCGGTTGCATCGGCGGTGGGCAACGCCGACAGCAACAAGAAGCTTCTGGCCGCGCACCCGTTAGTCGAGAACGGTCAGAAAACGGTGCCCAGCATCACCCGGGTTTTCCGCGGTGACCAAACCCTGTACGTGTATGGCGAAGTCTACGATCCCGCCATGGAACCAGACCGAAAAATCCCCGACCTGCAGGCAAACTTCACGTTGCTGCTGGGCGGGCAGACGGCATACACATCGCGTCCCCTGCGGCTCAATAAACTGTCCACATCCCGGCCCGGTGTGGCACAGTTCACGTTCCAGATTCCATTGGCCAAGTTGCCGCCCGGACAATATATTTCGCAGGTGAATGTGATCGATGAGACCGGCAGGAAGTTCGCATTCTTGAGGAATAAAATCGTGCTTCTCGCGGCCGCCGCGACTACCACGCCCCGCACCCAGCCGCTCCAGCTTAGGCAATGAGGCCGGATTCCGCCGATCATGAGACGCACCATCGAGCGATGTTAGGAAGAGCCCGCTGCGGACATACAAGCGGACATACAAGAGGAGGAGACGAACGCCACAGTCTGAAGAAGAGCGACCTTGGCGTTCGTCGTGTCGTAACGGGGAATTAAGAGAAGTATATTGCAGCCAACTCAACAAACCTATACAGTGTGAGTGGTATTTTTTGGGAGATTAGGGTTACATAGGGGGCCACACAGGTGCCAAGTACTAGAACGTGCGCAACTTCCGTACCGTGCGCGGAGCATGACCGCCCACGCGGTCCTTACAGCCCGCTCACGCCCCGATTAATCCGCGGAACTTCGGTTGAGTGTATTCCGGAAACACGCCCGCAAGATTGCCGTTTCCCAGGTGCTTGGCCACCAGCTCGGCTAGAACGTCGCGGAAATCGGTGGTGAGCGAAAGGTCGCGATTCTGGTAAAGCTGCTCCGGCGCCAAGCCGGGCCACTCGCCATAGACTTTACCGCCGCGGATCGCGCCGCCGAAGGCGAACATCACGTTGGCGTGCCCGTGATCCGTGCCGCGGTTGCCGTTCTCGCGGGCCGTGCGCCCGAACTCGCTCATGGTGACCACAGCCACGTCTTCCATGCGGTCACCCAGGTCCTGATGGAACGCCGCGAGCGCCTGGCCGAAATTTCGCAGCAAGTATGCCAGTTGTCCGGCCCCCGGAGTCTGCCCCACTTCGTTGACGTGCGTGTCCCACCCGCCAATATCGGTGAATGCCACTTCGAGGCCCACGTCCGCCTTGATCAGGCGTGCAATCTGCATCAAGGATTGGCCCAGGCGTCCGCCGGGATACGTGGCGCCGCCCGCCGGCGTGTAGGGGTTGGCCTGGATCGACTGCATCAGCTTCACCGCGTCGAAGGTCTCCTGCCCTGTGCCACTCAGCATTTTATCGAGCGTAGACGAATACATGCTTTCGAAGGGTGCTGCTCCATCTGAATCAGCCACCTTGAATTGGTTCAGATTGTTGATGGCGACGGCTTGATTGTGCCCACGCAGCGTCTTCGATAGCGACGGCCCCAGGCTCACTGCACGCACCGGCGACGTGCGAACGTCCGTCGCCGGCGGCAGCGCTCGATTCAGCCAGCCGCCGGCGGTGGACTTGCGTCCCGGCGTGCCCGATTCCATGTAGTCCTGCGCGTCGAAGTGGGAGCGTGTGGGATCGGGCGAACCCACTGCGTGGACGATGGCTAATTTGTTGGCATCGTAAATGGGCTTAAGAGGCGCGAGCGCCGGATGTAGGCCGAAGAAGCCGTCAAGGTCTATTGCCGACTCCGCGCTGGCCTTCGGCGCAGGGACGGCGATGGTCGGGCGCAGCGCGTAGTAGTTCTTTTCGCCGAAGGGGACCACCACGTTCAATCCGTCTACTGCGCCGCGCTGGAACACTGCGACCAGAACCTTCTTGCGCGGACTCGAGCCATCCGCCGCGCGCGCCAGCCACATGGGCGCTGTGCCGATTCCGAATATAGCCAGTCCGGAGCTTTTGAGGAACAGCCGTCGAGTGGTCATGCTTATCTCCTCTGGAAATCGGGCGAGCCCAACAGCAATCCCACCACTGGAGCGTTCGCGGAGCCTGGCGTCTGCCGGGGCTGCCTTTCGATGGCCGCCAAGGTTTCCGGCTGGGCGTTGGTGAACAGCAACTGGCGCGCGACATCGGCGAGATTGCCGCCAAATCGCGAGGTGTCCACTTTAGAGCCAGGAATTTTGTTCTGCGCCAGGGACAGCGCGAAATTCATGCGCGCCAGCAAGGCCGCCGAATTTATCCATTCGCTGTTGGCGTCCGAGTAACCGGTGGGTTCGAGTTTCCGATAGAGCGGCTGTCCCAGGTCCGCGATCTGTCTCGCCAGCGGGAACGCGAAGTCGACCTGCGCTCCAGTGGCGCGCACCGCACTCACGATCATCTCAAACGGGGTTTTCACTTTAGCGCGGTAAGAGGCCTGCGAGAAAAATTCATTCGACTTCAGCATGGTCTTCATCACTTCGCGGATGTCGCCGTCCTTGTCGCGGAAGGTCTTGGCCATTTTGTCGATCAGCTTTGGCGGCGGATCGTCCGCCACAAACCGCTGAGCCAGCTTCTTCGAGATAAAATGCGCCGTCGCAGGATGCCGGGACAGAATATCCAGCACCTTCTCCGCGTCATCCCGGCCGCCACCAGCCGGTATCGTCACCCCTAGAACGGTCTTCTCGCCTTTATCGTGCACGCGGTCGTTGTAGAAGAAATCCCCGCCTTGTCGCGGCGGCCGAATGGTCCAGCCCGTAAAGCAGCGCGCAACTTCCGTGACATCTTGTTGGGTGTACCCGCCCTCGATTCCCAAGGTGTGCAACTCCATCAACTCGCGCGCGTAGTTTTCGTTCAGGCCGCGAGCTGGCCGTTGGGCGTTTCCGCGCCGCGGTGATGTATCGGGACCTACGCTCTCCCAGTTGTCCAAGAAAAACAACATAGCCGGGCTCTGGGCGGTGGCCTCCAGTAGATCACGGAACTTGCCCAGGACATGCGGACGAATGGCCTCGCGCTCATACGTGGGCACCAGGTAACGGTCCGCGCCTTTG
>DATJEI010000143.1:0-9307 GCA_035496735.1 Bryobacteraceae bacterium | reverse complement strand
AGTGGCTCCCCGGCATGGATTCGAACCACGATTCACGGCTCCAAAGGCCGCTGTCCTACCATTAGACGACCGGGGAAACTCTCGGCAGGCTTGATTCCTTTCACTTTAACACGCTGCCCGCTGAAGATACTACGCGATGCTACGCCACTCGCTCTATCATGTTTCATAGCCCGGTCGCGGATCGATTCGATGATGGATCAACTCACCGCAATGCGAATGTGATCAGAGAATCCCCTGCCGCGACCGCCACATATTGCTTTCCGTTGAGCAGATATGTGATCGGTGGCGCGATCACCACTCCGCCGGTCCGAAACTTCCACAGTGGTTTCCCGGTTCGCGCATCCAGCGCCATGAAGTAGCCTTCCCGGTTGCCGCTGAAGATCAATCCTCCGGCAGTCGCCAGCAGGCCACTCGAAGGAGGGCTCACCATTTCAAATTTCCATTTGGTTTCGCCGGTTGCCGGATCGACGGCCTGTATCGCGCCGGTGGTTGGATCGAGCGCGATCGGAGTTCCCGTGCTCCCCGTGTAGAGGAACCCTTCGCGATACTCTTGCGCGGTTTTGTAATAAGTTTGACAACCTTCCGTAGTCGGGAAATAATACCAACTTGTCTGCGGACTGTACGCGCTCGCTTGCCAGTTATGACCGCCGCCCGCGCCCGGACACGCCTTGTTTCCCTCTTCGGTCGGGTCCTGGCCGGAAATCAAGTTTGGCCGTCCGTCGGGCCGGATCGCGTCGGCCCAAGTCACTTTGGTATAGGGCTTGGCCACAATGAGCTTGCCGCTGGCACGATCCAGCGCATAGAAAAAGCCATTGCGATTCGCCTGAATCACCGCCTTCACTTTTTGCCCCTTCACCGTCAGGTCGACCAGCACCGGATCGCTGATCGAATCCCAGTCGTGCAGGTCGTGCGGAGTCATCTGGAAATGCCACTTCAACTTTCCCGTGTCAGCATCCAGAGCTACAATGCTGCAAGTGTAAAGGTTATCGCCAGGCCTGACATCGCCATTCCAGTCGGGTCCCGGATTTCCGGTTCCCCAGTAAATCAGATTCAGCTCAGGATCGTAGGTCCCCGTGACCCACGTGGAGCCGCCGCCGCGCTTCCAGGCGTCCGCGCCTGAAGCCCAGCTATCGCCGCCCGGCTCGCCCGGTTCGGGTACCGTCCAGAATCGCCACGCGCGCTTGCCGGTATCGGCGTCGTAGGCATCGATGAAGCCGCGGATGCCATACTCCGCGCCGGCGATCCCCACCACCACCAGATTTTTCACGATCAGCGGCGCAACCGTGGCGCTATACCCTTTCTTGATGTCATCGATCTCGGTTTCCCACAGAAGATTCCCGGTCTTGGCGTCCAACGCCACCAGCTTGGATTCGAGATTCACTTTAAAGAGCTTGTTGCCGAGCGCCGCAAAACCGCGATTCACCTGGCCGCAACAGATGCTGACTCCCGGAGGCAACGGCTTGGCGTAGTGCCACACCGGCCGCCCG
Source organism: Bryobacteraceae bacterium (assembly GCA_035496735.1). Taxonomy (GTDB): domain Bacteria; phylum Acidobacteriota; class Terriglobia; order Bryobacterales; family Bryobacteraceae; genus Palsa-187. Next base: position 7,820 of record DATJEI010000143.1, on the reverse strand, counting down.
GTGGCCAGATCCAATCCATAGGCGTGATTGGTCGGACCCGTTGCATACATCATTCCGTCGTAGACCAGCGGGGTGCTTTCGAGCTTCCCTAGCGTTCCGCTCTGGAAGATCCATTGCGGCGTCAGATCTTTGACGGTCGCAGTATTGATCTGGCGCAGCGCGCTATAACGCCACCCGGCATAATTCTTCCCATACATCAGCCAGTTGGCGTCGTCGCTCTGCGATTGACGCAGCTTGTCCTGCGTTATATCGGCGGCGCCCAGCGCGCCCATGGTCGCAAGTATCACTAGCCACTTTTTCATTTTCCGTCCTCCCTCGATCCGCGTAGACTCTGCATATATGCCAGCAGGTCGTTCAGTTCTTTCTCGCTGAATGAGTTTCGATAGCTGGCTGGCATCAGAGAACGAATTTCCCGCTTTACCGAAGTCACGTCGCTCCTCTCAAAGGAGCGGAAGTTTTCAGCCGGGTCCATCAACTGCGCCGAAAAATCGTCGAAGCCGCGTTGGACACCGACAATCGTCTTGCCATCCTTGGTAACCACCGTGATCGTGTTATAGCCCGGCGTGATGTCGGCATTCGGGTCGATGATCGATTCCTTCAGATAGGCCAGGCTGCGCTTTCGGCCCACGGAAGTCAGATCCGGCCCCAGCCTTCCTCCCTTGCCGCCGATCATGTGACATTGCCCGCATTTTCCCTTGTTCCAAAACAAATCGCTTCCGGCCTGGCGATCCCCGGTCGCGGCCGCTTTGCCCTTGCCCGCCAGCGATCGCAGGTAGGTCACCAGCCGCCACAGATCATCGCTCTCGAAGTTAGCGCCGAAGGCCGGCATCTCGGTACCGGCCGCGCCGCCGGAAATGACCTTATATAAGTCCGCGTCGGTGTCGCCCACCGAGTATGTCCCCAGCGTAAGATCCGGACCCCGCCCCCCCTCCGCGTGGATCCCATGGCACAGGGCGCAGCTCCCGCGAAAAGCGATGCGGCCTTCTTCGGCCGCGCGAGGGTCATTCGCGAATGGATTCTTCAGAACAGGTTGTCCCGCGCACACCGCGGCTGCAACCAACCACAACACGCCGATGATTCTCATAGCTGCCCATGATACAACCCTGCGCCGCTGTCGCAAAGCACCTGTATCACCGCCGGCTAAGCCGCGCGCGATAGCTTGCCCCGTTACTTTCCCAGATGAACGCGGTCCTTCTCGTTTTCGTTGCAGTACATTTCGAAAATGTCGGCGTCGGCCAGAAGGCGGTGAGGGACCTTGACGGTAAAAGGTTTGGTGTATGTCTCCGGATCGTCAAAGGTCATTTCGACCTCCATATGTCCGAAATCGGTGCGGCGGAAGCGCTCGGTCACGTGCAGGGCTTCGCTATGTGGGTGGCCCATCATATCGAATCTGGTCTTGTCGTTGAAGCCGGCGGTTTCGACCACAAAGGTGTCGCGCTCCCAATGCCCAACCGAGTAACCCAAGTATGCCGGCAAGTTAATCTCCTTCGGAAGCTCCCGCCCGTCGGTGAAGATTTGACGATGCAAGTTGTCGACCTCATACAAGAGCATCGTCAGCTTTGGCGCCTGCACGATCTTGATCGGTTCAGAGAGGAGACCGGCGAGAGGAATGCCGATCGCGCCCGTGCAAACACTGGCGCCTGATTGACGGGCGGCCGCTTGCTTGCGGAGAGCTTCCGCGGCTTCGGGCCGCAGGGGCACTTCTTGGGGTTTGAAGTCCGCGAAAATATTAAAAGCGTACTTATGTTGCGTGCCGATCTCCATTCCCGGCGGAGCCAGTTGAATATCGGCATCGAAGGCGTTGCCGAAGATCCGCTTCACTTCCGCCACCGTAGTGGTTTCGTGCATCCAGACTCCGGAAAGATCCGGCTTGCCATCGAGGGCGCGCGGCACAGGTGCGGAGAGGTTAGGTTTGCCGTCGCGCGTGCGCGGCGTTCCTGGCGTGGGATAGTTCAACCATTGCGCATGCGCGCCCGTCGCGAGCAATGCGAACAAGACCAACCGCCGCTGATATGGCATTTCCACACCTCCAGGGCCTAAAGCTACCACAGCCTGTGAAGCCGAGCAAAGAGTTAAGTGCGTACGCATCCGGGCGGCGCGCGGGCCGTCTGGCTTAAGGGTGAAAGTGGCAGCCGCGCAACCCCAATGCGCCGTTTACTCAGTGGCCCCCAATTTGCGCAGCAACGCCGCCGTCCGCAGGCGCGCGAGTTGGGCAGGATCCTCGCTGCCTGAATCCCCGCCACCGGCGGCAACCGTGAGTTGGTACTTTCTTTTCGCGGGAGCCGACAGGGCGGCCAGGGGCGTAAGACCGCTCTTGTTTTTCGCGTTTATCTCGGCTCCGTGATCCGCGAGAAACTGCACTACCGTAGCGTGTCCCCAGGATGCCGCGGCATGCAGCGCGGTATCGCCGGCCTGGTTGGCGGCATTGACGTCGCCGCTCAAGTCGACTGCGGTTTTCACGGCCTCCAGAACCTGACTCTCCGGCTCTACTTTTCCGAAATCGATCACATTGATGCCGCGGCGGCTCTCTTCGAAGCTCGAACCCATGCCCGCAGCGAGCATGAGCGGTGTAGCACCATTCGGCATTGTGATTTTCGGGTCTGCGCCGCCAGCTACCAGCGCGCGCATGATCTCCGGTTCCAGAAATTTCGCCGCCAGCAGATAGGGAGTCGAGCCGATCAGCGGGGCCAAGAGATTGTAATCCGTGGTGTCGCGCCGCACCGGAGTGCCCTTTGTCATCCGTATATTTGGGTCCGCACCATGGGCCAGCAACGCTTTCACCAAACTTACATCGCTCCGGAGCACTGCGGCGTGCATCGCGGTATAGCCGCTGCCCATGGCATTGGGATCCGCGCCTTTCTCGAGCAGCGCGGTGGCAACCTTTCCCTGCCCGCTGTGGGCCGCCAGCACCAAGGCACTCGTGCCGTCAGGCAGCGAATCGTTGGCGTCCGCACCCGCCGCCAGCAGGAGTCTCGCGGATTCCGCGTCGCCGTTCCGCGCCGCGAAGAGTAACGGCGTCATGCCTCCCCGCAGTACGTTGTAGTTGAGCTCTTCCCTGCCCGCCCGTTGCGTTTGCTCGCCGACCACGGTTTGGGAGTAGATACGGGAGCGGGCGCGAACATCCGCGCCGAATTCAATGAGCATGGCGACCGCTTCCGGATGGTTCTGCGCGGCTGCCCACATCAGCGCCGTTTGATCGTGCTCCGGCTCCTTAGCCTTCGCATCGGCGCCATGAACCAAAAGCGCCTTCACCGTTTTGGGCTCCCCGGTGCGCGCGCAGGTCATCAGTACAGTCTCACCGTCGAGCAGTTTGGCATTCGCATCCGCCCCGGCCGCGAGTAACCGGTCGACCATCGCCGCGCTCCGGTTCCGGCAGGCCAGATAAAGCGGCGTAGCTCCCAGGTCATTGGCGGCACTGGCTCGCGCCCCGGCCCGAAGCAGCCCATCGGCAATCGTGAGATTGTCGAGGTCGGCGGCCCAATGCAGCGCGGTCGAGCCGTCGCCTTGCGCCGCATTCACATCGACGCGCTGCTTCAGCAAGACCCGCACCGATTCGACGTCTTGACTTTTCACAGCCTGTATCAGCCGCAAGTCACTGGGAGCCGCGAGACACAGGCTGCACGTAACCGCTGCCAGACAGCAGATCCATAAGCACCTGCAAGCCACGCTCTGGAAAAGGAATCGCATCTTCTCTAACTCAAGGACAGCGTCTGAGGATCGACCCTTCCGCTACTGTCGCCGATCTTATCGATATGCACTCCCAACTGATCCAGCAGGGTCAGGTGCAGGTTCGCCAGCGGCATATCTTTGAAGTGGGTGTGGCGTCCACCCTTGAGATTGCCCGCGCCGCCACCGGCCAAAACGATAGGAATGTTAACCGGGGCATGGCTGTTGCTGTCGGCGATACCGGCGCCATAAATCAAAGTCATGTGATCCAGCAGCGTGCCGTCTCCGTCGGGCGTGGCCCGCAGTTTCTCCAGCAAGTACGCAAACATTTTCACGTGATACGCATTGATTTTGGACACCTTGGCGAGTTTTTCGGGTTCCCGCTGGTGGTGCGAAATCGGGTGATGCGCATCGGGCACGCCGATCTGCGGATAGGTCATGCCGCTGTGCTCGTGGCCCAGCATCATGGTGATGACGCGGGTGAGATCCGTCTGGTACGCCAGCACCTGCAAGTCAAACATCAGCTTGACGTGCGTTTCCCAATCGGCCGGGATTCCCACCGGGTGATTGATGAGCGGCACTTGCTGGTTGCCTTGTTCTTCCGCGATCTGGATGCGCCGCTCGACGCCGCGGATGGCATCCAGGTACTCGGTTAGCTTGGTCCGGTCGCTTTGCGGGAGCGCTCCGCCCAGACGCGCGACTTCTTGAGTCACGGAATCGAGGACGCTCTGCTGCTGCCGCATCCGGCTCAACCGCTCTTTCGGATCCGTGCTGGTGCTATCGCCGAACAGGCGCTCGAAAACCAGGCGCGGATTGTTCTGCGTCGGTAACGGGGTGTTGGCGCTTTTCCAGCAGATGGTATTGGTGTAGGGACAGGCGTAGCCAGTGTCGCAGGCGCCCGCCGTCTCGCCCGATTCAATAGCCAGTTCGAGCGATGCCAACTGCGTGTGCTTGCCGGTCTCCTGCGCGAGGATCTGATCCATGGATATGCCGGCATCGAGCCAGGTCTCGCTGGTGGGCGGCGAGATGTCCGTCAAAAATCGCGTGGAAGCTTTCGCATGCGCTCCGCCCGGCCGTCCCGGCGTCGGAATACAATTCAAGCCGCTTAGAACCTGGACCTGATCCCGGAATGGCCCTAGCGCGCTCAGCGTGGGAGTGAGTTCGTAAGCGGGGCCTTCGGTCGCAGGCAAGTAGTTCTGCATGATCATGCCGTTGGGCACATACACCACGCCGAAGCGGTTGATGGGCTTGGCAGGTGTCGCGGCCAAAGCGGAGAAAGCCGGCACCATGCTGTCCAGCAGCGGCAGCGCGAGCGTCGCTCCAATACCGCGCAAAACCGCGCGGCGCGGAATCGCTTTCTTGAAGACAATCATTTTCCAAACCTCCTCATTTCGCTTGCCCTGGCTTGGGCCAGACTCGCGGGCTGCTCGCGCGGGCTCCCCACGATGCCCATGCTAAAGGACGGGCTGTTGACGATCCCCAACACGATCGACGACCAGCGGTAGTCGTTTTGCGCCGCATCGCGGGCGATTTTTCGGATAGAGGGCAAATCTGTGTATTCGATGCCACGGCCCACCGCGTACGCCATCAGTTTCCCGGTGAGCGTGCGCACGAAGTCTTCCTTATGGCTCCCCAGGAGCGCGCGCAAACCGGCAACTCCGTTGAATCGGGTCCCGTCGGGCAACGATGCGGAGGCATCAATCGGCGCGCCGTCGCTTTCCGTGCGCCATTTTCCGAGCGCATCAAAATTTTCCAGCGCGAACCCTAGCGGGTCCATCCGCTGATGGCAGGAAGCGCAAACCGCGTTCTTGCGATGCATCTCCATGCGTTCGCGCAGCGCCCGCGGCGCACCGTCCATTCCCGCATCCTTGAGCGCCGGCACGTCAGGCGGTGGAGGAGGCGGCGGAGATCCCAATAGATTCGCCAGCATCCATCTGCCGCGGATCGTAACGGATGTCCGATTGGGATAGGATGTCACCGCCAGTATGCTGGCCTGGCCAAGCAGCCCTCCGCGTATGCCGTCGGTAAATGTCACTTTTCGAAAACGGTCCCCGTAAATATTCGGAATCCCATAGTGCGTCGCCAGCCGTTCATTCACGAACGTGTAATCTGCGGTCAATAATTCCGTTACACTGCGATCCTCTTGCATTTGCCTGGCAATGAAGATCTGCGTCTCCTTCGCCATGGCGTCGCGCAGGTTCTCGTCGAACTCCTTATATAGGTCGGAGTCCGGAACCACCCCGGGAAGCTTGCTCAACTCCAGCCAGCGGTTGGCGAATCCGTCCACGAGAGCTCTCGAACGAGGGTCGCGCAGCATACGCCGCACTTGTTGCTCCAGGACCTTCGGATCTTTCAGTTTTCCGCGAACGGCGGCATTGAGAAGATCGTCGTCCGGAATGCTGCTCCAGAGGAAGAACGACAATCGCGATGCCAGATCGAGATCGCTCAGCCGATAAGTCGATCCGGCCGGCAGGTTGGCCGGCACACGCTCAACGCGGAATAAGAAGCTCGGCGCCGCCAGAATACGTTCGATACCTTGCTGGATACCATTGTCGAAACTCTGGTCCGCCCGGCCCGCGCGGTAGAAGCTCATCAGCGTCTGAACATCTTCGTCAGTAACCGGCCGGCGGTAGGCGCGCGTGGCCAGCGTCGATAAGATCTTACGCGCGCATGGCTCCTCGGACGCGGCGTCTTTCGGACTACAGACAAAAATCTTGCGGCGGCTTAGCGAGTCGCCGGGCGCGCCCTTGCCGTAGGGACCGCCGATAAGAACAAACTCCACCGCGGGGTTGCCGTGATAATACTCATTGGTGGTGCGGCCAAAACCAGTCTCCGGCGGTTGCAGTATGCCTTCCGGCTCCCAGTGCCGGCTGACGAACGATACCCCAACTTCATGCTCACCGGCTTTGACCGGAATACGCACTTCGAGGCCCGCATCGGCCGTGTGCATGTAGACCTCAAACTCAGGGCCTCCCTGGGTATTCCCGGCAAAACTCTCGGGGTTGGTATAGCCCTTGGCCTCTCCCCCCACCGTGAAGCGCTTGACGCGGACGCCATCCAGCCGAATTTCGATCTGATGCGGCTCGCCAATTCCGACGATGTAATCGTACTCTTCCCGGCGCAACAGAACTTTGATGGTGTACTCGGCATCCAGCGGGAAGTGGTAGCGAATCAGCGCGCCGCCCTGCGATCCAAAGGGCAGGTCGTCGCTCATCTGGTCATCCTGAAACAGCAACTTTGAAAACTTGAATGTGTCCACCACTGGATGCAGAGTGGGGTCGCCAACCGCCAGGCGGCTGATCGTACGCGCGGCGGACAGGTAGTTCTCCAGCAGCACCGGCGAGACCGACAGGACACTCGCGACGTTGTCGAAGCCTTCCTGATCCGCGTCGTCGGCCGAGAGCAGCGCTCGCCCGTCGACCTCTAATCCCAGCAAGTCCCGAATGGCAGCGGTGTACTCCGCGCGATTCAACCGATGCACCGCGACGCGCCCCGGGTTGGGATGGGCAGCGGAGGCGGCGTCAAGTGCCGTCTCCAGTTGCGCGGTTGCCTCCGCGTAAGTGGCTTTATCCGGGCGCGGCACTCCAGGCGGCGGCATCTCGCCCGTGCGCAACTTGCGCGCCACTTTCTCCCACAATTCCGCATGATCGCCGACGTGCTGGACGTCAAGAGTATCGAGCAGGAGTCCCGCGGTTTTCAGTTTTCCGTTGTGACACGTGACGCAGTATTTATTAATCACCGCCTTCGCCGCCAACGTGTCCGGCGGTGCAGGCTCGACGGACTGCGCTTGCCGGGCGATCCCTCGCGACCGCACTGCCGGCTTCGCTTTCTGCACTTCCTCCGCCCGCAGGTATAGATAGTTTGCGGCTATCATCGCCAGGCAGAATCCCGCCAGTGTTAACAAGCGCTTGGTCATCGAACGGATTGCTCCATAACGATGTTCCCCATACCCACCGCCGGTGTCAAGGGTGCTCCTTGGCTGGCGCTCCTTGGCTGTAGTTGTTCAGCGATCATGTCACCCCCTAACTGTTCAGGGAAAGTATCACCCCCGAAACTTGAGGGTGGACTTGAGTCAAAAGCAGTTACAAAGAATCGTAGTGATTGAGAATGCGGTGGCCGGGCGAGTGAGTGTGGCAGAAGCGGCCGAGGCGCTG
>DATJEI010000142.1:0-3103 GCA_035496735.1 Bryobacteraceae bacterium | reverse complement strand
ATGTGATTGACTCATTCCGTCCAGTTGGTCGGCGAGTGGGAAGTTGGACGTTTACGACCACCTGGTGCGCGCCGTGGAATTGGTGGAAAGTCAGCGTGACCTGCTCACCGGGTCACTCGATATCTATCTCTCCGCGGTGGCGAATCGCACTAACGAGGTGATGAAAATCCTCACCATCTACGGCACCTTGGCCGTACCGCTGGTGGTGATTGCGTGCTTTTTCGGAATGAACTTGCATTTGCCCGGGAGCAACAACCCGCACGGCGCGTGGTATGCCAGCGCGCTCATGGCCCTGTCGATCGCGGTCGTGCTCTTTTATTTCAAACGGAAGCGGTGGTTTTGAAAATCGGTCGGTTCTGGCAGACCGCGCCCGGGCGGCCCGATAAAGAGCTGCGAAAATAGGCCTTTCTGACCGCAACCTTCCCATTTTCCTGTATTAATATAATTCGGTTCCAGGAGTTCCAAGGGGTTTCTCTCTGCGCCTTGCGCCGGGATGCCAGGCAAAAACAGCGGCGTAATCAACGGCCTGCAGCGGACGGCGCGCCCCTGATCTCAGTCATGCCAGCGATCCTGACTCAATCTATGACCCGACGGGCATGAGCACGATCTTACCGATCACCCCTCCACTTCCCAGTAATTCGTGTGCATGCCGGGCTTGGCAGAGAGGCAACCGTTCTGCGATCAGCGGCTTGATCTTCTCCTGCTGCAGTAGATCGAACAGTGTGAGCAGGTCGTGACGGAACCACGCGGGTTTCAGCCGCATCAACCACTGGATACTGTAAGGCACCATGCTCTTGCGGCCCGGCAGAAACCAGTTCCGGAGGATGTACCACCCCAAGATCGCGGATTCGCGAAGCGGGTGCCGCCCGCTCGGCGCTCCCGAAGCCATCCTTCCTTGGTGCAGCTTGGCCTGGAACCCGTAGACCACCACACGGCCTCCTTCGCGGAGAGCTTCGCGCGAACGCCATAGATTGTCACCACCGATGCCGTCGAAAACAGCATCGACACCGTCACCGGTCAGACGGTGGATTTCCTGGACGAAGTCAGAATTGCGGTAGTCGATGGGGGTAGCGCCCAGTTCCTTAACTACCTCCGCCGCCTGCGTCGAACACGTTCCGTACATTTCGACGCCGGCGAGCCGCCCCAGTTGCAGGAACGCAGTACCGACACCGCCTGAGGCGCCGTGAATCAGCACACGCTGCCCCGGCTTTACCTTCGCCGAATGATGCAGCATCTGGTAGGCGGTGATGTAGTTCAGGACGAGCGCGACGGCTTCTGCAGGGTCCAGTCCTGCGGGAACGGGAATGAACTTGCTTTGCGACAAGCAAACATATTGTGCGTAACAGCCGCTGATCGGCATGGCCGCGACCGTCTGGCCCAGTTCGAAACTGGAGACGCCTTCGCCGATCTGATCTACGATGCCGACCAGGTCCCAACCGGGCGTATAGGGCACACGCGGTGTTTCCGGATGCACGCCCTCGCGCGCCAGGACGTCAGGCAAGCTCACGCCCGCGGCTAGCACCTTCACCCGCACATCACCCGGCTTCGGCTCGGAACATTCTTCTTCAACCACCTGCAGCGTGTCGGGTCCGCCGTAATGGGTGACGATGATTCGCGTGTGTCTCACGAGATGACCATCCCCAGATGGGCCCGGATTATGTACGCTGCAAGTCAGGATGTCTGTGATCACGCTCACAATTACTCAACCTGCCGCCAGACCTAGCAGGGCCACCCGTTGTTTCTCGTAATTTTTGATGGTTGTAGCGTCGAACTTGTTCAGCTTAATGATGCGTGCCCGATTGCGCACCAAAGGTGGAACCGCCAGCCGAGCCTGTGCGTCGTTTTCCGCGTCAATGACGGCCCATCCGCTGTGGATGCCGGCTTCGCATCCCCAGTCAAAATTCCAGAGATAACCTTGTGCGTTGATCAGCTTGATCAAATCAAGGCATTCCGAGGCTGTGTGGGGTGTTTCGATCAAGTAGCGATCCATGTTTTTCCTCCTTGTGAAAGATTGATCCTGCATCGTTCGTCACTTCCGTGAACCCCTTCTCGGCCGCCAGGCTTCACTCCAGCGTTCCGGCGTGGAACTTGCCACCCGAGCCACTTATCAGGCGCGAGTTGCGATAACTTCCAGGTACTCGGCCTGAACTTCAGTCAACTCTTCGTCCGCGCGATTGTGCGTGGACCACAATGCTTCGAGTTCTTCACGGAGCCGGCGCGCGGAAGTTTCATCCAACGATCCGAACGCACGATTGGTAGGCCCATAGCACTGACGGAAGAACTCCACCACTTCAGCGGGCGGGAACGGATAGGTAAAGTTATAGTGGCGTCGCGTCATCTTAAGATCCGAGACCCCATGGCCCGTCTCATCGCCCCACAGCACCGGAGCTGGCATGCCCGAGGGAGCGATGAACTTGGCGAAGGTTTTGAACATTTGTCCCACGAACCCTTCGCGCGTCCAATTTCCCATGGCGATAGTCCCTCCGGGGCTGCACACTCGCAGCAGCTCGCGAGCCACGAGTTCCGGCCGTGGGGCGAACATGGCTCCGACCAGGCTGGTTACGACGTCGAAGCTGGCGTCCTCAAATGGGAGCGCCTCGGCATCGCCTTCCATGAAACGGGCGTTGAGACCTTCCGCCTTGGCACGGGCCTGCGCGCGTTGTATCAGGTTCGGCGCGATGTCTACGCCGGTAACATTCACGCCATCCCGTGCTGCCCATAGCGCAACCTGACCCGAGCCGCAAGCCACATCGAGCAGCTGGCATCCAGGGGGAATATCCAGTTGTTCGTAAAAAATGCGTGCGCCTTGCTCCATGTAACGCGAGAAGCGGTCGTAGTCTCCAGCCATCCAGGTTTCTTTCAGGCGTGTTTTCAAACCGTCTATTTCCAGTGCGGTCGTGGTAGCGATCATGTTTCCTCCGTTGTCTTTAGTATTTACTTCTTGTCTGCGGGTATGGTGGTTGCGACCGTGCCTCGCGGCGTCAGAAACGCAAGGACGACAGCGAAAACAAGCAGCACCGGGACATCGCCCCAAAGGTGTGCAATTTGGTCCGGGTTTGTCAGCGCCTGGACTGCCATGATTCCCGCGTGCACTACGCTGGAC
>DATJEI010000141.1:0-11244 GCA_035496735.1 Bryobacteraceae bacterium | reverse complement strand
GACACGCTGCTCGCCGAATTATGGGAAGCGGGAACGGCCGGAGTTGTCGAAGGCGACGGATTCGTGGAAGCGTTCTTTGAGGACTTCGCGGCTGCGGCAAGGTTCGGCAGTCCAATCCGTGCTGCTGACCGCGACTGGGTGCGGGATACCGAAGATGCCTGGCCGCCGCTGCTCGTGGGCGAAAAATTCTTCGTAGTGGCGCCGTGGCGCAAGGAGCCCACGCCCCCCGGTCGCTTTCGTCTCGAAATCAATCCCGGCATGCAGTGCGGCACCGGGCAGCATCCGTGCACGCGGCTGTGTCTGGAGGCCATGGAGCGGATCATCCGGCCTGGGGATCGCGTGCTGGATGTGGGCACCGGCTCGGGAATCCTGTCGATCGCCGCAAGGATGCTGGGAGCGGCGACGGTCGTCGCTTGCGATATTGACTCCACGGCGGCGCGCGAGTCCACATTCTTCGTAGGTAGTGTCGACGCAGTGCGCAGCGGCGCGTTCGACGTGGTGGTGGCGAACATCAGCGAGGTGGTGATCGGCGATCTGAAAGCCGAGTTTGAGCGCGTGGCTCCGCGCCGGATTTTATCCGGGTTTCAAGATGAGCGGGGCGAATGGACTTGCGTAGTGGCCTAAGATTCGCTCGAGCGGGATCACTCGGCGATGGCCTGAATGGTAGTGGGGGCGTTGCCTTCAAACCGGTTGTTGACGAAGATCAGAGCGGCGCGGCGCTCCTCGCGCATGCGGCGGATCAGCGCGCGCAACGCTTCGCGTCCCTCGGGATTCTCATCCCGCACCTGATCGTAAGGTGAGAGTTGTTCCACCGCCTGCTCATAGGCGCGGCCCTCGCGGAGCAGCGCTCGCACCACTGTAAAGTCGGCGGTAAACGCTCCCGGAATGGCCACCTGTTCGGCGAGCGAAGGCATTTTTGTCCACGCATTGAACGCGTGGGCAACTTTGCGCTCGGCGAGACAATCGAAATACAACGGAATCAGGAAGCTTCGATTGCGCACTTCGACCGAATACCGGAATGACGGCGGTAGGGCGTCTAGAAATGGTCCGAGTCGGGCGACGAATTCGCGCGCTGTGGTGGACCGCGCCCCAAACTCGAAGATCAGCGCGGCGATCCGGTCGCGATATTGGGCTAGAGGTTCCAGAAAACCCGCGGCCAGCGCATCGGCGTTCAGAAAGGATTGGTTCTTCATGCCGGCCCGTGGACCGTAGCGCGCGTGCCTGGGAAACACCTCGGCCGTGACCTCTTCCGGGACCTTTAACGCGAAGCGCAGTCCCCCCGGGGCAGTCGCAAACAGGCGCTGCCAGAATTCCGGCGTGGGAAATTGATAGAAGGAGAAGTCGCCACAAACGATGGGGAATGTTTCGGCGTACTCCGCCAGACACTCCGCCTCAAAGCGCTTCTGGGAGAACTTGCCGCGCGTGGTATAGCGGTCGCGGGAATAAATCTGATCCAGCCAGCCGGGATACTTCCAGGAACTGGTCCCGATCCAGATATTTTGCGACGCCAGCGCGCGCAGGCGTCCCGCTAGCGCAGCCTTATCGAACCCCGGAGCCGGATCGAAAAGCGGTAACGTCACATCGTCTGATCACCCGTCTCGCTACCAGGCGTGGGCCGAACGGTTGTAGTACGGATCTGCGCCGGCCTCGATCGCCCCGCCGCTAAGCACGCGGATCAAAACCGGCGCGGTACCGTTCGAATAGCGCGACATCGTGCTCACATGGTGCCCGCGCGCCGCGAGGTCGGCTGCCACCGCGGGCGGAATGCGATCATCGAGCTGCAAGTCTCCCCGCTCCCAGGCGTGGTTGTCGAAACTTGAAACCAGATGTCGCGTTCCAAAGCGCGGCGCCTCGATCGAATTCTCCGCGTTCATCCGGAAGATGAGGGAGTTGAACATCACCTGTAGCAAACCCTGCTCCTGCGTGTCGCCGCCGGGCGTGGAAAGAACCTCCACCGGCTTGCCGTCGGCCGATGTCACCAGCGTAGGGCTCAATGTCACGCGCGGCCTTTTGCCGGGACCCAGCTCATTCGGGCTGCCCGGAATCAGAACGAAACTTTGCGCGCGCACGCTCAACGGAATGCCGGTATCGCCGGCGATTACGCTCGGCAGCCACGCGCCGGAGGGGGTGGCGGAGAACATCATCCCGTCTTTGTCGATGGCATCCACGCAGGTGGTATCGTGCGCCATCAGCACTGGGTCGAGGGACACATGCGCCCTGGTTTCTTCGGAGGGATGATGTCCCGGTTTGCCGTGAATGGCGCCCGGCAGGAACTCCTGCGACGCTTTGTCGGTGATCAGCTTGCGGCGCTCCGCGGCGTACTCTTTCGAAAGCAATACATCGGCCGGGATGTGACTGAATTTGGGATCGCCGTAATACGTGTCACGATCCGCATAGGCCAGTTTCAGCGCTTCCACCACACGGTGAATATAAGCCGCCGAATTGAAAGCGGGCTGATCCTCGTAACCATCCAGGATGTTGAGGGCTTCCAGCATCGCCGGCCCCTGGCTCCAGAAGCCGTTCTTGTAGACGCGATAGCCTTTGAAGGTAGTGGACACGGGTTCCTCTACTTGAAGCTTGAATGCCGCCAGGTCCTCATAGCGCAGCAGGCCGCCGTTGGCCTTGCTGAAGGCGTCGATTTTATGCGCGATTTCGCCGCGATAGAAATGGTCGCGCACCTTATCGATGGCAGCCTCGCGCGTCGCGCCCCCGGCCAGTGCCTTCTTCTCCGCCTCCACCATCCCGCGCAGAGTGCGCGCCAGATCCGGCTGGCGGAAGATTTCACCCGTCCGCAGCGGGCGGCCGTTGGGCAGAAAGTGGGCTTTCGAAGTCGGCCACAGGTTGAAAAACGGCTGGCTATAAGCGATGGAGGCCGCGCGCATGTCGTCCAGCGCGAAACCGTCGGCCAGATCGATCGCCGGCGCGATCACTTGCTCGAAGCTCATGCTGCCGTATTCGCGCAGCGCAAGCAGCGCGCCATCCACCATGCCGGGGACCAGCGCCGGCATCAGGCCGGCCCCGGGAATGATGCCTTTCAGCCCTCCCGGGTCGCGTTCGGTGACCTCAAAGGGCTGCAGCGGCCGGTTGCGGAACATCTCGGCGGTAGCCATCTTCGGCATGGTTCCGAGGCCCGCGATCGAGTGCACCTTGCCATCTTTCGTTCGAATGAGAATGGACGCTTCCCCGCCGAAGCCGTAATGCGAGAGTTCAGTCACGGAGCCCGCGAACATGGTGGCGACGCCCACGTCCACCGCGTTGCCGCCCCTGTAATAGGTGTGCATCCCGGCTTCGGTCGCCCACTCGCTGCCGGCGGCTACCGCGCCATGCACGCCGCGCACGGGCTGCTTCAAAGGACGCTCCGCTTCCCGCCTGGACTGCGCCACGCTCAAGGCCGCCAGCGCAAAAAAAATCAACACTCTGGTTCGCTTCATGAGCCTCCTCGGGGTCAAGCTGGCTTCATTATACCCGGCGCGGCAAAGGCGCTTCTGGTCTCGCTTCGGCTGCGCTCAACACAGATCGCTCTATAATGGTTTAGCGGTGAACGAGAACTCCCGGCAAGATCCTTCGGCGGAATCCCGCGCTCGCGGTGAACACGAACCCATGCTTTTCTGTCCCGTTTGCAGCCGGCGGCTGGCCGAGCGCAAATGCAAACTCTACTGCGAGCAGTGTGGTTATTACATGTCTTGCGCCGACTACTATTGAGGCCAGAGGTAACTTCCTGAAATGAGCGAACGGGCAGATCTGCTGGAGAGATTCCGGCGCGGAGCTGAACTGGTGGCCGTGGCCACCACCGGCGCCGCTGGGCCAGTGCTGGATTTCCGCCCAGCGGAGGGTAAGTGGGGCGTGCGCACCATCGTGTGCCACCTCGCCGACACCGAAGTAGTTCTGTCCATGCGGCTGCGGCAGGTCATTGCCGAGGATAATCCGGTATTGCCGGCCATCCAGCAAGACGCCTGGGCGGAACGTCTGGACTATAGCACCAGGAAACTTTCCCACGCCCTCGATACCTTCCGCCGGACTCGGGCGGAGAACTACGAGCTTTTAAAGGATCTGCCGGAAGAAACCTTCGCGCGCACCGGCCAGCACAGCAAGCGCGGAACCGTCACTCTGCTGGATCTGCTCCGTATATTCGCCGAGCATCCCGAAAAGCACGTGCAGCAGATTCACGCCGCGCGCGCCGCCTTCAAGGAATTCAAAGCTGCGCAAGCTGCGTCCGTCCCGGTCACGCCAGCCACCCCCGCTACGCCAGCCACCCCCGCTACGCCAGCCACATCGGCTTAAGGTTTTCGCGCGATGGCGATGATGGAAGTGGGACGCCACGGTAACAGTTTGTCGATCCGGCGCCACAGCCAGACGAACCGGTCGTAGAGACGCATCTGGTTCCACTCCAGGCTGCGGCGCTTCAGAATGCGTCCGCTGACGAACCACGCGGGCCGCGAAACCCGGTTGAAGCGGATGATCTGTTCCACCTGAAATCCGGTCTGCTCCATTTTGTTCTTGAGCTCCGCTTCCGAGTAGCGGCGGAAGTGGCCCAGGGCTTCGTCGATGGTCCCGAAGACGCCTTGCCCTTCCGGCACCAGCACGATCGCCCGGCCGCCCGGACTGAGCGCTGAAAAAATATTGGCCAGCCCCGCGCGATCGTCCTCCACGTGCTCCAATACGTTGAGGCATATCACCGTGTCCATATCGCCGAGGAACGGCTGGAAATCCTGGGCGCGGGTCAGATCGCAAAAGTACGCCTCCAGATTCATGCGGTGAACGAAGCGGGACTTCAGACGCGCCAGATGCTCCGGATTGATGTCGGTGGCGGCGTAGCGTTTCCGTCCGCGCACCAGGGCGCGCGTCAGATTTCCGATTCCGGCGCCGATTTCTAGAACCCGGTCTCGAACGTGCGGACGGATGGTATCCGCCATCCAGCGGTTGAATCGTGGCGCCGCGGAGAGCGCGTGCAGCGTGCGCGCGCCGGGGTCCTTATATAGATCGCCCGTGAAAGAGAAGCGCAGAATGGTTCCTAAAATCACAAACGCATCGCGGGTGCGGATCTTCTTGCCCTCTTCATAAGTGCGGCCGTAGTAGCTCACAGGAACTTCGTAGACGCGCGCGCCGCGGCGTCCCAGCTTGATGGTGATCTCCGGTTCGAACCCGAAGCCCTCCGACCGCAGCGGAGTCTCGGCGAGCAGCGCAGTGCGAAAAGCCTTGTAGCCGGTGCCCATATCAGTGAGATTCAGATCCGCCACCAGGTTGCAGAACTCGGTCATAAAGCGATTGGCCAGCGAGTGCCAGTAATACATGACGCGCCGCTCGGCCACGATCATGAAGCGCGATCCATAGACCGCGTCCGCGTGACCGTCCAGCAGGGGCTTCAGCAGGTGCACATACTCGCGAGGATCGTATTCGAGGTCCGCGTCCTGAATCAGGCAGTACTCGCCGCGCGCCTCGGCGACCGCGGTTCGGATGGCCGCGCCCTTGCCGCGATTCCGGCCGTGACGAACCAGCCGCACCAGCGCCGGATGACGCGCGGCAAATTCTTCCACGATGCGGTCCGAGCCGTCGCTGGAACCGTCGTCCACCACGATGATCTCGCGCTCCAGACCCTCCGGCAGCGGAGCGGCGAGCACGCGGCTCAAGAGAGGCGCGATGTATTCTTCTTCATTGAAGAGTGGAACCAGAATAGATAGGAGAGACGCTGGCACACGCGGAACGGTATCCGTTAGTATAACGGAAGGAGCGGATGTCTGGAGGAAATTTGCCGTGCCCAAAAACGAAGAGGGCGAATTCGAGTTGATCCTGGCCAACCGCCAGCTGCTCAGCGTGTTCTTCATCGTCGTGATTCTGCTCGGCGTTTTTTTCACGATGGGTTACATCGTCGGACGCAATTCAGGCACAGCGACCGCTGAAGTGACTCCCGCTTCGGGCGTCGACACCAGACCGGCGGTAGCGGAAGCGCCGGCGAGGGCTTCGGACCCCGCGCCGGTCTCCTCGACTCCTACGCAGACTGCGCCCCAGCAGCCGGCGCCCGCGGCCGAGCGCGAGCCTGAACCGCCCAGGCGAGAGACGAGAGCGGAACCGCGCGCGGCGGCCGGGAGCCACCCAGTCCCCGGACAGACGTATCTGCAACTGGCCGCCACCAGCGAGCACGAGGCCGACATTATGGTGGATGTTCTGCGCAAAAAGAGCTTCCGGGCGATGGCGGCGGAGATCGACGAGAAGCCCGGAACCTTCCGCGTGCTGGTGGGGCCGGTCACCGACACCACCGCGAATAAGATGCGCGCGGACCTGCAGGGCGCGGGGTTCCCGGGTAATGCGGCTATTCGCCGGACGTTTTAGTGAATCTGGTTCTCGCGCTCGTTTCCGCCTTGCTGCTGGTCCTTTTGTTCCCCGGTTTTAATCTCACCTGGCTGGCGCCGGTTGCGCTCGCGCCCCTGCTGGTCGCCTGCGCGCGCGAACCTTCCTGGAAACGCCGGTGGCTTTTGGGATGGGCCGCCGGCGTGGTCTTCTGGTGCGGTGTCTGCCCCTGGATAGAATTCGTCATGGATGTTCACGGAGGCATGGGGCCGTGGGGCGGATGGGGCACATTTATCTTGTTCGGTCTCTATAAGGGATTGCACATGGCGGCGTTCGCCACGCTGGCCGGTCTTCTGATGCAGCACTGGTGGGCCATACCCGCGGTGGCTGCGCTGTGGACCGGCATCGAGCGCACGCATGGCTTTTTCGGATTTGCATGGCTCGATCTGGGCAACGCCGGAATCGACATGTCATGGCTCATGCGGCTCGCGCCCGTCACCGGCGTCTACGGATTGTCTTTTGTATTTGCGATGCTCAGTTGCGCCGTAGCGCTACTGATTGTCCGCAGAGCACGGCGCGAGTTGCTATGGCTCGTGGGCTTAATATTGCTGATCGCACTCCCCGGCGCGCCGGGTCTAGCGGCAGGGTCCAAGAGGGCCCTGCTGGTGCAGCCCGATATCGACACAGAAATGCAATGGACCGAAGACAATGTGCGCGATACGGAACAGAAACTGGCATCGCTCTCGCGCGCCCCCGGCGCAGACCTCATTCTTTGGCCCGAAGTGCCCGCGCCATTTTACGTGAGCGACGCCCAATTTCGCGACTACACCGCACGAATCGCGCAGACCGCCGGCATTCCGTTTCTGTTCGGCGCGGTAGGATTCACGCCGCAGCGCGAGCCGCTCAATTCCGCGGCAATGATGGACCCTTCGGGCAAGATCGTCGACCGCTACGACAAAATCAACCTGGTTCCGTTTGGAGAATTTATTCCGCCGATGTTCGGTTGGGTGAACCGGATCACAAAGGAAATCGGCGACTTCGTCCCGGGAGAGCGGGTGGTGGTGTTCCCGCTGGATGGACACAAATTGGGTGCGTTCATCTGTTACGAATCGGCATTTCCGGACTTGGTCCGGCAGTTCGTCCGCGGCGGCGCCGAAGTGCTGGTGAATCTTTCAAACGACGGCTACTTCGGCCATAGCGCCGCACATGAGCAGCACCTGGAAATCGTGCGCATGCGAGCCGCCGAAAACCGGCGCTGGATCTTACGCGCAACCAACGACGGCGTCACCGCGGCCATCGACCCGGCAGGCCGCGTCGTCCAGCGCATGCCTGCGTTTGTGCAGACGGCCGGGCTGCTGCCTTACGATTACGCAAGCAACCAGACTCCCTACACGCGGCACGGGGACTGGTTCGCTTGGGCGTGCTTCGCGTCCGGCTTGCTCATGAGTGCCGTATCACTAGCACATCGCCGTCTTTGACGATGTACTCTTTGCCTTCGAGTCGCAGCAACCCTTTTTCTTTGACGCCGGGATAACCGTCATGATCGATTAGCGCCTGCCAGTTGACCACTTCGGCGCGGATAAACTTCTTCTCGAAATCGCTATGAATGGCGCCTGCTGCGTTCACGGCCCGGCTGTGAACGGGGATCGTCCACGCGCGAACTTCCGTTTCGCCGGCCGTCAGGAACGACATCAGTCCCAGCAAGGAATAGGTGGCCGAGATGAGGCGTTCCATGCCGGATTCTTTGAGTCCGTAACTCGACAGCAGCTCCTTAGCTTCTTCCGGTTTGAGTTCGGCGAGTTCGGCTTCAATCTGTCCGCAGATTGCCGTGACTGCGGTGTTCTTGCGCCCGGCGAACGGCCCCTTACGGTATTCTTCTTCTACCTCATGCAGCCGGCCCGCGTCCTTCTCGCCCAGATTGAGCACGCACAACATCGGCTTCTGCGACAGAAATTGGAAACCGCGTATCCGCTTCTCTTCTTCCGCGCTGTACTCCAGTCCGCGCAACGGGCGGTTGGCTTCGAGTTCGGTCTTGAGCCGTTCCAGCAGCGCGAACTCCTGATCCAGGTCCGGGCTCTTGATCTTCTTGCGGTCTTTGTCCACGCGCTCCATGCGCTTCTCCACCACCACTAGATCGCTCAGCATCAGTTCGACTTCGACGTCCTCGAAGTCGCGTATGGGATCGACCGAGCCTTTTTCGTGCGGCACTGTATCGCTTTCGAATACGCGCAGCACGTGCGCCAGCGCGTCAGCGACTCGCAGACTTGCCAGATAGCTGGGATCGCGCAGAGCTTCCTTCGAAATGGAAGGGAAATCGAAATACTCTACGGTTGCATATGTGATCTTCGGCGGCTGGTACAACTTCGCCAGCGCGTCCACGCGGGCGTCGGGAACCTTGGTGATCCCTACGCGAGCTTCGAGCGAGCCCATGCGGGCGGCATTCTCATGCACGCCGGTCAGGATCGTAAACAAACTGGTCTTGCCTACCATGGGCAGGCCGATAATGGCTGTCTTCATTTTTGGTTTTTCGCTAAAGTGGAACGTCCACCAGCGTCAGAATCTCTTCCAGCACCTTCTCGGCGGCGCCGGCCCAGCGCTGTCCCGCCGCGGCGCGGGTTGCCAGGAGGACCCGGTGCGCAAACACCGGAACCACCATGCGCTTTACGTCGTCGGGCGTCACATAGTCGCGCCCGTCGACAGCCGCCAGCGCCTGCGAGGCCCGGAACAGCGCCTGCGCGCCCCGCGGACTCACGCCCATGGCCAGTGCGTCATGCTCGCGGGTGTGTCTGACGATCGCCAGCATGTAATCCACCAGCGCCTCGTCCACAGTAACGTGCCCCACGGTTTCCTGCAAGTGCAGCAGGTCTTCGCTCGTAATCACCGGGCGGATCTTTTCCAGTCCCGGCTCCGCGCTGTGCCGCAGAATCTCGCGCTCCGCGACTTCGTCGGGGTAGCCGATGCGAATCCGCATCAGGAACCGGTCGAGCTGCGATTCCGGCAGCGGATAAGTGCCGTGATGCTCCACCGGGTTCTGCGTGGCTATCACCATGAACGGCTGCGCCAGCGGCCAGGAGTGCCCGTCAATCGTCACCTGCCCTTCGTTCATGGCTTCGAGCAGCGCCGACTGCGTCTTGGGTGTCGCGCGATTAATCTCATCGGCCAGCAGAAAGTGCGTGAAGACAGGTCCAGGTTTGAATTCAAAGGCCTCGCTGTGCGCGTTGTAGATAGTGACGCCCAGCACGTCGCTCGGCAGCATGTCCGACGTAAACTGGAGCCGGTGGAAGTTGGAATCGACGCTGCGAGCCAGCGCCTGTGCCAGTGTAGTCTTGCCGACACCCGGCACGTCTTCGATCAGCAGATGTCCCCGCGCCAGGAGGCAGGCTAGCGAAAGCCGCAAGACCTCTGGCTTGCCGCGAATCGCCTCACCGAGGACCGATTCAATTTCGACCAGCTTTGAAAGCGGAACCGGCGGGGTGTATAAGGAGTCCCGCATCTTCATTCATAATATCGAAGTGCAATGTATCCCGGCTGAACTGATCGATCTATTCGCTTCCGCCAAAGGGTCGGCAATGGTCCAGGTCGAGTTCGATAATGCGCGCCAGGGAAACGAGCCTCCCGCGCCGATCCAAGCGAGAATTTAGTAAAGACAGCACTCGTGGCTGAATCTCAGTTACGGGGAATCACGCGGGCGTCGTCCTTGAGATCGTTAGCTGGATGCAGGATGACTTTCGCTCCTTCGGTGAGACCCTTGGTGATTTCCGCTTCGGAGGCGTTGCGGTGGCCGACTTCGACGGGGAGGAGGCGAGCGCGGCCGTTGTCGATCACGAAGGCGTTCCATTCCTGTCCCACGCGGAAGAGGGCGCTGGCGGGGATCTTCAGGACGCTGGGGCTTTCCCAGATCACCACGCGGGCGTCGATGCGGTAACCGTCGCCGAGGCCATCGGGGGAATCGACAAAATCGGCGATGACATTGGCTCGTTGCTCTTCAATTCCCAGCGCGGACACCTTCGTGAAGCCGTAGGGCTCCACGGTGCGCACGCGGGCGCGCAGCGGTTTCGGGCCGCCCCAGTTTTCGATGATAACGGGGGCTCCGGGTTTCACCTTCACGGCGTCGGTGGAGAGCAGGTCGATGACGATCTCGATTTTATTGGGATTGCTCAATACGACAAGGGGGGTGCCATACGGAACCACGCGTTCGCTCTTCTCCAGGATGCGCAGAATGCGGCTGCGCGCGGCGGGGCGGATCGCGACGAGCTTACTGGCTTGGTCTTGCTGCGCTTCTAAAGAAATGAGGCCGGCCTTTTCGCGCTCGACATCGGCGGTGGCGGACTGGACACGGAACTTGGCGGCTTCCGTTTCCTTGGTGGTGCTGACTTGCTTGCTTTCGGCTTGCTCCAATTCCTGCTGGGCGATGATGCGGTCCTTGGCCAGGGCACGGGCGCGGTTGAGGTCACGCTGCGCTTGCGCGTGATCGTTTTCCCAGCGGGCTAACTGCTGCTCGGCTTCCCGCTTGCGGGCTTCGGCAGCTTGGATGCGGGCGCGGATTTCGGCGGCTTCGCGGGCGTCAAGCGGGAGGGGGCTGATGGTGGCAATCACGGTGCCGGGACCGACCTCATCGCCTTCATGCAGTTCGATGCGGGAGAGACGGCCGGCGATAGGGGCGGCCAGGGTAAAGCGGTCGTGCGCGCGCGTTTCGCCATCTTCGTCGACGGTGATTTGCAGCGGGCCTTTCACGGCACGCGCGGTTTCGACTTGAACCGGTTTAGGGCGGAAGGCCAGGGCAATGAGGATGGCCGCGGCCACGGCGGCCAGAATCATGACGATGCGTTTGACGGTTCGTGCCATGTTCCTCCTCATTCCCTGGATTTCAGTACGGCGGTGAGATCCATGTGACGCAGGCGCTGGGCCACGACCAGGCCGGAGAAAATCGCGGCTGCGAACACGACCATGGCTGCGAAG
>DATJEI010000140.1:0-4705 GCA_035496735.1 Bryobacteraceae bacterium | reverse complement strand
ACCCGCTCCCTGGTTGCCGGGCTTCGCAAGCATCCGCCCGCAGTGCTGGTGAGCGCTTCGGCTGTCGGCTACTACGGCTCGCGCGGAGACGAAATCCTGACCGAAGACTCGCCGCCTTCCTCCGATTTTCTTGGGCAAGTGGCGCGCGGGTGGGAGCAAGAGGCGCGCGCTGCCGAGCAGTTCGGCGTCCGCGTGGTCACGCCGCGCATCGGCGTTGTGCTGGGACGCGGTGGCGGCGCGCTGGCGCAAATGCTGCTGCCCTTTCGCTTGGGTGTCGGGGGGCGTTTGGGCGCCGGAAACCAGTGGATGTCCTGGATCGCATTGGACGATCTGGTTTCCCTGATCGAGTTCGCGATCACCGATGCCGCCCTGCGCGGCCCCGTGAACGCCGTCGCGCCGAATCCAGTGACCAATGCCGTCTTCACTCGCGAGCTGGCGGCGGTGTTGCACCGCCCTGCCATCTTCCCGGTGCCTGCCTTCGCTCTCAAGATTCTGTTCGGCGAAATGTCGCAGATACTGCTGGGGGGCCAGCGCGCGATTCCGCAGGCTGCGCTGCGCGCCGGTTTCCAATTCCGCTTTGTGGAACTAAGCGAAGCCCTGCGGCAAATCATCGCCGGATGATACCGGTTTATTGCGCGGTGTCGGTCGGGTGCGTGATTTTGTCGAAAAATTCCTTCTGCAGGCGCGGCGACACTTGGTCCGCCTTGATCGACCGAATCGCGGCAGCCATACGATCCGCCGCGGCCTCCACCAGCGCGGCCCCGCGTGACGCTGTGGCGCCTGACGCATCAC
Source organism: Bryobacteraceae bacterium (assembly GCA_035496735.1). Lineage (GTDB taxonomy): Bacteria > Acidobacteriota > Terriglobia > Bryobacterales > Bryobacteraceae > Palsa-187. Next base: position 3,913 of record DATJEI010000140.1, on the reverse strand, counting down.
CGGCGTAATGATTCGGATACATTGAGTACCAACTGATGGCCGTAAAGACACCCGCCGGCAGATCGAGACGTGCGAGATTGGCGCCGGACTGTTCCCCTCCGCGTTCCGGATGCACCAGTTCCGGACGCGAAGCCATGACCATGGCCGCTTCGATCTCCCCGGCGTGGCCGTCCACTCCCGGCTTCGAAGGCTGCGCCGCCGGAGGCAACTGCGTCCCACCGCCCAGTGCGCTCAACCCGTACACCACGTAGTCCTTGGGCGAATCCAACTGAGTCTGCAAAAAATAATTCATCAAATTGGTGTTCCCGCCATGTCCGCTGGCAATCAAAATCTTGCGGCACCCGTTGCGGCCCATTTCCGATACCGTTTCCTGCAGCATCTGCAGCTGCAATTGGGAACTATAGGCGATCGCGCCCGGCTGATGCCTGGCCTCAAAAATTTGTCCCACGTAGTATTCGGGAAATACCAGCGCGTATTCCTTTTGCACCGCTTTCGTCGTGATGTAGCGTACGTCGATCAGGTCCGTGCCTATCGGACCAGAAGGCCCATGCTTTTCAAGAATGCCGAATGGCAGCACACAGGTGTAATTTGCCTGTTTGATCGCCTTCACGAAGTCCTCGGCAGTGAGTTCTTCCCATTTAGGTGACAAGGATTGCCCGGGCAACAGCGATGTGAATAGAGCGAAGAGGATGAGGGGCTTCATAAGAGTCATAATCACATACCTGACGAGGATTCATTCGGCTGCCACAGCGCCTCCGGTACACCCAATGCATGATTCACCCAGCGGCTCCAGACGAACATCGCATCGCTCAGGCGATTAAGATACGGGATGATCTCCGGCGGGACTGATTCTTCGCGCGCCAACGCTACCAGCAAACGTTCCGCTCGCCGGCAAATGGTCCGCGTCACGTGAAGTTCGGCGTTCAGGCGGGTTCCTCCCGGGAGCACGAAACTGCGGAGCGGCGCCAGATCGACGTTCATGGCATCGATTTCCCGCTCGAGTTGCGCGGTCTCGGCACTTGTGATCCGGGGCTGCTGTGGATGTACATCGGCTGGCTGGGTTGCGAGGATAGAGCCCAGATTAAAGAGCTCATGCTGCACCCGGCGCAGGATGGTTGCCAGTGCGGCGAGTCTGGAATCTTCACCGCAGGAAACCCCCGCCATCCCGACAAATGCGTTCAATTCGTCGATGGTGCCGTAAGCTTCTATCCGCAGCGCATCCTTTGGAACTCTCTGGCCGCCCACCAGGCTGGTTTCACCCGCGTCTCCACGCTTGGTGTAGATACGGTTCAGGGCGATACGCGGCTCGTCGAATGGCTTTCCGCTCACCTATCCATGGAAGCATAAAAGGGATGCCCAAAACGGGGGAAGCACAAAATCACTCTGATCAAAGACAAAAATAGGAGGCGTCTCCGATCTCCGCCTCCCGAACCGAATCCTTGTGGCATCCCGCGGGCCACAACTGGACAAGCTACTCGTTGGTTACTTCTCGATGACCTCAAGTTTCACCCCAAGCAATTCGCCCTTTTCCTTTTCGCCAAACTTTCAAGTTCTCGAGGCGTCCACCGTGCCCGTCGCACCGCGAAGTACCGACGTCCGCTCGACATTGCTTAGAGACGAACGGGCTGCTGTAACGTGAACGTCAACCGCGTCTCCGAGGGGATGCGCACGCGTTGGCCCTTGGTGGCGACTTGAGCGGCTGTGCCCACTCCGGCGCCCGCGCCGGCGCCGATGGCCGCGCCCTTGCCTCCGCCCGCAATGGCGCCGATAATCGCTCCCAGCGCCGCGGTGCCGCCGATCACCTTTCCGCTACGCGCCGTGCGCGAACCACTTTGTTCGGTTATCGCGGCCGTGTCCACATCCACTTCCCGGCCGTTGATGCGCAATGACACGATATCCAGCGTCAGCACCGTGCGGCCCTCAATCTTGCCGGATTGCACGTCGTCGACCAGCTTGACCACCACATCGGCGCCACGCGGCACCACGGTGCGTCCGCTCGGGTCGAGTACCGGTTCGTCGAGCGAAGCCTGGAAGGTCTGGCCGACGTAGTCCCGTTCGGAGTCGACGCTGTCGACCATGCGAATGGTGAGTACGGTGCCCGATGGAATCACCCCCCGGTCGCCAAAATCATCCCGGCGCGGCGGCGGAGGAGGCGCCGGCGCGGGCCGGTAGGCGGGTTCTTCGGGCGGGGTTCGCAGCACGGGCGGGGCGTAAGCCTGTTCGGCGTCGCCAAACGCGATTCGGTCTACATCTGCTAACCGAATGGTTTCAACTCGATCGCCCACCGCCACCCGAATGGTTCTCGCGTCGCCACCCACAAACGAGCCCTTGACGGTGTGGCCGTCGCGGAAGAAAACAGTGTCGGCCATAACGCAATTGGCCAGTAATAGAAACACGCTCAAATATCGCATGGAGAATCCCCTCCTCTTAGTTCAAGTAGATGCTTCCTGATTAGATGGCGTTTCAACTAGCTTTGCTGTGGCGGAAGTTTGCCAGCAGCATACTCGCAATTTGTTTGCCATGCTCGTAGGCTTCTTCGTAGACCGCGTGTCGTTCCGCGCGCGTGAATCCATAGCCCATGCGGTACAGGCGTTCCAGCGAAAGACCAACCGCGAAAGTGCCGGCGTAGGCGATCCCGGCCTTGGGGATCAAACCGCCTCCAAACGGAACCTTGCCGACGAGTTCCCGCGCCAAAGCGCGCCAGCCGAACGCCCCCGCTACGATGGAAGCGATTTCGGAACGTTGCTCCCGGTACCCGATCGGCCGGTCGCTCGCTGCCGCCACCAGGAAAGCCATACGAATCTGATTCATGGTGAGGAAAGCGGTATCGGAGGCGAATTCACCGGCGGCCCATGGGATCATAGCGAGGCTCGGGATCACATCGGGAAGCGCCGTCGTCAGGCAGAATAGAGCGTTTTCTTTGGCGATGGTGCGAATCAAGCGATGAACGGCCGGTTTGCGGAAAGGATAGAGGCGGCGCGCCAGCGGGAGCATTAGATCCTCCCGGGCTTTCAAAATGCGCCGAACACAGTTTTCGGGCGCCTCGGGATCGAACGAAAACGCATTCGCCGGCCGCAGGATCGATGAGTCGTAAATCTCGATGTCGCAATTCTTGCCGCCGCCTCGGATCAGGATTTGGGCCGCTTGGACCCGCCGTTCCGCCGAAAATTGGCGGGGAGCGAAGTAGGTTTCCATCTGCCCCAAAGCGTCGGCCGACGGCGCTATGAGCCCTACCCTCAAGGGGCGATCGGCCATGTCACGCAACTCCCTCGGGTTCAGGGTTGCAAGAGCCTGCCTTATCTGGCGGAGGACAGCGAGGGCCATGGTTTGCCGGAAAACGTATTCAGGGAAGCCCGAAACATGACTTTGAGCTCCTGTCTCCATTGTACTCCCAATCCGATCCTTTCCACTGGGATTTCGGGCGAAAAAAACCTCAGGACAACCTCGTTGGCCGGATGGAACTCCAGCGCCGGTGCCACCAGCAGCAGGCGAGGCACTTCCATCAGTAGCGGAAGTCCAGTGAAATGAGCACTTTCGGCGATCTCGCCGCGATCCAGATGCCATTTGACTCGCATCCAGTAATCCAGGGCCTGTAGCGGAAGGTGGATGTCCTGATCCACCTTAAGTTCGATTACCGCGAGCCTGCCGTCGCGGTCTATGGCCAGCAGATCAATAATTCCACGGTCGCCGCCGGCGAACTGCGCTACTTGACCGTAAACCGGCTGCTGGCGCAGCGTTGCATCCAGCGATTCCAGGTCGGCACGCACCCGCGCTTCAAGCCACGCTTCCGGCTGTCCGGGTCGCGGCGCGCGCGCCTGTTTTCCGCCAGTATCCAGCCGGGTGTCGAGATTGGTGTAATCTCGCGGGTCGACCAACTGTTCATAGCCGGCGCCGTCATGGACGAAAATCAGGT
>DATJEI010000139.1:0-25114 GCA_035496735.1 Bryobacteraceae bacterium | reverse complement strand
GTTCTGCGCGCTTCTGGCGCTCACGATCACCACCGTGGCAGTCTCCAAACTCGAACTTGGCGAGTTCAACTTTATCGCGGCGATGACCATCGCTGTCATTAAAGGAACGCTGGTGGTCATGTTCTTCATGGACGTCAGACGGGCCACCTCCATGACCAAGCTGTTCGCCGGCGCCGGTTTGTTCTGGTTGGCAATTCTACTCGTCTTCCTCCTCAGCGACTATCTAAGCCGGGGCTGGTTACCTGGCCTCCGTTGGCTGTAGCGGCTGGTTATACGAGTTGCCAGTCTGGACTTGGCGTACCGGGCTGCCCTTGACCATCCTCAGTCCCGACTGCGCGACGATTGCGTGAATTTCTTGTGGGATGATCAGGCAGCTTCGCCGTGCCAGAGACTCAACAGTGTCGATGGTTCAAGGTACAAGCCCTGCCATCGCACGCCAAAATGCAGATGCGGGCCGGTGACGCGGCCGCTCGATCCAGTCTTCGCGATCGTGGCACCCTTGTCAACCGCGGCGCCCTCCTTGACCAGAAACTCAGAAAGATGCATGTACAACGTGAAGATGGACTCCCCGTGGTCAATCACGACCAAACCGCCTTCGAAGTACATTGGTCGTGCAATGACGACACGACCGGAATTCGCTGCCGTGACTTGTGTGCCGATGGCGGCCGAATAATCGAGACCCTGGTGCACGCTGCGGGTCTTGCCGTTGTAAACCCGCCGCGAGCCGAATGAAGACGTGTAGCGAGTATTAGCTGGCGAGACAAAAGGGCCTTGCCAGAGCCGCTCAGGCGCGGAAGATCCGAAAACCTCTTGCTTGATCGCGACTTCCTTGTCGATCTGCGCCTGAATCTCTTTTGGTGGCGCTACAAACTTCTGCGGTACCGTAATCGTGGAGGACGGGTAGGCGTGGCCTGTCACTGTGACCTCGGCTCTTTCGCCGCCAAAAATCAGAGGATAGCTGCCGGGCGTCTGGGCCAAGCTAACCCCCGCGAGGGCCGAGAAGTTATCACCATCCGGCCGGAATTCGATCGTTTTGCCGAGCCATGTTGCAGGGCCGGAAAAAGTCTTCGACTTAAATAGGACCGGCGCACCGACAAAGACAGGGCGAGGATTCCATCGCACCGGGGAATCTTGAACAGGCGCCGCCTTGCGACGCGGTTGACTCTGGCCTAGAACCCGCGTCGCGCGGACTTGCGCCACGCCCGGCGCGCTGAGACACAGTAGCAGGGCGTACCGGCGGGTCATTGGGATCAAGATATCACGCCGAAGCATGTTCGTCTGGATATTTCAACCCTCGATCGCGCGAATATTATGGTCTGCCAGCGGTTACTGACCGCCCTCGGCCTTTCCATGACGATCTGAATGAAGAATTCCAAGCTCACTTAGACCGAAGAGGGCAAGGGGCAAATAACCACGGGACCTGCACGACGTTCCCGTGGAGATTCGAATTCAGTTATCCTTGGGCACATGGCTGAAACCGTAGAGTTTCCCAGCAATGGACGAGTCGCGTCGGGATATTTCGTCACGCCGCCAGTTGGATCGGGGCCCGGAGTCTTGGTCATCCAGGAATGGTGGGGCCTGGATTCCGGCATTAAAGAGATGGCCGATCGCCTAGGGGCCGCTGGTTTCGTGGTGCTCGCGCCGGATCTCTATCATGGGGAATTAGCCGCCCACGATGAGATGGACAAGGCGGCAAAGCTGATGCGGAGCCTTCCGCCCGAGCGTGCTGCCCGCGACATGAGCGGTGCCGTTGACTATCTCTCCCGACATCCAGCGGTTACCAGCGATGGCATCGGCGTCGTGGGGTTCTGTATGGGAGGAATGCTCTCCTTTATCATTGCCGCCAACCGTCCCGACAAGATCAAGGCGGTGGTGCCCTTCTACGGATTCCCGCAGGGCGACATGCAGCCGGACTGGTCGAAGCTAACGGCATCTGTCAGCGGGCACATGGCAGAGCACGATGACTTTTTCCCTCCTGCCGCGGCCCGTGCACTCGAAGCCAAACTACGCGACATGGGCAAGAATGTAACCCTGACTGTCCACGCCGGCGCCCGCCATGCCTTCATGGCGCCGCACAATGCGTTGGGGACGTTCAATGCCACGCTCGCCGCGCAGATTTGGCCGGAGGTAGTTTCGTTCCTGCAGCAAACGGTGCGCTAGTCGCTACTCCGGCGGGATGTCCGCATAATCCGGCACTGCGGCGCGGTCGACCATCACCTTCTCTGGCGAATATACCGTCGTCCAGCGGTGATTCCTGATGAATCACCCGCTCAACATACAGGTGGGGTATCACCAAAGCTCGAAGATGCCCGCGAAGGCGACCGACCGATGGGGCACGTTTTTGCGATGGGACTGGTGGCTAAAGGTTCCGCTCGCTCGGCTCCCTCACTCCGAAGCACCGCCATTTCAGGCGCCGGAGCGGAGCGCAGGCGGCTTGGTCGTCAACGAGGCAAAGTAGGTTGTTAGAAAAGTGCAGACGCGGAGAACAAGTCTCAACCATCATCATCAAGAAAGATTTGTCAAGAGTGCTTGAGCGTTCTGGTCCCGAAGCGGAATTGCACGAGCCCGGTGCAAGGGCCAAATTCTGACAGAGCACACTCTCCGGCTCATTCGCGACACCTTGGAGCTTGTGGAGTGGCGCTTGACGATTTCCTTGCAGATGTTCGGCCGCAGTTCCGAAACAATATCCTCAACCCCGAGCGGATTCTTGATCGATCGCGCCCGCCGATTCCACCGGTTGACCCGACCCGCTGTCGCCCCGCCCAAGTCAGCTCAGGCAGCCGCGACGGCGGGCGCGCGGGCGCTGGCGTCTGCGAGAGATACGTCGGGTTGAGGGCTTGCGGATAAAGAAGTGGAGAAGATCGGGAAGATTAAACCTGCGATCAACAGATCTCGGAGATGCCCCTTCATGTTGGTTGCCCCGTCTCGGCGGACATTGCCAAGGAATGATTTAGCTCAGATTATAGCCCAAGATTCGGAAAGAGCAACGAGGGCACAAATAGGCATGAAGACTCCCGTAGAGTTCCGATAATGACATCAGGCAGTGAACGTGGCCAGTCCCTTCGACGGTTTGCCGGCCACACTTCAAGAAACCAGGGAAAAGAGTCAGATGCTAACGACAGAGGCAACTGTTATTTCACCTGTGTCGTTAGAGTTGCTCCTTTGGGGATCACAAACGTTGCGATCGCTTTTATTGGAGTGTTTCCCTTGTTAATGCCTTCGTGAACCTTGCCGGCTTCGACGATAACGGAATCCCCCGTCTTGTAATCGGTGGACGGCTTTCCCTCGTATTCCAGGGTGAGCGTGCCCTCTTCCACATAGATCAGCAGAAGGCCCGGATGCGTGTGGCGGCCTTCGCGGCCTCCGACGGGGAGTTCCACGCGAACAAGCACAGCTTCGAAGCCCGGCGCTGGCGCGTCATGCCGCAGCAGGACGGTACGTTTCACCTGCGGACTGGCTTGTGCGAACGTTCTCGGGGCAGTTGACAGCGTGACTAGAGCAGCGGCGAAAAACATCGCTCGACGAATGGCGGGGAAGGTCAACGAGGGTAGGAAGAATCGCATGGCTTATATTCTACGGCATTAGTTCCCGACTGCTTTTCGGAGCGAATCGAATCCGTTGCAAAGGGCGACGAATGAGATCGCGCTGCGCCCTCGACTTAGGCCCAAACGAAATGCGTTACCTTGCTTTGAGAGTCTTCAAAGAATTCGATGCGGCGTGGCACCATACAGGTGGTAGCCAGAAATGCGGTCGCCCGGTTGTACCCGCTAACGATATGCATTGTATACTTTCGCCATGAAATACATCGGTGCAGCGGCACTATTCTTCTTTTTATCTTCCCGTGCAGCGTGGGGACAGGCGCAAATTGATCTCTCGCGGCGAGCGTCAGTCCAGCACTGAAAGGAGGCTCGGCCTTAGTGGTCGGCGTCGCTGGTAGTAAGGGCCGCGCCGAACGGCGGATTCCACGTGGACGTAGCTTTCCACTCCGGCTGCGGCTCGTCGAAGTGCCCTGCCACGAACGACACCACAACCGCCGGACAACACGGTGGGCGCGGGGTCGGGACCGCGAGCAGTCACCCCTCCGGCGACCATGCAGGCCGATGACTTGTTCGTCATCGTCGCGGCCCTATCGGGGGAACACGACGCTCAGTCTGGCGCGCACAGGCGGGTAGACGCGGGCGTCCGAGGCCAATATGCACCCGCCGACTGCGGACGACAGCGGGTGTTCTTCCAGCTCGCGTGGAAGCAGGTGCCGGACTTGGTAGGCGCTAGGCGACAGTCGCGAGTCAGCAATAACGTAGTGCGGCTTCAGCCAGACTGCACGAGGTCCGCCTGAAGGCGGACACTACGTACTAGTGCCTCTCCGCCGGCAGCACGAATGGCTGGCCGATGAGCTTCGCCGGGTCGGCGTTCTTCTTCGGCCGGAACTTCGCCACGTTGTTGCCCTGCGCGTTGGCGACGTAGAGATTACCAGCGCGATCGACGCTCAACTGGTGCGGGCCCCACAAGAACCCCGGCATCCGTCCGAACGTGCCCCACGAATACAGCAGGTTGCCATTGAGGTCGAATTTCAGGATCTTGTGCGTGAGGCCATCGCCAACCCAGAGATGCTGGTCCTCCGCCATGTAGAGAAAATAGGGATGCGGGATGTTCGGCCACTGGTCGAGGAACTTTCCGTTCTCGTCGAAGATCTGAATCCGCGCGTTCTCGCGATCGCCGACATAGATCCGGCGCTTCGCGTCGATGGCGATGCCGTGCACCGTGTGGAACTCGCCGGGGCCGGATCCAGGCTTGCCCCATTCCATCAGGTACTTCCCCTCTTTCGAGAACTTCACGACACGGGTGTTACGGTATCCGTCGGTCACGTAGAAGTCGCCGTTCGGCATGAAGAGCATGTCGGTCGGCTGGTTGAAGTGGGTGCGGTCGTTTCCTGGAACGCTTTTTTCGCCAAGCCGCATCACGAGCTTCGATCCGTCGTTGGTGAACTTGAGAATCTGATGGGTCAGATGCTCGACGAGCCAGACGTGTTTGTCCGGGTCGTACGGGTCGATCTGAACGCGATGCGCGGCGCCTTCGGTGAAGAGATCCTTGTTCTGGGCCCACGAGTCGATCAATTTTCCGCGACGGTCGAAGACCATCAGGACGTGCTCGTCCAGCCGGCCCTTCTGGCGGCCCTGCTCGAGGACGCCTTCGAGCAATCCAAGCGCGCGTCCTTTGATGTCGCCTTGCGCCGGTACAGCTTTCATCGCCGGCTTTTCCCCCCGCATGAAGACGAGGACACGATCCTCCGACTCAGCCCAAACCGCCGGAATCGAACCCCACGTCCAGCCATCAACGTGCAACGGCAGTGGCCAGTCGCTGACGTAATCGTAGGGACCGGTCACGTCGCCGCCACCCTTTTCTTGCGCCACAGCAATGCGAACCGCCGAACTCGCCGTCATCAACGCCATACCTGCGAGGACAGTGACCCGTACCAACCCCTTCGCGTCTCTCATGTCGCCCCCTTTCACGCGGAGATTCTAGGACAACCTGCTTCGGCACGCAACCGACCCTATAGTATAGTCCGCCCGAGCTTCCCAGCCGGCAACGGCGCCGTCAGTTTGCAAGCCGGAGGCTTGAGCGCCGTCCAAAGTGTTGCCGGTCCACGGAACGTAATCCCTGGGGCGCCTTCCGATAATGGGAATTTGAAGAAAGACTGCGGGGGGAACTCGGCGCGGCTCGTTAGGAATACGATATGAAGACGCTGGCTCCAACGACGTCTCTATGGCTGTCCGAAGAGATCCCATTACGTCCCGCGCTCGACAAGAATGCCACCGTGGATGTGTGTGTCGTGGGTGCCGGCATCGCTAGTCTTACAGCTGCTTGCCTGCTGGCGACTGAGGGTCGATCAGTCCTGGTTGTTGACGATGGACCCATAGCCGGTGGCGAGACATCGCGGACGACGGCACATTTGGTAAACGCGCTCGATAATCGTTACTTCCAGTGGGAAAAGTTGCATGGACATACAGGTGCCACGCTTGCGGCCGAAAGCCATACTGCCGCCATAGATCGCATCGAAGAAATTGTCGCCAAGGAAAAGATAGTGTGTGAATTTGAAAGATTGGATGGCTATTTATTTGTGCCGCCAGGTGAGCCGCCGATGTCCTCGACAAGGAATTGGAGGCGGCGCATCGCGTTGGGTTGAGCGACGTGGAGCAGGTCGCGCGGGCTCCTTTGCACGGCTTTGACACAGGGTCCTGTCTCCGGTTCCCCCGGCAGGCACAGTTTCACCCCTTTAAGTACCTGACGGGCCTCTGCATTGCGATCGAAAAAAAAGGCGGGCAGATCTTCAATAAGACTCACGTCGACGAATTCGAGAGCGAGCTGCCGGATAAGGCGCTGCATAAGGCTAAGACCAGCGTCAAGACCAGCAGTGGCGCGGTGGTCTCGGCAGGAGCGATCATGGTTGCCACAAACACGCCAGTAAACCATTGGGTGACCATCCATACGAAACAAGCGCACGTATATGATCGGGATGCGGGTTCCAACAGGATCTGGGACACACCCGATCCTTAGAGAAAATCTTCGTACGGAATTCCTCTGTCTGATACGAGCAATTCCGCTGCCAATCAAAGTATTAGCTTACGTGCTCAGCACATCACAGTTGAGCGAAAGAGTTGCTGCTCTGGCCGGGGAACTTTAGGTAGCGTTTTGCATTTTAAGGCCGCTAGGGTGCAATGGTCATTTGCTTGCTAGCAAGCCATACGGTAGAAGATGTAAACCTAGGGAGGGTTTTGCTGTTTCCCCTCCTGAGTCGCGGGCCCGAAGGAGGACGACGTCAGGGACGCGAAGGTCGTTGAGTAAAAAAAGAGACTAAGGCGGTGCTACTAGCGTGTTGCGAGGTTCTTGTCGTCTCCCTCGCTTCCTGGATCGTTCCGAGAACGGTAAAATCGTTCGCTAAGAACAGCTCGGAGCGCCCGACACCGAATGCCGGATCACCGCCTTCTGTCTCCAAGGCCGCCGCAATGCGCGCAGTTGTCGAATGAACCGCCTTCAATTCATTACCGCGATTCCTCAAGACGTTCGTCGGGGGAGCGGATGTTATGTGGGTACCCGGACTTTGGTCGAAGGACTCCGCCGACTTGGGAACCAGGTGGATGTGGATAGGCCAAAAGTACAATTGCCTGTCTTCACTGCGACGCGCGTTCTATTCAACGAAGCATTGCGGTCGCGCCATTTCCATACGGACGTGACAATTGGCATCGACGCCGATGGTTATTCCATTGCCGGGAGACGCAGGCCGCCGCCTCACATCGCTTGCATAAAGGGCGTTTTGGCCGACGCTGTCCGCTTTGAGTCCGGTCTCACACGCGCCAGCATGGCGTTTCACGCCCGCCTGGAGGCGAAACACGCCTGCCGCGCCGATCTCGTCATCACCATAAGCCGGTACTGTGCCCGGAGGATTGAAGAACTCTATGGCGTCAGAGGTGCAGTTATCGTACCGGAGCTAATCGATCTCAACTCCTGGCGCCATCTGTTTCAGTCAAACCCTGCTACCCCTGACTTGGATAAATTCACCGTCCTCTCCGTGTGCCGGTTTTACCCGAGAAAAGGCCTCGGCACGCTGCTTCATGCTGCCGCGCAATTGCGGCATGCGATTCCGCAGCTGGAGATTCGAATCATTGGAAACGGTCCCGAATATAGAAAACTTCAAGGGATCGTCAAGGACCTGCACCTCGAAAGGACCGTGACCTGGGTCGGCGACGTAACACTCGCCAGACTGGCTCAGGAATATAATCGAGCGCATGTGTTTTGTTTGCCAAGCCTGCAAGAAGGTTTCGGCATCGTCTTTCTGGAAGCGATGGCTGCCGGCAAACCGATTGTAGCCGTCCGATCTGCCGCGGTTCCAGAGGTGGTCCGCAATGGTATTCTCGTGGAGCCAGAGAGTGCCGAGGCGCTCGCTGTTGGAATTCTGCGCCTTTATCGGAGTCCCGATCTTCGCGATTCGCTGGCATCGGCGGGCTGCCGTGACGTCGAAAATTTTGACGTTGATCGCGTTGCGAGAGTGTTCTTGTCGGAGGTCGCCAAGGTTGTCCCGGGAATTGCGGGCAGTGTGTTCGATCCAAATGTAGCTACCGTTACCTTGGGAGGCCGCTCCTGCTGAGGGGCAGTATCGAGACGCTGAATATCATGGAACACTTGCGCAGCAAAGCAACCGCATGCGTCTTTGCAGTCTGCTTGCCTAAATAGTAGCGTTGATTAGGGAGCGGTATCACAGCTTTTAAGTGTGGCACGCCCCGGAGGGTGGTTTTGAAATGGCAGACGAAAAGGCACAAGAAGCCAAAGGACCCGACTTCAAATCTGGCGTTGATCTTGAAAGTCTGGTCGAGAATTCCCCATTATTGGGCCATTTTGACGACGAACCAGTCATACTTGTCCGGCAAGGTGAGAACATCTTTGCCACCGGTGCGATCTGCACGCACTACAACGGTCCTCTGGCGGAAGGGCTGGTTGTCGGCGAAACGATCCGCTGCCCCTGGCACCACGCGCGATTCAGCCTGCGCACCGGAGAAGCCGAAGGAGCTCCCGCTCTCAATCCGGTCTCATGTTTCGTTGTTCAACAGGCAGACGGCAAAGTCAGAGTTGATCGCAAGCGGGATGTCGCTTTTCAAGTAACTTGTCCAAAACACCCAGAGTCGATCGTGATTATCGGTGCGGGCGCAGCCGGCGCCTCGTGCGCGGACATGTTGCGGAGAAAAGGCTATGACGGGCCCATAACTCTCGTGGGTGACGAGGAGCCCGGGCCAGTCGATCGTCCCAACCTTTCAAAAGACTATCTTGCCGGCAAGGCTCCCGAGGATTGGATTCCGCTCCGCACGCGCGATCACTATGAATCAATTCATGTCGAGCTGATTACCACGGATCCGGCCGTTCGCGTTGACCCGGCGGCCCATGAATCAACGCTAAGAAGTGGACGCGTTCTACGGCACGGAACGCTCTTGCTTGCGACGGGAGCGGAGCCCCAGTCCATTCCAATCGAAGGAGCTCGACTGCCGCACGTTCACCGTTTGCGAACACTGGCCGACAGCAAGGCGATCATTGCCAATTCTCAGCGAGCAAAGCGTTGCGTGGTGATTGGTTCTAGCTTCATCGGCCTCGAAGTGGCTGCTTCGATGCGCGAACGGGGACTGGAAGTCACAGTTGTAGGGAAGGACGTCGTTCCCCTGGAAAAAGTATTGGGTCGAGAATTCGGCCTATTCATCAAGGATCTTCACGAGCAACATGGTGTTCGATTCATGTTGGGCACTACCCCGCAAGTGATTAGCGAGGCTCGCGTTGAGCTCGGCAATGGCCAAGCAATTGAGGCCGAGATGGTCGTTTTGGGGGTAGGGGTGTTGCCGCGGACGAAGCTGGCCCAAGACGCCGGCCTCGTGGTCGATAACGGCATCATTGTAGACGAAGACTTGCGCGCCAGTGCTCCAGATATTTACGCGGCGGGTGACGTCGCGCGGTATCCAGACGCGATCTCTGGAGAACAAGTGCGCATTGAACACTGGGCTCTTGCAGAGCGTCAGGGACAAGCTGTTGCCCGCGCAATGTTGGGCATCGGCCAAGGTTTTCGAGATGTGCCATTTTTCTGGAGCCAACACTATGACGTTACGATTTCGTATGTCGGACACGCTGCGACATGGAACGGGTTTGAAATACGCGGTGAACTGGCCGGCCAGGATGCTTGCGCCATTTATCGGCGAAACGGCCGAGTGATCGCAGTAGCGACCGTCGGCCGCGATCGGGTGAGCTTAGAAGTGGAATCCGCTTTGGAGCGCCTGGACGTAGGGGCTCTGGAAGTCATTCTGCAAAGTCAATAACGCGGTAATACGTCGCGAAACGATGAGATCTGGGCTGCTACGTATAAAACCAATTGCTACACGATGAGCGCATCGGCGAACGGCGACACGGAGGTTCTAATTGTCGGCGCCGGCAGGCCGGTTCAGTATTGGCCTTGTTGCTGACGCCGCGGGCCGGCGGGTAAGGATCGTCGAGGGTGCGTTTCCCAGGCGGGACTTACGCACACCTCTTCTACGTCGCGATGTGGACTCAAGCGGCTCCGCGATGAGGTGCAGGCCCTAACCGATTTCTGATCGGTTAGACTTAGCGTTGACAGCCAAGTGCCGCTTCAGAGGAGGGGTTGCGATGATTTGGACGCGCGCGGTTTTTGCCGCGATTCTTGCGTGTGCGACGACGTTCACAGTCGAGCGTTTGTTCGCTCAGAGCGGGCAGATCCGTCTACTCTGTTCCAACGGCATTCGGGCTACGGTGCAGCAGTTGTTGCCCGCCGCGGAGAAGGCGATCGGCCGCAAGGTGATTATCGAATTTTCAGCATCCACGTTCCTCAAAAAAGAAATCGACGCGGGAAAACCTTTCGATCTAGCCATTCTCACGCCGGGGATCATCGACGATCTCGCCAATTCGGGCACGCTCGCCCCCGGGTCGAGAACCGACATTGCCAGCTCCGATCTCGCTGTTGGGATCAAAGCGGGTTCCGCAAAAGCCGATATTAGTACTCCGGACGGAATGAAAAAGCGGCTGCTGGCGGCGAAGACGCTTACATGGACGGACGGAGGAGCGGCGGGGCCTGCGGTATTGGCAATGTTCCGGGCCTTGGGGATAGCGGAGCAGATGAAGCCGAAGACCGTTCTTCAAAAAACGCCGGGCCGCCCTGCCGAGAGCGTCGCCAAGGGAGAGAATGAGCTGATGTTCGCGCCGATCAGCGAAATCCAGAGCGTCAAGGGCGTGGAAGTCCTGGGGAAATTCCCGCGGGCGTTTCAGAAACCCGTGGTCATGACTGCCGGCATCGCTGCGCAAGCCAAGGATGCCGAAGGAGCCAGGAAGCTGATCGCATTCCTGGTCAGCGCAGAAGCCCTTCCGGCATTGAAAGCAAACGGCATGAAGCCGGCGCCAGCGAGGAACTGATATCCGAGTAAAGTGACGATACGCCGCCCGGCCAGCGCCGATCTCTCTTCGTGTTTAGTGCAGCAGCAGCTTTTGTACTCGCCAATTCGAGGTTTCGGCCACATAGATTTCAGACTCTGAAGGGCACGCAAGCGCATGCGCACCCGAGAACTCGCCGAGGTTGCGCCCCGATCGGCCGATCACTCCGAGGACCTTGCCGTCGAGAGTAACTTTAAAAACGCGCCCCGGGTAGGTCGACTCGCCGACGAACAATACTTGATTGGGTCCAGGAGTGATGCACATCGCGTTGGGCGCTCCGATCACTCGCTTGAGGCCTTCGCCAGTGGGTGTGGCGCCATTCGTGGCATGAGACGTTGGATCAGGCGGCACATCGATCGCGAACATGCGTTTGAAATTGCCCTCGGTGTCAAACACCTGGATGCGATGGTTCGTGCGATCGCCAACGTAGATGTTATCTTGGCGATCGATCGCGATCGAGTGGGGAATATTAAACTGCCCGGGACCGGTCCCCTTCGATCCCCATGACTTCACCCATTCGCCATTCTTGTCGATTTTGGCGACTCGCGAATTCACGTAACCGTCGGTGATATAGATATTGCCCTGCGAGTCCCAGGCGACATCGGTCGGCTGGCGGAAGAGGCCGTCCACCGGCGGCAGCGGCGGATCGGGATGCCCAAGGGGCTCGGCGCCGTCTGCAGCTTCCTGCTTGCGGCCGAACACCCACACGACGCGGCCCTGCGGGTTGAACTTGACGATCATGTTGGAGCCTTTGTCGATGGCCCAGATATTGTCGCCCTTATCGATGCGGACGCTATGCGCTTCCGACCAGGCATACAGGCCCTTGCCGATTTCGCGCACAAAATTGCCGCGCTGATCGAACTCGAACAACTGCGCCGCCGCGGCGCCAAAAGCCGGGCCAGTGGCGCTGTTGGAGCGCGAGAACACGAAGACGTGACCTGTGGAGTTCACCGCGACGCCGGCCACTTCGCCGAAATTTATTCCCTCCGGAAGGTTGGGGTAGTCTGGAACGGATATGAAGGGGATCGCGGGCACGCTCTTCTGAGCGAGTACTGGCCCAGCGAGCGTAAGGAACGCGAACAAATATCTCTTCATAAATTCCTCCCTTCAAGATCCATCCGGTTCGTGACTGGTTAGATCTGGTTGAACGGGCCAGCAAGCTTACCGCTTGCCCTCGCTCTCCACTGGTGTCGCCGATTCGCGCGTGCGCGCGATGAGGTAAGCCTGGATCGCATGCACCTGCCTCGGGTTCAGGATTTTCGCGAACGATGGCATGCCGGCCGAAGCGCGGCTACCACCCAGAACAATGTCCTCAATCCCTTCTAATTTCTCTTTGCTCAAGTAGCGGAGATCGGGCAGCGGGCCGGCCACGGCGTTCATGCCATGACAGAACGGGCAGTTTACGTCATAGAGCCGCTTCCCTTCGCGCACCACCTGCGGCGAAGCATTGGTAGTGATGGCAGGAGCGGGCGGCGGATCCTTGTGGCCGAACGGGAGGGCTTTGAGAGTCGCCGTGCCGCCGATCATGAACGTAAGGATCCGCCCATAGCCCGGCTTCGCAGGCCCCCAGCTAGGGTCGTTGTACAATCCAACAGGTCCGCCCCACCCCGCGAGTACGGACACATACTGAACGCCATCGATTTGGTAAGTTACCGGCGGCGCCATGATGCCGGTGCCCGCATCGAACGTCCAGAGCTGCTTGCCGTCGGTGGCGCGATAAGCTGCCAATACGCCATCCGCGCGTCCTTGAATCACCAGGTTCCCGCCTGTGGCCAGAACGCCGCCGCCTTCGGCTACCGGATACTTCGCGCTCCAGGCTTCCTTCTGCTGCACGGGATCCCACGCCAAGAGTTTCCCGATCGGTGGAGGCAGAGCAGCAAACTTGGCGTTGAGAGGGCCATCGTACCGGTCGTCTCCACCTATGTTGTTTGCACCGGGATTATATTTCCATTTTGCGTCTGGTGCATGCAATTTCTGTGTACCCTCTTTCGCCGGCAAATAGACCAGGCCGGTCGCCGGGCTGAACGCCATCGGATTCCAGTTATGCGCGCCATCGGGCTCAGGCGAAACGATCACTGGCTTCAGGCCTGCAAACGCGGTCTGCGCTTCGATGGGACGGCCGGTCTTGGGATCAAGCCCGGTGGCCCACGTGATGCCGCCTACAAAGGGCGCACCGGAGAGGAACTCGCCGGTCTCGCGATCCAGAACATAGAAGAACCCGTTCTTGTTGGCCTGCATGATCACCTTGCGCGCACGGCCGCCGATGGTCAAGTCGGCCTGCATTAGGGGCTGCGTGGCGTCATAGTCCCAGTTGTCCCCGGGCGTGGTTTGAAAGTGCCAGGCGATTTCGCCGTTGCTCGCATGCACAGCTACAATCGACGCAACGTACAAATTGTCGCCTCCGCCGCGGAGGGCGCGGTACCAGGCAGTTGGATTACCCGTACCGAAGTACAGCAGGTCCAGCGCAGGGTCGTAGACAATCCCTTCCCAGACCGTGCCACCTGCGCCGGTCTTCCACCATTCGCCGGTCCACGTTTTGGCGGCAGTTTCCATGGCTTTCGATTCGAACCCCTTGGCTGGATCGCCGGGCACTGTGTAGGAGCGCCAGGCCATTTTTCCGGTTTCGGCGTCATACGCTGAGATATAGCCGCGCACTCCGTATTCCGAGCCGGCGTTGCCGATGACCACCATTCCCTTGGCAATGCGTGGTGCGCTGCTGATCGCGTACGGCTTGGCGCTGTCCGCCGTCGATACTGACCACACCGGAGCGCCGGAATGCTCATCAAGAGCGATCAGGCGGCCGTCGAGCGTTCCGACGTACACCTTGCCGCGATAGAGGGCCACGCCACGATTTACTACGTCACAACAAATGAAGAAGGCGCGCTCGCGAGGCACCTTGGGATCGTAGGTCCAGCGGAGCTCACCGGTCTTGGCGTCGATGGCGTACACCACACTCCAGGAACCGGTGGCGTAGATGATGCCGTCTTCCACCAGCGGCGTCGCTTCCAGTCCGCGCGTGGTGCCGAGGTCGCGGCTCCAGGCCAGGCCCAGTTTGCCGACGGTTTCCTCGCTGATCTGCTTCAGCGGACTGAACCGATGGTCGTCGTAAGTCCGCCCGTACATCAGCCAATTGTTGGTGTCCTGATTGCTGTCTCGAAGTCTCGCGTCGTCAAGGGGCGTTGTCCGGCTGCAAGAACCGATAAGGAGGACGGAGAGAACTACCGGGGCCATCAAGCTGCGCTTCAACATTGGGCGAAATCTCCGTGATGTTGGATTTAAAGGTCAACCTTAACATAACGGCTCTTCTCGCGCGGGCGCAACGATTCCTGCCCGCTGCGGCAGCTGAACGGCCCCATCTTAACCCTGCGCTTCGTATACTGAACTCCAATGCGCTGGAATGTTTTTGTCGCGCTGGTGGCTTTCGGTGCCCTGTGCCTTGGAGTTTCCGCGATCCTTCGTGGACGGATCTGACGATCCGCAAGCCCACCGACGTTAAGGCTGATGGGAATTCCGCGATCGTCCCAATCCCGGCCTTAGCCCGCGAAGCAGGCAGTATTCGATTCCCTTTTAGTTTTCAACGCCCGTTCTGCTCGAAACCAATCTTCTTCGGATAAACCCTCTGGGGAACTTCGCGCTTCCCAGACGGCCTGGGCAAGAGTGGCGATCTCATCTTCGGCGGCCGTCGACGGCGAGGTCGAGCGAATGGCCGATAGTGCTTCGAGCATTCTCTGAAGATGTTCCAATCTCGATTCCATTCCGCTTCGCTCGTCCTCGGTGATCTCAACGACTAGGGGAAGCAAGCGGGCGGCTCTAGCATATGCCCTGTTTGCTCGGCAGGTGCACCCTTCACGAACAGGCCAGGTGCCAGAAGACTTGAGTGCTTGGCGTGCCTCCTGAATGGCCAGATTTAGTTCAATGTTGATGAGGTGGACTAGCTGCATTTCCGTTTTCATGCGTAGCTTTTCGAACTTCGTAGGTTCAGGCCAATCTCTTTCATGCGATAGCGGCATGTATTCGCTCATGATAGTAGTGACGGTCCACATCATCGTTTAGTTCGATCCGATTCCCAAAAACTCGATGACGGGACGATTACATCGCTAGACACAGCAAATCAGAGATGACGCCGGAAATCGAAACGCTCTTAGCAAGTCTTGGTCCACAAAACATTGGCTTGGCGAATCGCCCGCCCACAGCGATCTCACCTTAAAATTTCGTAACACATCACATCCTTGCATCGTCTCTAGTTACGACCCGCTAGTGTGAAAGTCCGAACGACGAAGAGTGCATTGTCGCTTCGGATCTGGCGGAATATACGAGGCGAACGAAAGCTCGTAATAGAAAGGATTACCACGTGACACCAACGGTAAGACAGCAAAGCCCAACTGAGACTAAAGTGATAATCGCAACCACCCCTGAACCCGATCAGATTGCCTCACTCGCCTACGCGCTCTGGCAGCAAAGAGGCTGTCCCGAAGGATCGCCTGAAGCGGACTGGCTCCGGGCGGAAGAAGAACTAACAAAGTCACGTTGAGCGAGATTCCGCCCCCACCAGTGCACTATGCCTTGCGAAGTGTGGCATTCATTATTGGAACGCTGTTATGAAGCTGAGACGGCGTACTCTCAAGCCATCACCAGTTCATCTGGTCTGGTCGGCGTGGAATTCGATAAAGCGCTCCAACGGGCTGAACAGGCACGAGAAGTCAGCCAAGTTTGCGAGAAGGCGCTGCTGCATCACGAACAGATGCACGACTGTATAAAGAAATCAACATTCGCAAAGGCTAGCTGATTGCGGCTCGTAGTCGCCTTGGTTCGGGGTTACGCTGCTTGGGCCGTCTTCTTCGGTCTGCCTATGCCTTCTTGGTTGCCTTAGCTGAGGCTTTCTTGTTCGCAGTTCACCTTTGGCGCATTCTTTCTGCAGCTTCTGGTTGGGTTGCTGAAAATTACGACGTTTCTTTCCTGGCGCGGGAGCGGCCGCGGCCAAGGGGCGGGTGTCCGCCGGCCTGGATGTCCGCTCCGAAGGATTTCCCTAAGAGGAGAGGCCGTCCGCCCGGCAGCAAGAATAAAGGTTGAGGCGCTTCGGCTCGCGGGAGGCGTACAGCCCCACAGACCATTGTGTTCCGCGGCAATAAGGAGTACTGTCACTAGCTAAGGAGAACATCATGTTCGATAGTCTCGCGGATCAGATGAAGCATGACGATGCGACGGCAGCATCCCCCCGGCAGCGCCTGACGAAGTGGGCCGTGATTGCCGTCGTTGCTGTTGCGGTGTTTGGTGCTGTCTACTACGCGCTCCGAACCATCGCTTGATTCCGAGCGAAAATAAGCACCTCAAGATCTTCGACCGAAACACTACCGCAGCAAACTTGACTTGACAGTCAGATGAGGGCCAAGGCATACGAGCAACAGTACAGCGAAGCCCTCGCGGAGCTTCGCTCGCGCGGATCTAGGATTGCCTCGCCTCACACGGCTCCGGACGGAATTCGCAGGGTTCAAATCGACAACCTGCCATTGTGTATAGATCGACTGGTCTTTGAGAAGGCGTGGGGTCAAGCCATCGCTGATCACATCATCCGCAAGTAATTCACCCCGGATTCCATTAGGCAGGCATCGACCTTCCGACGCACCATCGATTCGCGCCTCGACATCACGTAGTTCCAATCACATCCGGTCCGCGCGCCCAGTATCGCGCCGCATAAGCGGGAGTGGCGCTTGCTGCTGGAGCGGGGAGGAGTATGATTGGACGTTACCGAAAGGTAGGGCGATGCCAAAGACAACTCGCCAGGTGAATCCGTGATGCAGGCCGTTAACCTTCCGCCACCCGATGCCACACCCCTAACCGCTCCTGTAGCAAAATCCTTCCTTTCCAGTACAGAAGGAGAGCTCGCCTTAGTGGTTGTGGGGCTAGGGGTGCTGGTCATCATCGCGTTAACGTTGGCCCTACGATTCAAGCAAGGATCAGCGGACGATGCCATTCGTGCTTACGCGATCACGCTGATTATCATTGGCACGCTAGTGTTGATCTGTGCCGGCTACAGTAACGACCAAATCGCCCCGGCGATGGGGTTATTCGGAACCGTTGCCGGATATCTGCTTGGACGCAAGGGAGGCCAGGGATGAGGAAGCGTGCAACTTTGATTCTGTTAGGAATCTTGACTTTCGCGCTTACAACAGAAGCCCAGCAAGTAGGGGGCAAAACGAAGGATGGGGATCCGGTCTCGATCTTGCTTAACACTTCGCAGCAAGCGGTTACCGTGGAAGTGCATCTCCGCGATAACTGGCAAGAATTCAAGATCGAGGCCGGCAAAGACGGAAGGATCGTTGGCGACCGGGTGCGCATGGCAACCAAGCGCATAGACGCAGCAATAATTACTGTCGACTATCCCTTGGTGCCGGCCAAGAAGTATCGTGTATTTTATAACAAGACCGGCATGTGGGATTTCGCCCCGACCGAGTAACGCCTGCTTTTGGCCGGAAGCGGGTCGCAGAAACTACACCAACTCGCGTCCTTTCAGGGGGCCGCGTCACGGATGGCGGGCATCGCCGGTAACTGGTACGCATGTTTCATAACGATCAAGAATGGTAAGTATCGTAAATAGAGGATTTGGCGGGACCGTTCTCATGCCAAGCGTAAGGCCACACTTGCCAGTTCGGAATCCAGAAGGGACCGACGCAGAAATGCTTGAAGGTCTCCGATGTGCGGCATTCAATTATTTTCGTACGCAAGTCAATCCTAGAAACGGCCTGATAGCGGACCAGACGCAGCCCGGTTCACCCTCGAGCATTGCCGCGGTGGGGATGGCGCTTAGCGTGTATGTGATAGCAATCGAGCGAGAGTTACTTTCACGCTCTGAGGCAATTGACAGGACTCTCACACTGTTGAAGTTCTTCGGGTCCAGCCACCAGGGTCCAGAAGCAGATGCCACGGGTTACAAAGGTTTCTACTATCACTTTCTCGATATGCAGACCGGGCGCCGGGCTTTGCAATGCGAATTATCGACGATTGATACCGCCATACTCCTTGCAGGTGTTTTGACGGCGGCCAATTACTTCTCAGGAGAGAGTCACGAAGAAGTCCAGATACGGGAGCTCGCGGAAAGTCTTTATCGGCGTGTGGACTGGGAATGGGCTTTGGACGGTGGGACAACCGTTTGTCATGGCTGGAAACCTGAGTCGGGATTTCTGCCGTACCGATGGGATACAGGCTATAGCGAAGCCCTGATCCTTTACGCGCTGGCCTTGGGATCGCCGACGTTTCCTATAGATCCGCAAGGCTACCAGGAATGGGTCGCGACTTTTGAGTGGAAGAAAGTTTACGACATAGAATACCTGTACGCCGGACCCCTATTCATCCATCAGATGTCCCATATTTGGTTGGACTTTCGCGGGATACAGGA
This sequence comes from Bryobacteraceae bacterium, assembly GCA_035496735.1. Classification (GTDB taxonomy): domain Bacteria; phylum Acidobacteriota; class Terriglobia; order Bryobacterales; family Bryobacteraceae; genus Palsa-187. Next base: position 6,750 of record DATJEI010000139.1, on the reverse strand, counting down.
CGACTTCAACAGGAAGAAAGGAATCGATTATTTTGAAAATTCCCGGAGAGCCACATATGTACACCGACAATATGGAATTGAGAATCCACTGGGGTTTGCCAGCTATCACGAATACGGTTGGGGATTGACCGCGAGCGACGGACCGGGGCCTGCCGTTTTCGAGGTGAATGGAGTGCAGAGGGTGTTTTTCGATTACGTTGCAAGAGGCGCTCCCTTTGGGCCGGATGACGGGACTATTTCACCCTGGGCGGTCGTCGGCTCTCTCCCGTTCGCACCTGAGATCGTGCTCAAGACGGTCCGCCACGCTATCGAGCGTCTCAAATCGAGAGGACACAGCCCCTATGAGTTCGATGCCAGTTTTAATCCAACGTTTCCGCACACCAGTGGCAATTTGCATAACTGGGTTTCGCCTTGGATATTCGGCTTGAATCAGGGTCCCATCCTTCTCATGATTGAGAACTATCAATCCGAGCTGATTTGGAAGACTATCCAGCGATGTCCCCACATCGTTGAAGGCTTACAACGCGCCGGCTTCCGCGGAGGATGGCTTGGCAATAAACGCTAGGCATGACTTTCGAGCGTCGACGAGTCGGCGCCGACCTAGAAGGGGAAGTTGTTTTCACCGAAAGCTACATTGCATCAGTAGTTTAGGTTTTGGCAACGTCGATGCTCCGATAACGTGGTGGCGCTACTTTGTAGCCGTGCGCACGGGCCGTGTATTATCGCCACGGTGGATCTTATAGCCATGTGGCGCTGGCTAGGACGGATTCTCAAAGGAGTATGGAGCGCTTGGAGACAAAAACGCAACGAGCGGCCCGCGAGCTGTTTTCGAGGCTTCGGCGAACGGCAGAGAGGCGGTGCTGGGTCAACGAAAACAGCCGCAACACTTGGCGTTCGAAAGCGATCTTAATTGTGCATGGTCCTGCGGGACAATAAGGGCAAACGCTCTAAGCGAACCGATCAGGCAAAAAGGGATCGCGAGGCGAAGTTGCTGTCCAAGCTTCAGGCTGAATCGCTTAAGGTGCACGGCGATCCGCTGGAAGCCCCCAGGAAGTCGCCGATGGCCAAGAAGGCAAAGTGAATGTTGGACATAGCGAAATATGGTCATGCTGCCGTCGTCGTCTCTTCTGAATGGCGGCACCTTGTGGCGGTTAAACTTCTCATCGGTCCGCCTGATAATCCGCCCACAGTCGGTGATGGCAGCAGTCTGCTTGAGGCGCAAATTCTCGACGCTACCGATCAACGCGGACTATGGATTGAACTGAACAGCGGGCAGAAGAATTGGTCAGATAGTCCCGCACAAAAACTGATGGTGCCGTGGAATTTTGTCCTCGCAATCGTGCTTCAACCGGATTTGGAGCCACGAGCAAAAGAGGTCGGCTACCAAACCAGCGAACCAGTGCCGCAATAAAATGAGCACACCCCAAGATCCTCCCTACCCATTCCCGCCGCCGCCTTTCCCGCCCCCGGACCCGGATGCGCCGCCTGATCCCAATGAGGATGAGGCACCATCAGTTCCCCTGCCATCCTTGAAACCGATACTCGCCGGCTACCCGGATTGCCGCCCGGAGTCGCGCACGTGGACCTTGATCAGTGTGCCGAAACCAATACCAGCGCGTCCCAGCGGCGATCCTCGAACCGATCCCGTTGTGCAAGCGTTGTCGTACTTACACCTGCAATTCAGCGAGCGGCGAATATTTGGAGGTAATACTGGCGCGCACCCGCGAAGCTCCGGATACAACAAGTTTGGGGTAGAGCGCACTGCCGACAGCAGCAGATTACCACGTTCGCCGCACTAAGGTTACCAAGCCGCCGGTATGGTCAAATCTGACTTGCGCAGTGCAGCTTTGGATTGTAGGTGGAATTCGCTGCGAAGCTCGTGTTTTTACCGCTAATCATCGGCGCGTCGGCGTTTCTAATTTCCAGATTCCACAGGCGGGCTCATCGCAAACTCGCCGAATGGCATCGATAGCTTCGCGCATCCGGTGCATGCCGAAGTCGTGCTCCTAGTCTGGAGATCGGGGCACTCGTCACATATGTGAAACCGCGACTCGCCTGCGCTGGGAGGCGTGCCAGCCGCCCCAGATGCCCGGGTGACGGACCAAGCCGGGCCTGCCTCGCGCTGCCGTGTACCTCCTGTGACAAAATAAACGAGCGGGGTGCAATATGGCCGATCCATTGATCCCGGGTTTTCAAGAGGCATACCACATCGAGCTGGTTGCAGCGGGCCTCGATCCTAACGACAAGACTCACCCTCCGCCGGATACGACTCCTCTCCTGTGGGGGTTCCAGACGTTGTTGCAATTGAATCAGATCCGAAAAGCCGCCACCGGACTCATGTTGCTGCGCGCCATCAGGGCGGCAGGCCCGTGGGTGCGCATCATCCCACTCCGTGCTGTCGTAGGCTTCGACCGGGATTGCAATGCCGATACCAATGATCAACTGTCGACGCCGGCGCCAGGAGCACGAGCTCAGGCGGAGATCAGGTTCTCTCCCCATCGTTTCCTTCCTGGAGGTTTTTGCTCGGTTCACGACGGCAGCGCCGCCGCCTTATCGCACGAGATACTGTTCCATGAATTGGTTCACGCACTGCGAATCGTGACTCACAAACGGCAGAAGGAACCGCTGCACCAAGCTCTCCTGCGGTATGACAACAACGAAGAGTTTTACGCCGTCCTGCTGACGAACATTTTCATTTCTGACCCAACTAACGGCTTCAAGAGTGGTCTCCGCGAAGGGCACACGTCGCCCCACCAGCTCCTCGAGAAAGACTTAGCGTCGTCCTTCGAATTCTTCCGAAGCGGCAGGAGAACCTACTCATTGATCGCTCAGTTCTTCCATGATCATCGGGTCCTCGCTCACGAACTTGCGTGCAGCAGGGCCGTGTTCAATCCCCTGGCGGCATACGATCGAAGTCCCGCGCGCGCCCGCCAGATGTCGGAATCCGGGCCGGCGCAGCTACGCGGTGGTATCGGCACCGTTCTTGAGACAGTCGAATCTCAGGAGTTCCAGTCAAAATTCGTGACTCCGCTGTTGAGGTTGATCGGTCAATGAAACACACGGCTTTCCCGGCCCGCGCGGCGGGTTCCACCGTTAGGTGCTGGAGCGCGGCGAGCCCAGTGAAACTCTGCGAGAAACAGTAGCGGTGCTCAACGACGGCGGCTCTAGCGCCGGGGGCGATTTGCGTTCTGGCGCGAATTTGGCGAGTATTGCTTTGAGGATGAAACGAACCATCTGGATTTCCGCTGTCACTCTGATTGCCGCCGGCATCGTGATTGCGCAGGGGCCTGCGGGTCAGGCGGAGCGACAACCTCCAGCCCCCGGACAGAGCCCGGCCTCGCGGCCGCCGCCGCAAACGGTGACGCCGCAGACTTACCCGGCCGAGCAGATTCAGGCCGGCGAGGGGCGATTTGCTTCACAGTGTGGCTTCTGTCACGGCCGCGATGCCGCCGGTGGAGAAACCGGACCGGACCTTACGCGTTCAGCGCTCGTGGCCCAAGATACGCGCGGCGATAAAATCGGACCTCTGCTCAAAGCGGGCCGTCCGGAGCGCGGCATGCCCTCCTTTGACTTGACCGCCGCGGACCTGGGCGACCTCGTCGCCTTCATCCACGCTCAGAAAGCCAAGTTCGAGACTTTGGGCGGTGGACGCCGTTCCGTGGATGCGGCGGACCTGGCAACCGGAAAAGCCGACGCCGGCCGACGCTATTTCAACCGCAAGGGCGGCTGCTCTGGCTGCCATTCGGCAACTGGCGATCTGGCCGGCATCGCCTCCCGCTACCAGGGATTGCAGCTCCTGCAGCGCATGCTCTATCCCAGCGGTCAGCCCGCTCCGGCCGCGCCGAAGGTTTCGTTTACCCTTCCGGAGGGCCAGACCGTCGTCGCGCCGCTGGCCGGGCAGGACGAGTTTACAATCACGGTCCTCGATCCCACAGGGGCGCGGCAGACGTATGCAAGAAGCGCGGTGAAATTCAAAATCGACGACCCGATGTCGGCTCATTTCGATCAATTGGGAAAATACACCGACAAAGACATGCACGACGTCTTTGCTTATTTGGAGACGTTGAAATAATGGTTCGTGAAAATTCGTGAGAAGAAAAATGCGCTCTCTGGCGAGTCTCGGAATCGGCATCGTTTTCTCCCTGGCTGTGTTGGCCCAAAGCGTCGATCCGAAAGACCTGCTCCATCCGCCGCCGGATAGCTGGCTCACCTATCATGGCGATTACTCCGGCCGGAGGCATGCCAGCCTGACCGAAATTACGCCGGAAAATGTCGGCCAGCTGAAACAAGTCTGGCGCTTCCAGACCGGCCAGAATCCATCGATCAAAGCCACGCCGATCCTGGCGAACGGCATCCTTTACGTGACGACGCCCGACAACCTGTGGGCCATCGATGCGCGCACCGCGAAGGAGCTCTGGCACTATACGCATCCTCGCAACAACGCCTTCCACATCGGCCATCGCGGCGCCGCGGTTTATAAAGACACGGTCTACTTGACTACTCCCGACTGCCACCTGATCGCGCTGAACGCCAAGGACGGTACTGTCAAATGGGACACACTGATTGCCGATTCGCGCAAGGGTTACTGGTCCAGCAATGCTCCGCTCATTGTGGGGAATCACGTTCTGGTGGGCATCTCGGGCGATTTCGACAACCTGCCGGGCCAGTTGAAATCGATCGATGCAGATACCGGCAAGACGCAGTGGATTTTTTACACCACACCTCCGCCCGGCGGAACGGAACCGGAGAGCGGCGGGGCCACCGGCGGGCAGATGTGGATGACCGGCACCTACGATCCGCTGCTGAACCTGGTGTACGTAGGCAGCGGGAATCCCACGCCGGTGCTGAATGGGAAGGTGCGCCCGGGCGATAATCCGTGGACGTGCAGCATCGTCGCACTCAATCCCGACACCGGGAAACTGGTTTGGGGCTTCCAGGTTTCGCCGCATGATACCCACGATTGGGATGCTGCTGAAGTTCCCGTCCTGGTGGATGCCGAATTCAACGGCGAGCCGCGCAAGCTGCTCATGCAAGCGTCGCGCAACGGCTACTTTTTTGTGCTCGACCGGACCAATGGCAAGAACCTGTTGACGGCTCCATTCGCCAAGGTGAACTGGGCGAAGGGAATCGATAAGACCGGCCGCCCCATTCCGGATCCGGCCAAAGAGCCCGCGAAAGACGGAGTCCTCATAGCGCCGAATGAGAGCGGCGCCACCAACTATCGCTCACCGAGCTTCGATCCCAAGAGCGGCTTGCTGATCGTGAGCGTTCAGGACGGCTACGGCATCTATTTTTTCAAGGCCGAACACGGAGCCTATGGCTGGGCCGGCGCGGACTATGGCGTCGCGGGCAAGGCGTTCCTGCGGGCCTTAGATTACAAGACGGGAAAAATTGTTTGGGACCATCCCATCGGCGACGGCGCAGGCGCGGCCGGCGTGCTGACGACGGAATCCGGCCTGACGTTCAGCGGCGACGTTCCCGGCAATGTGATGGCGTTGCGGACCAGCGACGGTGCGACGTTGTGGCATCAGGCCATCGGCAAGGTAGGGAACGGACCCATTACGTACGAGCTCGAAGGAAAGCAGTATCTGGTGGTGGGCGGCGGCAGTTCGCTGTACGCGTTTGCCCTACCGTAAAGACTCTGCGCTTTGAGGCGCTTCGCTAGGCTCGTCCATCAGGAGGGGCTACTTGCCGACTTGGTGTCGGGCATCCTTTTCGTTTTCACAGATGTCTTCGATCAGGGCCGTATCTGCCATGTACTGGAAGTTCACGAAAAGCGTCATCGGCTTTTCGTACGCGCCGGGATCCTCAATCGTGACCTCCGCCTTCAGATGTCCGAAATCCGGCCGCTGGAACTTTTCGATGGTGTGCAGAGCTTCGGTGTGCGGATGGCCACCATCATCCAGCCACGACTTATCGTTAAACCCCCTGGTGTCGACGACAAATGTGTCCCCATCCCATTTCCCGGTCGAGTAGCCGTACCAAGTCGGAGTTGGGTCCGGTGGGTGACGACGGCCGTCGGTGTAAATCATCCGGTAGTGAGTGAACTCTTCCCACAGCATCACGGTCAGACCCTTCGTCTGGACGAATTGCAAGGGCACAGGGATGAACATCTGGTCGGGAATGCTGTGCGGCAGGCAGTGCTCCGAAGGTCGTCCGGCGCCTTGTTTAATTTCGTACCTCTGTTTATAGAGCGCCGCGGCCGCCGGCTTCATGATAATCTCCGACCCTGGTGGCATGTAATAGGCCATGCTGTTCGGCAGGCCTGCCTCATTTGACAAGGGTTGCCATGGTGACGGTTGCTTCATCCACATCCCGCTCAGGTCCGGGTTGCCGACCGCGTCCTTCGGTGGTGGCGCGCTCAAGTCAACGTTGCCATCCTTTGTCCGTGGGATGCCCGGTGTTGGAAACTTCTGCCATTGTGCGAGCACTGGAACCCGGCATGAGCCGACCATAATCAACACCACCGCAAAGCGAATCAGCGAAGAAGGTAACGGCTTCATGGTCCGAAAGTCTAACAGATAGCCAAGCCTACGGCAAACCACATCTGCTCAGCGCGTCAAAGCCGCTCGCGCGCGGCGCGTTGCAGCACCAATATCGGCTCCAGAAGAAGGCGGCGCGATACTGGATTGAATTCATGCGGAGTACAGTGTAGCGTATGTTATGGCTCAGATCGGTCGAGCTGAGCAGGTTGGCTCGTTCTTGAAGGGCGAATCAATGGAGGTTTCAATGAAAGCTTGTATGTTCTGC
>DATJEI010000138.1:0-9636 GCA_035496735.1 Bryobacteraceae bacterium | reverse complement strand
GCGCCAGTATGGCACCATCACCGATTGCTGCAAAGCCGCTCCTTCCGTTATGGAGTTCGATGTCGATGGCAAGCTGCTGCGCGCCTGGGGCGGTCCCGCGGACCCCGGTTTCCTCGGCGGTAAATGTAAGGCGGACGCAGGTTGCATCTGGCCCAACAGTGAACATGGCATCTACGTCGACCACAACGACAACGTCTGGATCTCGGGGAATAGCGGATACAATCCCCGCAACGCGGACCGCGTCACGCCGTGGACTACGAATAAGGAAGGCGGCGACGGCTTCATCCTGAAGTTCGACATGGACGGCAATTTCAAGATGCGGATCGGCGGCACGCCCAAGGGCCCCGCCAGCAACGACACCAATGGCGGCATTAACGGCACGCCACTGCTGTATCTAGCGGCGGATATGGTGGTCGATCCCGCCACCAATCGCCTGTATGTCGCCGACGGCTACGGCAACCGCCGCGTCCTGATCGTGGACGCGAATACCGGCAAGTACATCGGCCATTTCGGAGCTTACGGGAACAATCCTGTGGATGACGCAGGCGCCAGGGCGGCTGGCACATGGATCGACGACGCTGCCAAAGGCAACAAGAAGCCCGCCTTCTTCCGGAACCCCGTGCATTGCGTAAAGATCGCCGACGACGGCAAGATTTATGTCTGCGACCGCGGCAACGATCGTATCCAGGTCTTCGATAAAAACAGTCCCGAACTCGGCAAAGCCTGCAGCAATCCTACCGGCCAGCCCGGCAAATGCGGTTTCGTCGCCGAGCGTTTTGTCAGCGATCATACCAACATCATCGGAACTGCGGTCTCGATGAATTTCTCCACCGACAAGGCACAAAGCTGCCTGTATATCGGAGACAACGCCAACATGGCGATCTACATTCTGAATCGAAGCAACCTAGAGGAACTGGGCCGCTTCGGGCACAGCGGCCGCGCGCCGGGAGAATTCCACTGGACACATCAGGTGAGCCTGGATAGCAAGGGCAATGTCTATACCGCCGAAGTCGACACCGGTAAGCGCATCCAGAAATTTCTGCGCTACGGCGCGACCGGTTGCAGCGGCACCGGATCGACTACTGTCGGCGGAGTGCTCGAAAAGTAGCGCCGGCGGACAGTCGAATCAAACCCCGAGGCGGTCTTTCAGAGCGCGAACCCGGTCGCGCGAGACCGCCAGTTCGGTTTTCTTCGGGTCCTTCAGGCGCGCCACCATCTTGCCGCCAAACCAGGTGTGCAGCTCGCGCAGATGATCCAGATTCAGGATCGTCGCGCGATGGATGCGGATGAAACGCGCCGGGTCCAGCTTGCTTTCAAGCTCCGCGATGCTGGGATCCACTGTATAGCTGCGCTCCGCCGTAGCGGCATAGGTAAGTTTATCGCTGGCGTAAAAATGGGTCACGCGAGACAGGTCCACCAACTCCAGCTTGTCGCCCGTGCGCGAAGCGATGCGTTCCATCCATCGCGGCGCAGCGGCGGCCGATCCAAGCTGCGCCAGCAGCGCACGCAAATCGGGAGGCGCAGCCGCCGATCCGGCCTGGGCAAACAGCCGCTCGGCCTTCGCCAGAGCCCGATCCAGATGCGCGGGCTCGATGGGCTTCATCAGGTAGTCGATGGAATTCACATGAAACGCTTCGAGCGCATGCTGGTCGTAGGCGGTGGTGAAAACCACCAATGGTTGCTGTTCCAACTCACCCAAGAGTTCGAAGCCAGTCAGCTCCGGCATGTGGATGTCCAGGAACAACAGTTGCGGCCGCGCCCAGCGAATCTGCTCCACCGCTTCCACCGGGTCGGAACACGCGCCCGCGATCTCGACCCGCCCGGTCGCCTGCAGCATGCGCCGCAATCGCTCTAATGCCAGCGGCTCATCATCGACGATGAAGGTCTTCAGCATGCCGTCTGAATCAAACTTGATTCGCGGCCGGCGCGACCACTGGAAACATCAGACGAACTGTAGTCCAGCCCTCCTGCCGCGTCACCCGCAAGTCAGCTGTCTCGCCGAAAAGCATCGCCAGTCGATTGCGCAGGTTGTCCAGACCGTGGCCCGGCGGCGCGGACTCCAGCAAAAACCCAGGGCCGGTATCGGAAACCTCAATCTGCAGCCGGCCCTCCGTCTCGTGCGCCAGCACGCGAATCTCGCCACCCATCCGATCCGGCGCCACCGCGTATTTGATGCTGTTCTCGATCAGCGTCTGCACCGCCAGCGGCGGCAGCCGTAAATCGCCGGCCTCTCCCGGAGTATCCACCTGATAGCGCAGCCGCGAGCCCAGCCGCGCCTGCTCGATCTCCAGGTAATCGCGCACGATCTTCATTTCCTGGTCGAGCGGCACCAGCCCGCGCGCATGCGCATCCAGCGAAAAACGCAGCAGCGCGGCCATGCGCTCCATCAGCCGCTCGGCGCGTTCCGGATCCACCGGGATCAGCGCCGAGATCGAATTCAGCGTGTTGAACAGGAAGTGCGGATGGATGCGCGATTCGAGCGATGCCAGCTGCGCTTCGGTAGCCAGATTGATGGCCCGCTGCCGGTCCAGTTCCTGTTGATGCAGCCGCCTCTGCATCCGGCTGAATACAGTCATGACCAAACCGAATGCCAGCGTAATGAAGATGCAGATCGTAAAGTCGGAGCGCGCCGACAGCCAATATTGAGACCACGGAAATATACCCAGCGCCGCGATTACCGCGGTTCCCACCAGGCAGCCGAGGATGGCCAATCCAACCAATACCAAAGTGATAATGGACCACTCCCACGCGGGCCCGCGGCTTGCCACCCGCGGATATAAGCGCGGGATCACGAAGCTGGCGGGGAAGCCGATCGCGTTGGCAAACACGATGCCGACCACCAGGCTTCTCGCTACATCTACGTTGCGGATCCCGACCAGCACCAGGAACGCAGCCGGAATCGAACCGGCTAAAGCATTGACGGCCAGTTGGATCGCAAAACTCTTCAGGCGATTCGGGCACGCGTTTACGATCATGGCTCCCTCCTATTTTGCAACGTGACAGCCCAGGCAGCCAGCCTCGCGCGGCGCGAGCGTCTTGGCTGCCAGCCACTTCTCGGCGCTTGCGGCATACGCCGTATCGTGCAGAGTGGCGCGGATACGCTCAAAATACGCCGTGGCCTGTTCGTCTTTGCCCAAGCGTGCATAGCCGTCGGCCAGCCCTATCAGCAACTCGCCGCGCGGATGCGTGCCCAGCGTATCGAAATAGGCCTTCTGGATTTCGAGCGCGCGCTCAAAGTCGCCGACTCCCTTTTCGATCAGCGGATGCGCCATCTCCGCATTGGGAAGGGTGCGCGAAGCGGTCAGCAGCACCGCGCCGCGCGGGATGCGCACGCCCAGATCGTCGGGAGCCATCGTGACGGCTTTGTCCATCTCGCCCAGCCCGCGCTGCCAGAATTCGATCCCCTTGGCCTGATCGCCCGCTCGAAAATACATTCTGCTTTCAAAGAATACGCCGGAGCCGTGCCACACCAGCGCCGAGGCATTACCCGGATTTCGCGCCAGTTCCTCCTCGCACAACTTCATGGCACGGTCGAGCGCCTGTTCATTGCCGGCGAACCCGGCGAAAAAATCATTGCGCACCCGCATGTCGAACCGTTCCTGCGCGGCGCCCAAGCCCAGCGCCACCGCGCTGAGGCCGAATACGGTAATCGTGGTCTTGAGAATATGATTCATCGTGAATCTCCTTTCGAATTCCACAGTAAAGGACCACCGCGCCCTCCGCCGCAGCTTTCCGACGAAAGGCAGGAAAAGCGGATGAACGGCACGGTGGGGCGGGCCCATGGCCGGCCGCTCCTCCCCGCCCCACCCATCCAGCGCTAGAATGAAAGTCGATGCACCGCTTCCTGCTGCATAACGACGACATCCGCGATGCTGGGGACCACAGCCTCTCTGCAGGCCAAGTCGGATTGCTCTCCGGCTGGGGCGTTTTCTCCACGCTGCGGGTTTACGACGGCGTGATGTTCGCTTTCGAGCGCCACTGGGAGCGTATGCGCCGCGACGCCGCGCGCATGCGGGTTCCCTTCCCGGCGAAACCGGAATTCCTGGAGTCGCGCCTCCAGCGCCTGATCGAAGCCAATCAACCAGCGCCCGGCCAGCCGCTGAATGCCACGCTGCGCGTAGTCATCGTACGCAATCGCGGCGGACTTTATGAAGGACCCGGCATCACCCGCGATTTCGACGTCATCGCCTTCACCGTCGACATGGTGCGCTGGCCGGAAACCGTGAAGCTCGGCGTCATTCCCAACGGCCGCCACGCCGCCAGCGAATTTTCCGGAACCAAATACACATCCTGGGCCGAAAATCTGACGCGCTATGAACGGGCGCACCAGCAAGGTTTGGACGAGGTCATCCTGCTCAACGAGCGCGGTGAAGTCGCCGAATGCACGTCGGCCAACGTATTCATTGTGGATAAGGATCACCGCGTTTGGACCCCGCCGCTTTCCTGCGGCGGATTGGGCGGCGTCACTCGCGCGGTGCTGCTGGAAGAAATCCGCGATCCCGAAGTCGCCATTGCCGAAAAGCCGCTGCTGCCGGCGGACCTCACTTCCGCAAGCGAAGTCTTCATCACTTCAACTACCCGCGAGCTGCTCCCGGTCGTCAGCATTGAGGGCCTGCCGGTTCAAGGCGGGCGCGCGGTATGCGATCGCCTCCGCCAGGCTTTCTCCGCTTACGTGAAGAACTACGTCAAGCTCCGCCCCAATCCAGTCTATAATTGACCCAGGCCCAGGGAAATGAAACTGGCATGTCCCCAATGCGGCTCACGCGATGCCCGTGTGTCCCACCGCACTGGCGCGGCCGAGTGGCTTAGGAGTCTGATCGGGATTTTCCCGTTGCGCTGCCGCCGCTGCAATAACCGCTGGTCCACCAGCACCTGGCAATCCGCCGCCTGGAAATACGCGCGCTGCCCTAAATGCTATCGCCAGCAGCTTTCCACCTGGAGCGAACAGCACTACAGCCCGCCCCGCTGGACTTGGCTACAGTTGCGCCTCGGCGCTACCCCTTACCGCTGCGTCTCCTGCCGCTGTAACTTCGCCAGCTTCAAGAAGTGTAAGGAAAAATTCACCTGGCGGCACCAAGATAGGTCCCAAGCGCCGCCTGAAGTCGAATCCGATTCAGCGGTTAACAATTGAGGCGGTTAACAATTAACTTGATGCGCTGCCGCGCCGAAACACACCCGGAGAAGCTCGACCAGAAAAGGAGAACCGTCACCGGGCATTGCGCGAAGGCGGGACACGCAAAAAAATGGTTCCAAGTGACCCGTTGGATCGCTCGCTCTCCGACCGGCATGCACGGCCTGAACTTGGCATCCGGATCGGATGTGACGTAGGCCCTTTGCTCCCCACGGCCGGTCTTATTCAGCCGCGGATCGTAGCTCTGGTGCGCGTCCGCTCTCCGTTCCGGTAGAAGTTTGCTTCTCGATGCAGCCTTTCACTCTCCTGCAGCGAAGGTCTGCCTTGCGGCAAATCCCCGCGGCCGGGTCGACGCTCCTGGCCTACATCTTCGAAGCCGCCCTAGAATTTCAATTGGCCCGTTCGGCTTCCCTCTCCCGGCCTCGCCTGGCTTTTTTTAGCCTGACAGGGCTCGATCATTGCGAGTCGCCCGTTGCCAATTTCCTATCCTAAAGCCCTCCGTCTGTCTTCGGGCCTCCACTCCCCTTTAGGACCTCTCGATCCTTCCAGATCATAGCGCTCTGCCCGGTTTCAGCCGAAGAAACTTACCATAGCGAGTTGCCCGATCTGCCTTCACTCCCCGCCGCGTTGCAATAGTTTTGACGTACCACCGCGCGACGGATCGACGTTCCAGCTCCGCTACTTCCCGCTTGGCTCGCTGTCCTTCGAACCTCTTGGAACCATAGTCATCTTGCGCCTACGCGATCCTTTCGTCAAGCGAAAACATTAGCTTTCCTCAAGGTTTATTTGTATTATTATCATACGATTACAGGCAAACACGAGTGGACAATGTGTGGATAAAACAAAAGAAACAGAGCACGTTTGAGCAAATTTTTGCGCGGTTGTTTCCACAGCGCGTTAGCGTGAAGCCAAAGATAACCGCAGAATCATCCCGGTGTCGGTCGCGACCCACAAGTGTTCTGCATCCGGACCCGCCAGCACCAGCGATTGCGCCACCGCGCGGTAGTCGACGGGCATCTCCACCCAGTCTTTTAGATTAGTGCTGGAAAGCATCCGCACTTTGCCCGGAATCGGTGCCGAGCGCAGCCTGCCGGGCGGTTCCACTGCTGCCAGAAACGCGCGCCCGCCCGTCCCGTCCGCTCCGTCAGCAAAGATCGCCGCATCCGTCACCAGCCGGTCTTTCTGCTTGTATACGCTTTCACTCCGGCCCGTCTTCAAATCCAGCCGGTAGACTTCCGCCGGCCATTCAAAGGAGTCGGCATAATCGAACACCACCAAGCCATTCTCCCCGGCCAAACGCGCGCTGACCACCGAGCCCAGCAGCGGAGCTGTCCCCGACTTCCACGTTGCGCCGCCGTCGCGCGTGTCCAGTTCCAGGGTAAGCCGCGGCTGTTGACGCCGGCTAAGCGTGCGCTCCGGGTGCATCCAATCCGGCAAATCACCCTCTTCGTCGCGTTCTTCGCGCGATTTGCCGGCGGTGCGCGGCGGTGCATATCCCCCGACGATCATGCCGCCCTTGCCATCCGTAAATGCGATGTGCGAATAAACGCTGTACGCGGGATTCGACGCAGGCGCGGCAGCCTCCGCCAGCGGCTTCCAGGTGCGCCCCCCGTCGTGGGTTTCAAATACCGATTTCTGCAGGCCCACGGCGTAACCATGCTGCGCATCCAGGAACCAGACCCGCAGGATCAGACCCGTGTGCGGAGCGTCCGCCAGCTTCTTGTCGGGCTTGATCTGATCGCTGATGCGGGTCCAACTGCGGCCGGATTCCTGCGTGAACCATAACGACTCGCTGGTTACCATCCAGCCGTTAGATTCGTCCAAAAAGAAAATCGAGCGTGGAAATTCCTTCAGCGGCGTCAAAGACCAGTGCTCGCCGCCGTCGCTCGTCACCAGCGAAGTGAAACGCGGCTTACGCCCTTCGCGGTCCCCCTCACGATCAACGATGGCGCCCACCGCGATCCCGCGTTTCGCGGAAGGAAACGCCAGATCGGTGATGTGAAGATCCTTGCCGTCCTGATCGTAAAAATACTGCAGCGTCCAGCGGGCGCGGTCATCGGGTTGCGCATGCAGCGACAAGGGGACCACCGAAAGCAGGCCCGCCACCGAGAACCACCGGAACATACGCGGTTAGCGCCGCGGCGCGGAGCCCGAACCCGCCGGAGCCATTACCAGTTCCAGTAAATCGGTCTCTGCCAGCTTCACTGGGTCGAGCGAGGCAAGCGCCAACAGGCACCCGATCTGCTCGCCCACCGTGGTGAGCAGTTCCATCTCGCCGCCCGAATGCGGGTGCGGATCGCGATGCTGCACGTTGATGACGCCGGCCACACGCCCGCGCACCAGGATCGGCGCAGAGAGAAACGCTTCGTAAGTGTCTTCCGGAAGATCCGTGAACCGCTTGAAACGCGAGTCGGCGTAAGCCTCGCGCGAAATCGAGAGCAAGCGCCGCTCGCGCGCCACCCACCCGGTCAAGCCTTCGCCCAGCTTCAGTCGCACGTTCCCGATGGTCGACGGCTGCGGATTATTCGATGCGCACAACACCAGTTCCTTGTCCTGCAACAGGTATAGTAGGCACGAATCCGAGTTCATGAATTCCACCACCAGCGACACCACGCTTGCGAGTGATTTCGCGAGCCCAACCTCGCGAACCATATAGCGGCTGATCTTTTGCAGGAGTCGGAGCTGCTGCTCCGTGCTGGCGAGCTGCGCTTCCAATTCTCTTGTGCGGGACACCGGCTTTATTATGACAGATAGTCCATGTTCCAGACGGCTCTCCTCCCACCCACGCCGCGCGCTGCCCAAGCGTCACCGTAGGGGTTCCACGCCAACCTTTTTTATTTGGCTCGCAGATAAATACCGATAGACACAGATGGCTAAAATCTCCAGGCGGCTTTTTGTGATCCGTGTCCATCGGTTTTCATCTGCGAGCCAATGATGACTTTTCGGATCGTCTCGCGGCGGGCTGCTTACGTAAGCAACGCCGCCAAAAGCGGAAACCGCCTCGCGTGGTGAGATGGAGGGCTCCCACTCCGCCACACGGCATCTCCTAAGTACTTATCAGTCTTCCACTTTGCGTTCCGCCTCAATCCGCCGGAGCCGATTCCGCGTATATCCTATTAGATGACCGTCGTTTTAAGGCTGTCGTTCTTAAACTATCGATGCTGCTGCTCAAACTACTGCCTGCCGGGCTTGCGTTCGCAATCCTGCAGGTGGCCTTGCGCCTCGCCGACGACGCTGATCTGGTGCGCCGCCTGAAGGCCCGCGAGCCCAGAGCCATGAACGATCTCTACGATCGCTACGGCCGCCTGGCGTATTCCCTGATCTGCCGCATTGTGCGCAATCCCTCCACCGCCGAAGACCTGGTGCAGGAAACCTTCCTACGCGTTTGGAACCGCGTGCAGTCGTTCGATGCGGAACGCGGCGCATTGGGCGCATGGGTGCTGACGGTCGCGCGCAACCGTGCCATCGATCATTTGCGCTCCGTTGACGGCCGCATGGAAGCCGGCGCCATTGAGCTCGATCACCTGGAACGCCCCGGCCTGTTCGCGAAACTGGACTCCGCCGCGCTGGCGATGGATCGCGTGCGCCGTCTAAAGAGCGCCTTCGAGAAGCTCACCCCCGCGCAGCGGCAGGTCATCGAGCTCGCCTACTACGAGGGCATGTCGCAAACCGAGATGGCGGAGCGCTTGAAACAACCGCTGGGCACGGTAAAAACCTGGACCCGCAGCGCGCTCAAGATTTTGCGCGACGAGCTGGCGGAGGTGGCGATCGCATGATTTGCCGGGAGCGTGCATGACCTGCCAGGAACTACAGGAAATGTTCGAGCTCTACGCCTTGGGCGTACTCGAACCTGCGGAAAAGGGCGAGATCGAAGCCCACCTGGCGCGGGGCTGTGAGAACTGTAGCCAGGCGCTGGCCAGCGCGCTTGCGCTCAATGCAGGCGTTTTCACTATCGCGCCGCCGATGAAGCCGTCCCGCCGTTTGAAGCGTCGCTTGCTGACGTCGGTGGGCGTCCATTATCCCGGCTGGGGATGGGTTTGGGCGCTAGGCGCGGCGTGTCTTTTGCTGGTCGCGGCTTGGCTGGGCATCGAGGAGCGGCGCCGCACCTATGAGCTGGCCGATGCGCGGCGCGCGTTGCTCGAATCCAACGGAGAGCGCGACCGCCTGACGCAGGCGCTCCAGTTTCTTTCGGATCCGCAAACCCGCCCAGCCAGTTTCGGCCGCGGGCAAACTGCGCCGCCGCGCGGCTACGTGTTCCTGCATCCGCAGATGGGCGTGCTGTTGATTGCTTCCAACCTGCCTGCCGCTCCGGCGGGCAAGACCTATGAGATGTGGGTAATTCCCAAAGGCGGCGCGCCGCAGCCCGCCGGACTATTCCAGTCCGATGGCATGCGCGCCCTTCACATCCTGAGCGGCCCGGTGGACGTAGCCGCCATCGGCACCGTAGCGGTGACCATCGAGCCCGCAGCCGGATCGTCAGCGCCAACCATGCCGATCGTTATTGC
>DATJEI010000137.1:0-53534 GCA_035496735.1 Bryobacteraceae bacterium | reverse complement strand
CTACCCAACGGATTCGTGGGCGTCCCCTACTCGGCGGCGCTGGCGGTGGCCGGAACAACGATTACCAGTTGGACGGTGACGGCGGGTACGCTCCCCGCCGGCTTGACTCTAAACGCTTCGACGGGCGTCATCAGCGGCAAGCCGACCACGGCGGGAAGTTCGACGTTCACTATCACCGCAGCGCAGGGGGCCGGCAATTCCCCAGGGCCGCTGATCCAGCAAGGGTTTACGCTAGTGATTAGCGGAGCTCCCTCGGTCACCATTACGGGACTTTCCACTACTGGCGTGGCTGCAACGCAACCCCCGGCCGCAGTAACGCTCAACGGACCATCCCCGGTGACCACCACCGGCACGCTGACGCTGGCCTTCACGCCCGCAAGTGGTGGTGCGCAGCCATTTGACGCGAAATTTGCCAGCGGCTCGCCCTATACGGCCAACTTCACCATCGCAGCCGGAAGCACACAGGGCGTATTCGGCACCGCAGCCAGCGTGCCGGTGATGATTGGAACCGTGGCTGGAACTATCACCATCACCACCAGGCTTCAGGATTCCACGCTTACGCCGCCGGCGCCCTTTGTCATTAGCGTGAATCCCACGGTTCCGGTTATCACGAAAGTGACGATCGGGCCTGTCGCCAACGGTGGATTTACGATTTCAGTGACGGGCCGCTCGACGCCGCGCGACATGACCAGCGCGCTGTTCCATTTCGCGTTGCCGACGAACACGCAACCGTCCACGTTGGATGTTACGGTGCCGCTCACGACTGCCTTCGCGGCCTGGTACGGGGGGTCTGCCTCGAGTGCTTTTGGCAGCACGTTTACAGTGGCCGTCCAGTTCTCCTTCACCGGGCCCCCGGGAAGCACTGTCCCGTTCACGGCGGTGACTGTGACCATGACGAATTCGGTGGGCGCTTCGACCCCCTTCGGGCCGGTCAATCCGTAGGAGCTTCGCCGGCCGTAGCCGCGCCGGGCTCGTAAAAACTAAGCGCATTGTCGCCGTGCTTCACTAGACGAGCGCGGTGAAGATTGCCGTAGCGGTCCGCCAGCTTAAGACGCGGTGGATGCTGGGCGATCACCAGCGGCGGCGGCTTTTCGCCCAGCAGGCCGAGCGCAGCCGTGTATTCATTTTCAAGCGCATAGGGCGGGTCCAGAAAGACGATGCCGGCTTCGAGACGCGGAAGCATGGCGGTGACGCGCCCTTGCCGCACTTCGGCGCGGCCTTCGATTCCGAGCGATCGCAGGTTCTCGCGAATGGCTTTGGCCGCTGCGTGCTTTTGCTCTATGAAGATGGCCCGCGCGGCCCCCCGGCTCAAAGCCTCGATGCCGACTGCGCCGGTGCCGGCGTATAAGTCGGCGAAGACTGCACTTTCGATGCGCGGCGCCAGAATGTTGAACAGCGCCTCCCGCAAACGGTCGGGCGTCGGCCGCACGTCCAGTCCCGGAAGACTCTTGATCGCGCGGCTGCGAAACTCTCCTCCGATCACTCGCATGAAGGGTCAGCCCACCTGCACCAATCCGTAGCGCCGCTGCCAGTGATCGCGGATGAATGCAACCGCGCGGCGCAGCTCCTGCTCGGAAGGAGGGTGCGCCACGAACGCCGCGGCCTCATTACGCGCCACCTCCAGCACGTCCGCGTCGCGCACGATGCTGCCGATCTGCAATGCGGGCAAGCCGGATTGGCGCGTGCCGAAGAATTCGCCGGGCCCGCGCAGCTTCATGTCCATCTCGGCAATGTAGAAGCCGTCAGCCGAGTCCACCAGGGTCCGGATGCGCTCGCGCGCAAGCTCGTTCATTTTCGCGGTTACCAGGATGCAATAGCTCTGCTCCGCTCCGCGCCCCACGCGCCCGCGCAACTGGTGCATCTGCGCGAGGCCGAAGCGCTCGGCCTGCTCAATCACCATCACCGACGCATTTGGGACGTCCACGCCCACTTCGATGACGGTGGTCGATACTAGGATCTTGGTCAGTCCCCGCTGGAACCTGTTCATTGCGCCTTCCTTATCGGCGGCGGGCATGCGTCCGTGGAGCAGTCCCACTTCCAGATCGGGAAACACCAGTTGGGACAAATGTTGGTGCATCTTTTGCGCCGCCTTCATGGCCAGCGTTTCCGACTCTTCAATCACCGGATACACTACGTACGCCTGGCGCCCCAGCGCAATCTGCTTCTTCAGGAAACTGTAGACCTGCTCCACTTTTTCTTCGGTCACGTGACTGGTAACGATGGGCTTGCGCCCCGGCGGCAGCTCGTCGATCACGCTCACATCCAGGTCGCCGTAGATCGTCAGCGCCAGCGTGCGCGGAATCGGCGTCGCGGTCATCACGATTACATCCGGAGGCGTCCCCTTATCGGCGCCCTTCTCGAGCAGCGCCTGGCGCTGTTCCACGCCGAAACGATGCTGTTCATCGACGATCGCGAGGCCCAGCCGCTTGAATACTACGTCGGATTCGAGCAGCGCGTGGGTTCCCACGACGACATGCGCCAGTCCCGCTGCCGCCAGTTTTTTCAACTGCAGTTTATCCCGCGCCGTAGATGAGCCGGTCACCAGGATGGTCACGTAATCCAGCTTCTGGAACAAATTCTTGAAATAGAAGTAATGCTGCGTGGCGAGGATTTCGGTAGGGGCCAGCACGGCCACCTGATAACCGTTTTCGATAGCGATGATGGCCGCCTCGGCTGCCACCAGCGTCTTGCCGCTACCGACGTCGCCTTGCAGCAGCCGATACATAGGGTGCGGCTCCGACAGGTCATGCGCGATCTCGGCCAGCACGCGCTTTTGCGCTCCGGTGGGGCGAAACGGCAGCATTGCCTTGATGCGCTCGCGCGCGCGGTCCGTCAGCGCGAACTGGATTCCGGGTTGCACCCGAGCTTTGGCCCGCTTCAGTTCCAGTCCACACTCCAGCCAGAAAAACTCTTCGAAGATCAAGCGGTATTGGGATGGCGAACGAAATGCGTTAAGCACCCGCAGATCCGCATCCGCCGGTGGGAAATGCAGTTCGCGGATGGCGCTCCAGCGGTCGGGTAATTTCAGTCGTGCGCGAATGTGCTCGGGCAGCGGATCGTCACGCAGTGGTGCGGTGCTCTCAAGAATCCGATGGAGCAGAGTGCGCAGCGCGCGCGTGGTCACTTTCCCGGCGGCTTCATACACCGGCACGATACGGCCGGTGTGAAGCGATGCGTCGCCATCTTCATCGTCGGCCAGAATCTCGTACTCCGGATGCATCATCGCCAGATGCCCGGAGTAGGTATCGAATTCCACCTTGCCGTAGAGCGCCACTTTCTGCCCGGGAACCAGCACGTCCGCCAGATAGGCGCCATGGAACCATTTGCCGGCCAGCACTCCGCGCGATGCGTCGGTGAAGGTGGCTTCGAATAATCCCAAGTTGCGGCGGCGGAAACCCGAGACTTTTGTCGACCGGACTTCGGCCAGCACCGTGGCCATTTCCCCGGGCGCCAGATCGCGCAGCGACTTCACATTGCTGCGGTCCTCGTAGCGGAAAGGTGCGTAAGTGAGGAGATCCTCCACCACCTTCAGGCCCTTGGCTTCGAGCATCGCGGCGCGCGCCGGCCCGACGCCTTTCACATACATGAGTGGAGTGGAGAGATCCAATGTGTAGTGTACAATGCGATTTCATGTCTCAATTATTGGAGGGTAAGACCGCACTGGTGCTGGGCGTCGCCAATCGCTGGAGCTTGGCTTACGCGATTGCGCAGGCGTTTCAGCGCGAAGGGGCGCGGCTGCTGCTGACGTATCAAGGCGAGCGCTTACAGAAGACGGTGGAAGAACTGGGCGCGTCGCTCGGCGCGCGCGTATTTGAGTGTGACGTCACGCGCGACGAAGATCTGGTCAAGCTCGGCGAGACACTGGCATCTGAAGAGCGCCTGGACGCAGTGGTTCACAGCATCGCTTTCGCCAATCAAGCCGACTTGACGCGGCCTTTCGTTGAAACCTCGCGCGAAGGCTATCTGCTGGCCCAGAACGTCAGTGCCTATTCGATGATCGCGGTGGCGCGAGCGACGGCTCCCAAGATGACCAACGGCGGTTCCATGACGACGCTGACTTATCTGGGATCAACGCGCGTGGTGCACAACTACAACGTGATGGGCGTGGCGAAAGCCGCGCTCGAAGCCTCCGTCCGGTATCTGGCGGGCGATCTCGGCCCGCACAATATTCGCGTGAACGCGATCTCCGCCGGCCCCGTAAAAACAGCCGCCGCCCGCGGTATTAAGGATTTTTCGAAGGTACTGGAGGCTGTCGAGGCGCACGCTCCGATGCGCCGCAACGTGACCCCCGGAGAAGTGGCTGACCTGGCGGTGTTCCTCGCCAGTGATCTGGGCCGAGGCGTCACCGGCGACGTGCTGTTTGCCGACGCGGGCTATCACATTATGGGCCTCTAGCCTACTTGGCCCGCGGCTGCACGATCTCCGTCAGCAGATCCGGTTGGCTGTTACGCCGCTCCAGATGCGGGTACCTTTCGCCGCCGTGGTAATCCACCTTGCGGGTGCTTGTATATTCGCCATTCCTGACCGTGAGTTCGATTGGAATATTGTTTTTCGCGGTGCCCTGGACCTCCTCGCGCAGCACAGTGGCGGTGAACTGACGCCCATTCACCGACGTAATCGTGGCTCCCGGGACGATACCCCCTCTTTGAACCGGGCTGCCGATCACGATATCCGCCACCAGACCGTCACCCTTCACGCTCATGCCCAGCGAAGGCAGCATATCCGTGGTCCGATCCTGATCCTCCGTAGTGTTCCAGTAGTCTGGCCGGATATCGTTATACGTCAACTTCCAACCGGCGTTCTCGATGCCCTGAACCGGCGGGCCGGTTTGCACTGTGTCCACTCTCTGGCGGAAGAAGTCCGCCCACGCGTAAGCCTGCACGCGATTGAGCGAAGCGATAGCGTCATCCAGCGTGTAAGGATTCACCGATGGGCTTGCGCCGCCGCCCGCGTAGAACTCGCGGCAAAAGTCATCGATCGACTTAGTGCCGTGGCTCATCTGGCGAAGGAGAGTATCCACCTCCAGCCACACCAACTGGCCTTCGCCATAGAAATCGATGCCACGCCGCAAGGCAGAGTAATCTTCGCGCGCGCTAAACAGGATTTGCGCGGAGATCGCGGTGTCCGTCAGTGTCCGCCAGGAGCGCCCCGATTCATACTGCAAATGCGAGATCACGTAGGCCAGGCGTTCGCGGAACAATGCCGGCGGTTCCAGGTTGCTGCGGGCCGCCAACACCGAGCCCAGATATTCCGTGAGGCCCTCGTACATCCATACCAGGTCGCCGCGCAGGGGTTCGCTGTAATCCTTGGTCACTAGGCCCGCCGGCCGGCGATACTTGCCATTCCAGGAATGCACAAATTCATGAGGCAGCAGTTCCGCGTAGAACCTCAATAGGTCGTCGTCGAGCAAGGTCCGCTCTCCGAGCCGGTCATCGCTCGATTCGTGATGCTCCAGGCCGAAGCTGGCTACATGGTCGCTTAGCGTCAGCAAAAAGTGATAGCTGCGGTAGTGGCGCGAACCAAACATCGCGCCCGCTTCCGCCACTAGCCGTTTATACTGCTTCACTGCCTGCGGCGGCATCGCCAGCGCACGCTCGCTATCCGCCGCGATGTGAATGTAGTGGGGCGCTCCGTTAAAGGTGCCCAGTTCGATGGTCTTATAGTGCGCACCTGCCGAGACTGGGGAGTCAATCAGAGTGGCGAGAGAGGTGGGCTGGAACTCGATTTCATCGCCGGACTCCTTCGCTACACCGAGCGCCGTTCCGTAACGCCAATCGTAGGGCAAACGCAAGGTGGCCTGATAGCGCAGCTGGTCCGCGGACGTGCCTTGCGGATAAAGCACATATTGGTTCCAGTTCAGCACCGCAAGCTCGCTGGTCATCGACGAGCCTTCCGTAAAACCGCCCGCGTCCGGTGGCGAAATGAAATCGAAAGCAACATCTAGCGCCGTAGTGTCCGGCGGGATGGTTAGGTGAAAGGCATACAGATTCACCGAGTCCCGGCGCCAGAAAACCGTTTTATTGTTCGCACGAAATGTGAGGCTGACCACGTCGGCGATCGGACCGCCGGGGCCGTGTTCGCCCTGGATCCACTGCGGATAGAGCAGCGTCATGGGTCCGGGGCTGGCTGGAATGTGAAGCTGGACGTGGATCAACCTGCGCGGCGCGTCTCGCGCATCCACGTTCACCTGAATGACGCCTTGCTGGGGATACTGCTGCGCATAGCCGAGCGCAGCGGTAAGCAGCCAGAGCAGTGTGGCGCGTTTCGTCACAATTCAAATGGTAACAACCTGTCGTGGCAACGACGGATGGCAGAGGAAATTTTTCGCCGGGACAAGTTCCTCACAAGGTTGGCGTATTGGCCTCCGACAACTGCGTTTTCATGAGAGCCATACACTCGCCGACTTCGAACCAGCCATGCATGGGAAGCGTGGCGACCGGCAATCCGTTCCTGGAGAGATTGACCCGAAGGCGGTGGCCGGCGAGCGGAGCACGCAATTCCGTGACGCGTCCGCTCGCTATCTCCGCCGGTACAATCCCGTTTTCAAACTCGACCTCGACCGTCACTCCCTTGTCGAGGCCATCCAGGCGCAGCACTACCGACTGGCCGTCGCAGCCGTAGAACATTTCCCATATCGGAGGCGCAGCTCCGTGCATGGCGCCGGAGCGCGGGTCCGGACGGTAGCGTCCCGCGCCCATCCATTCGAAATAGGATGTGACCTCACCGTCGAGCGTGACGTGGATGGAATTTCGCGGAGTGTCGTGGATCTCGCCGCTGTGTTCGACATGAAGGATGGAGCGGGAGAGCGCCTCGGGCGGGACCAACCCCAACGCGCGATACACATTCATCAGGTGGTCGCGATACAGCTGATCGAATTCGGGACGATTGTCGGAACCGTGCTCCGGGCCATACCACCAGTTCCAGTCGCTGCCTTCGGCGATGAGCAATTCTTCGTAGGCGAGTTTGCGCGCGCTCTCGGGGACATCCGGCGTCTCGTCGTAGGCGCGCCGCGCGGCCAGCAGCAGCGCCCACGCCTGGTTGTCTTCTTCCGCTCCAATCCAGACGTTGAAGTTGGCATTGATCCAGGAGCCAGGGAAGATACCATGCAGCGGCTCGGCTTCGAATTTGGCGAGCGCTTCGGAGACGGTGAGAGCTTCGATGGTGGGGTCCTCCGAGATGCGGCGGTAGAGCTCGCGCAGAAACGGACGGCCGTTTGCTTCGTACCACTCCCAGGCGTTTTCGCCATCGAGGATGATCGGCACCAAACATTTACGCTCCTGGCTGTTTTGGCGGATGCGATCGTGGAAATGTCCCGCCGCATCCTGGGCGTTCATCCGGGAGTATTCGAAGCCGATCAGATCACTGAGATAACGGTCACGGAAGATCATACGCATAGCGTGGCCGTTTTGCTGCCAACGATAGGCCCGGTAGGTGGCGTCCACGCCAGCATCACGGTTGAGGGTGCGCGCCAGGACCCCGTTGTCGCTGGCAGCCCAGGTGAAGCCGGCGTGAGCCGCGAGGGCCAGGGCCTCATCTGAAACCGAGCCCTCCGAGGGCCACAAGCCGACCGGCGCGACCCCCAGCTTGTCAAAAATGTAGCTGCGCGCTCTATCCAATTGAACGCGGGCGTCATCGGGATATACAAAGCGCGGAGGCAACGCAAGACCGGGGCTCGAAACTGCGCCCAGATCGGAATCGCAGATCAACGGCAGGATGGGATGGTAGAACGGCGTGGTGGAGATTTCGATCTGACCGCGTGCGCCGAATTCGCGATAGACCGGCAATACCCGCGCGAGCGCTTCGCGCTGCTTGCGGGCGATCATTCTCTGGTCGGACAGCGAGAAGTCGCGGCCCTTGCCGATCAGCGCGATCAATTCTGGATCGCGCGCCAGCAGATCTTCATCGAACCATACCAAAAGATGGAAAATCTGCAGGTCACGCAGATCCTGCGCTGAGAAGTTCTCTTTGCGCTCCTGCTTGCCGTACAGTTCGAGATAGCGGGGGTAGCGGGATATGAGCCGTCCGAAGTTCGCCTGAAAAAAATACTTCAGAACGAAGTTGCGATGCGCTTCGCCGAGGTCTTCGGCGCGCGCCAAGGCACAGTCCAGAAACGGGTCGGAAGCCTTGCCGGACTCGTATTCCTCGATCTGCGCGACCATCGACGGAACCAGATTAAAGGTCTGGTGGATAGCGGGAAATTCAGCCAGGATCTCAACCATGCCGGCGTAATCCTTCATGGCGTGGAGACGGGTCCACGGCAGTTTATATTCGCCGCTCCATAGATCCTTATAGAACGGTTGATGCATGTGCCAGAGAAAACAGACGGTGGTCATCGGTCCTTTCGGGTTGGCTGGTATCGGTTCAGTCCCTGCGTGTCATGGGATGCAGCCCGAGCAGGGCTTCGACGCGCCGCAAGTCGTCCACCACGATTTCCGTTTTCGCGGCGAAGCGGCTCTTGGCGATGGCGCTCTTGAGCGACGCCAGGGCTTCGTCGCCGGCGAACTGCACGAGAATCAGGCGCGGCATCATACCGCTGGCTTCGAACTGTTTCAGATCTTCGGCGAAGGCCGAGGCGTCCGGTTTAGTGAAAAGCCTGGCTGCCGGATCGATGGCTTTCCCATCGCGGACAAACACTCCGTAATCCCGCACGCTGAGTCCGGCGGCGCGGGCATTGGTCCACAGATACCCGGCGGGCGGAATGTTGGCTGGATCGGCGATGTTGAAATTCGGACGGCTACCGAGTTTCACCGTGTAATCCGGCGCGAGCCCTCCGATCGCGCGCATCAGCGGTTCGGGACGCGTGTCGCGGACCACATAAATGACATGTTCAGCGGGCGCCAGGTCCAGGGGCGGCGCATCCACTACCGGGCGGAAGACTTCGCCGAGCGCCTCCACCGTGTTGCCTCGTGCATTGGCAACCCACACGCGATCGCCGCTGGTGCGCACTGCGGCGGGATACGCGCCCGCGGGCAAGAACCCTTCGACGACGCCGCGCACGTCGGAGACATTAACCGACGCAACTGCATCCGCATCCGAGCACGCCACGTACAAGTGTTTTTGATCCGCCGAGAGGGCGAGTGCGCTGGGCGTCATGCCGAGCGGAGACAACGGGGCGGGAGCTATGTGTATTGTCTCGATGAGATTCATGGTCTTGTTGTCGCCAATTCCTACTGCGAACACTTCATTGGTGTTTGCCGCGGCGACAAACAGGCGATACTTCCAGTTCGATGTAGCCGGTCCGTCCGGCGATTCCGGCTGCTGGCCGCTTAAGACCATGTCGGTGGGATGCGAGCCCAGGCGGATACGCCCAATCTCTTCTCCATTGACGGTGTTGTACTGATACACCGAAGCGTCGGCCCAGCTGGATACGAAATACGAACGGCCGTCGGGGTGGAACAGAATGCGGTAGGGGCGCCGGGCGGTCTTAAAGCGGTCGATCACGCGGCCCGATTGCGGGTTGATCACCACGATGACGTTGCCGAAGAGGTCCGCCGCATAGATCAGGTGACCATCGGGCGAGAGCGCAACATCGCCGGTGAAATCGCCGGCTTTCATCTCACGTGCCAACTTCAGTTCCCCTTGCGCGTAGGTGAATTCGTGGACCACGCCGCGCGACCCGCCTCCGGCGTAAACCGTTTTGCCGTTGGGAGCGATGGTCAGGCCGAGCCAGGCGTCGGGCAGCGGAAGCTCTGGACCATTCACCACGCCGATCGATGCCTTCGCGCCGCCACTTAGAACCAGTACTCGGCCATCTGGGGCCACCGCCAGCGACATTGGAAAATCGAGAGCGAACGCGTTGAGCGCCGCCAACAGAAACAGTGCTAAGTTCATCCTGAAAACCTTTGAGCGATGGGCATCCGCCGGCCGACGCCGAAGGCTTTGGTGGTCACTTTTAATCCGGGAGCCGCCTGCTGGCGCTTGTACTCATTACGGTCCACTTTGTTGACGATGTCCTGCACCAGTTCCAGCGGAAGGTTCAGGCTGGACGCGATTTCGCGCGGCATGCGGTATTGCTCGACGTACGCTTCGAGAATCGGATCCAGAATCTCGTAGGGGGGCAGGGAATCGGTATCTTTTTGATCCGGGCGCAACTCGGCGGAGGGCGGCTTGGTGAAGACGCTTTCCGGAATGGCTCCATCGTGGCGCTGATTTGCGATGCGTGCCAGTTTGTACACCAAGGTTTTGGGGACATCACTGATAACGGCCAAGCCGCCGCACATGTCGCCGTAAAGAGTGCAGTAACCCACGGCAAGTTCGCTCTTATTGCCGGTGGTCAGCACCATGGCTCCGGTCTTATTGGAGAGAGCCATCAGAGTGACGCCGCGCAGGCGCGATTGCAGATTTTCTTCTGTTACGCCGGGTTCGGTTCCTTGAAAGAGAGGGGCTAACTCCTGTTCGAAACGTTCATAGGCTCCAGTGATAGAGACGATTTCGAAACGGATTCCCAGTTTTTCCGCCATGACACGGGCGTCGGTCACGCTGGAGGCGGAGGAATACGGTCCCGGCATTCCCACGCCGGTGACGTTCTCTTTCCCGACGGCGTCGACCGCGATTACGGCGGTGAGCGCGGAATCGATGCCGCCGCTCAAGCCGATCAGCACCTTGGAAAAGCCGCACTTGCGGATGTAGTCACGGGTCCCCAGGACCAGCGCCTGATAGGCGGCCGAGCATTCGTCGGCGAGGTCCTCATGGCGGTCGCCGGTTCCGGTATCCAGATCGCAGAGGATCAGGTCTTCTTCGAAGGTCCGCGCCGCGGCGATCACTTCGCCGGCACTGTTCATAACGAAACTGGTGCCATCAAAAACCAATTGATCGTTGCCGCCCACCTGGTTCACATAAATGACCGGTTTCGCATAGCGCCGCGCCGCCGCGCGATAGATGTTCCGCCGGATCGCGCGCTTGCCCAGGCTGTAGGGAGAGGCGTTGATGCAGATGAGCATTTGCGCGCCGGCTTCGAATAGTTCCTCGACTGGGTCGCGCTGGTAAAGACGCTCCTTCCAAAAGCGGCGGTCGTTCCAGGCATCCTCGCAGATGGTAAGCGCGACAGGCGTGCCACGCAGCGTGCACAGATATTCGCGTTCGGCGGGCCGGAAGTAGCGCGCTTCGTCGAACACGTCGTAGTTGGGAAGCAGCATCTTACTCTGCCGGAACACCACCGCACCCCGCTCGATCAGTGCCGCGCGGTTGAGCGCTCGCTTGCCGGTTTCGGCCTCTGACCGCCCTACATATCCGCAAATGACGCTCAGACCGAGGCCCGCCGTATCGCGCGCCAGGCGGTCCAGCTCCCGCTCGCAGCCTTCAAGGAAGGCGGGTTTCTCAACCAGATCGCGCGGCGGGTACCCGGTGATGGAGAGCTCGGGGAAGACCACGACTTCGGCGCCGCGAGCGGCCGCGTCGCGCGAGGCGCGGGTCATGCGGTCGACATTTCCGGCCAAGTCGCCGACCGTGGGATTCAGTTGCGCCAGAGCGATGCGCATGGAAACTCTATTGTAACTGGGGCTGCGCGGGTTCTCTCGGCGGGAAAGGTTTGCGGTCGCCGTCCGGACGTAGGCGGCCCCGGTGTTAGGGTTGATTCGAAGCGTCCACGTACTCGACGCCGGGCGGCGGGGTGAAGCGGAATAGCGAGTCCTGAAGCGCAGGATCTTTTTTTTCGTTTTCGAACGCGAACCGCAGCACGGAGTTGTCCTGGTTTTTCACCTCTAGACGGCGGATGGCATAGTCCGGCGTGGTGAGAAAGGAGACTTCGCTGTAGGGCAGTTTATCCGACTTTGGAATCGCGGTAATGAAGACGCCGCCGTTTTCGGCATGCGCGCGAAACTCGCGGAAATCTTTGTTGAAATCCAAGCGTCCCAGCAGGAACGCCAGTGGCGCGCGCATGTCGTCCGTTTCCTTCAACTTCATCTTTTCGGCGCGATTGTCCTGCGGCGTGTAAGAGTAAATGAACTTCCCGTCGGAGACAAACAGTTTGCCGGCTGGCGCGGTGTACTGCCAGCGCATACGGCCAGGCTTACGCAGAAACAGATCGCCCTTCTCTACACGCGCGCGGGCGCCCTGCTGGTAGGTTTCCGTGAAGGAAAGCTGCAGCGTCTGGGTGCGGTTGTAACGATCCTCAACGCCCTTCAGAGTGCGCGGAACGTCAATGTCGGCCGCTCCCGCCGCATTGCTAAGGAGACAGGCGCTCCAGAATCCAAGCACCACGACTCTTGCGATAGCGCAGGCGGTCATGCAGCCGGTTCGGGCCTCGCTGCCAGAATTCGATTTCATCGGGATGAACACAATACCCTCCCCAGTTTATGGGACGCGGAGGGCCGCCGTTGGGATACCCGGACGCGAGTTCGGCAAAACGGGCCTCGAGTACAGCGCACGACGGGATCACAAAGCTTTGACGCGATGCCAGCGCCGCGAGCCGGCTTCCGAGCGGGCGTGTGGCGAAATATGCGTCTGATTCGGCGGCCGGAAGCTTGGAGACACGCCCGGTGATGCGCACCTGCCGGTTCACTTCGCGCCAGTAAAATACCAGGGCCGCATACGGATTTTCGGTAAGCTCCCGGCCCTTGCGGCTCTCATAGTTGGTGAAGAACAGGAAGCCGCGCTTATCCACGCCCTTAAGCAGGACCATGCGCGCCGACGGGCGGCCGCTGCGCTTGGTGGTCGCGAGCGTCATGGCGTTAGGTTCGGTCAACCTGGCGCGTTCGACGGCGCGGAACCAGCGGCGGAACTGCTGAATGGGATCTGGATGGAAGGTGCGCTCCGAAAGGCGCGGCGACTGTGTCAAATTCCAGTGTAAGGCTACAAGGAACAAAAGCCATCGGGTAAGCTAGAAGTGCAATGGAAAAAGTAAAGAAAACCGAAGAAGAGTGGCGCAAGCAGTTGACTCCAGAGCAGTATCAGGTTGCCCGCCAGAAAGGCACGGAGCCGGCTTTCACAGGTAAGTATTGGGATAACCACGAAGAGGGGACCTACCGCTGTGTGTGCTGTGGCGCGGAGCTGTTCGATAGCGCCACCAAATTCGAGTCGGGCACTGGATGGCCGAGTTTCTCGGCGCCTCTCGATCCCACTAAGGTGCGCACCGAAACCGACACCAGCCACGGCATGCGGCGGGTGGAGGCGCTTTGTGCTCAATGCGATGCGCACCTAGGACATGTCTTTCCCGACGGTCCCCGTCCCACCGGCACGCGCTTTTGCATGAATTCCGCATCCCTCGATTTCAAAAAGAAAGACTAGTACCTAGCGTATAAAGTTCCTATCTAGGCGTGCCGATAACGCTCTTGAAGGACCGGTCCGCGGGTCGGATAGTCACGGCCGGTTGACTTTAAGGAGCGTGCTCGTGGACTTCTCCGGAACTATTGTGAACGGACTTCTCGCGATCGTGGGATACGTCGTGATGTTTCTCGGCGTTTACAAGGTGTTTCAGATTGCCGCCGATATTCGTGAGATCAAAGATCTCATGGCGAGCGCCCGCCGTACCCCGTTGAGCGCCGCGCCGTTCACGCCGGTTGGCGCGCCCGCGTTGGCCCCTGAAATCACCAGGGATCTGATCGCCGAAGATTCCGCCGCTGCGTATGCCGAGCACTTGCTGCGCGCCGTGAACGCCGAATCGCAGCGAGCCGAGAACGCGCCTCACGAAGTACGCTAGCCGGGCGCCGAAACGGCGCTGACCTTCCTTTTCGCGACACCGCGCCCCCGAACATTTGTTACACTTAAGTTTCCTGCTATGCGATTCGGCGTCGTGGTGTTCCCGGGTAGCAACTGCGATCACGACGCTTGGTATGCCGTCTCCCACAACTTAGGCCATTCGGCCGAATTCATTTGGCACGATTCCCGAACGCTTGGATTAGTGGACGCCGTGATTCTCCCGGGCGGATTCTCCTATGGCGATTACCTGCGTTGCGGCGCAATCGCTAAGTTTTCGCCGGTGATGTCGGCGGTGCGCGAATTCGCGGAAGGCGGAGGGCTGGTATTGGGAATCTGCAACGGGTTCCAGGTGCTGGTGGAAAGCGGTCTGCTGCCAGGTGCGCTGCTGCGCAATAGGGATCTGAAGTTTGTATGCCGCCCGGTCGCGCTGCGCGTCGAGACCATCGATACGCCGTTCACCGCCGCGGCCACCAAAGGGCAACGCATCACTCTCCCGGTCGCCCACGGCGATGGCTGCTACTTTGCCGACGATGCGACGCTCGCCATGCTGCGGCACGACGACCGTGTGGTGCTGCGCTATATCGATAATCCCAACGGATCGCTCGATGACATCGCCGGCATTTGCAGTGAAAAGCGCAACGTCATGGGGATGATGCCGCATCCTGAGCGTGCCGCCGACGCCTTGCTGGGCTCGACCGATGGGAAAGTGATACTGGAATCCATGATTCATTCATTGTCGGTTGCCGCTGCATGAGCGATTTGACGGCGCCCGAACTCGACAAGGTTCGGTCGATCCTGAAGCGTGAACCTAACGAAACTGAAACCGGAATTTTTACGGTGATGTGGAGCGAGCACTGCTCTTACAAGAGCTCGCGCATCCACCTGAAAAAGCTGCCGACCAAGGGCGACCGCGTGCTGGTCGGCCCCGGCGAGAACGCGGGGATTATCGATATCGGGGACGGTTATGCCATCGCGTTCAAGATCGAATCCCACAATCACCCTAGTTTTATCGAGCCTTTTCAGGGAGCGGCTACCGGCGTCGGCGGAATTCTGCGCGACATCTTCACCATGGGCGCACGGCCAATCGCAGTCATGGATGCGCTCCGCTTCGGGCCGCTCGACGATCCTGAGTGGGGCGACCGCAACAAGCGGATCCTCGAAGGCGTAGTCGGCGGCATTTCGCATTACGGCAATTGCTTTGGGGTGCCGACTGTGGGCGGGGAAACGGTTTTCGAATCCTGCTACAACGGCAATCCGCTGGTGAACGTATTTGCGCTGGGCGTTTTTCGGCATGATGAAATCTTTTTCGGACGCGCTACAGGCATCGGCAATCCGGTGATTTATGTGGGCGCGAAGACCGGCCGCGATGGGATCAAGGGCGCGTCGATGGCGTCGGCGGAATTTGACGAAGATTCAAAGGACAAGCGCCCCAACGTGCAAGTGGGCGACCCCTTCATGGAAAAGCTGCTGCTCGAAGCCTGCCTGGAGGCCATGCACACCGGCGCTGTCGTTGGCATTCAGGACATGGGCGCCGCCGGCCTGACCTGCTCCACCTGTGAGATGGGCAGCCGTGCGGAGACCGGCATCGAATTTGATTTAGAACTGGTTCCTCAGAGGGAGACCGGCATGACGCCCTATGACATCATGCTCTCGGAATCCCAGGAACGCATGCTATTAGTGGCGGAGAAGGGCCGTGAGAATGAGGTTTTCGCAGTTTTCAGAAAGTGGGGACTGGATGCGGTCACCATCGGTGTAGTGACGAATGACGGCATGCTGCGGGTGAAAGACCATGGTAAGGTCGTGGCCGAGATACCTAACCGTGAATTGGCAGATGAAGCGCCGCTCTATGATCGCCCGCACAATACGGCGCCCTATCGCCCGGCGCCGATGGACGCGCCGGAATTTGAAAGCCGCGATCTCAACCGGGATCTCCTCGCATTAGTCGGTTCGGGCGACTTGTGTTCCAAGCGTTGGATCTGGCAGCAATACGATTACACGGTCCGCACCAACACGATTGCGGGCCCCGGCGGCGACGCCGCGATCGTGCGCATCAAGGAGACCGGCACTAGCGTGGCCATGTCCCTCGACGGCAACGGGCGCTATTGTGCGCTCGATCCGCGCGAGGGCGCGAAGCTTTTGGTCGCCGAGTGTTGCCGTAATCTTTCGACGGTCGGCGCCACGCCGGTGGCGGCCACTAATAATCTGAACTTCGGCAATCCCGAGCGGCCCGAGATCATGGCGCAGATCGTCGAGGCGGTCGAAGGGATAAGTGAGGCCTGCCGCTACTTCGATACCCCGATCACCGGAGGCAACGTCAGCCTGTATAACGAAACGCTGGGCGAAGCGATCTGGCCGACGCCGGTGATGGGAATCGTGGGACTCATGAAGACTGCTGAGCCGGTGACCATTCCGTTCAAGCAGCAGGGCCGTACCGTGATGCTGCTGGGCGGCCTGGGCGTTTGCGACGCCACGCGCTTCGGCGGAACGCAATACGCCAAGGTTGTTTTAAACAAAATGTGGGGGCTTCCGCCCGCGCTCGATATGGATCACGAAAAACGGGTGCAGGCGGCGATCCGTGAGATCGTCAACGGAGGCCATGCGGAGTCGGCGCACGACGTAAGCGACGGCGGCCTGGCGGTGGCGCTGGCGGAGTGTACGGTGAACGGTGTCGGCGCTTCGGTCGAGATCGCGACCGACCTGCGGCCGGAGTTCGCGTTGTTCCACGAAGGCCCCTCGCGCATTTTGGTTTCGACGGCCGCGCCAGAGGCAGTGCAGGAGATTGCCCGCAAACACAAGGTCGAAGCCCTGCGCATCGGCGTTACAATGAATACAGGATTGCGGATAGGAGACGGCTCCGTGACCTGGATCGATTCCCCCGTGGACCGTCTCAAGCAGGTTTGGGAGAATGCGCTGGCTGAGCAGCTGGCACCCGTACATGTTTGACAAATTCCACGACGAATGCGGGGTGTTTGCCATCTACGGCCACCCGGAAGCCGCCAATCTGGCTTACTTAGGTTTGTACGCCATGCAGCATCGCGGCCAGGAGAGCGCCGGCATTGCATCGAGTGATGGCCGCCACATTCACAATCACAAGAGTATGGGCCATGTGGCCGACATCTTCACGCCGGAAGTACTGGGAACTTTACCGGGCGAGTTAGCCATCGGGCACACGCGCTATTCGACGGCCGGCGACACGGTGCTTTTGAACGCCCAACCTTTTTCTGTGGCCTGCAATAAAGGTCAGGTTGCGGTGGCGCACAATGGCAACATCACTAACGCAGCCGAACTGCGGCGCGAGCTGGAACGCGAAGGTTCCATCTTTCAAGCTTCGAGCGATACCGAAGTGATCCTGCACCTGGTGGCGCGGTCGCGCGAGCGGACGCTGCCCGGAGCGCTCCGCGAGGCGTTGCTGCAACTGGAGGGCGCGTTCTCGCTGGTATTCCTGGCGGAAGACCGCATCATCATCGCGCGCGATCCCCACGGATTCAGGCCGCTGGCGTTCGGGCAGATGGAGCTGTCGGGCGGTTCGATCTGCTACGTATTCGCCTCTGAAACCTGCGCGTTCGATCTGATCAATGCTGTCTACCTGGGCGATGTGGAACCGGGCGAGATGGTGATTGTAAGCCAGGACGGCATGACTCGGGAACGCTATGCCCCGGTACGGGCTCACTCGCATTGCGTATTTGAACACGTGTATTTTTCGCGGCCCGATTCGTTTGTCTTCGGCCGTCCGGTGGAGGAATCGCGCGAACAGTTGGGACGGTTGCTGGCTCAGGAACACGGCGTGGAGGCCGATATCGTGGTGCCGGTGCCGGATTCCGGGGTCGCGGCGGCGCTGGGCTATTCGTCTGAATCCGGCATTCCCTTCCGCCAGGCCCTGATTCGGAACCATTATGTCGGCCGTACGTTCATTGAACCTTCGCAGGCCATCCGCGACTTCGGGGTGAAGCTAAAACTCAATCCGGTGCGGCACCTGCTCGAAGGTAAGCGGGTGATCTTGGTGGACGATTCGCTGGTGCGAGGCACCACCAGCCGTAAGATCGTGCGCATGGTGCGCGGCGCCGGCGCGCGTGAAGTGCATCTGCGCATTTCCTGTCCGCCTACGATTTCGCCATGTTTTTACGGCGTGGATACGCCCAGTGTGGCGGAACTGATTGCCGCCAATAATACGGTGGAAGAGATCCGGCGCTTCGTCGAAGCGGACTCGCTGGGCTATCTGTCCATTGGCGGGCTGCGCGAGGCTGTCGCGGATCGCAACCACGACTACTGCTACGCCTGTTACACGGGCAATTATCCCACTGAGCTAGTGAACATCCAAGAGTTGATGAGCGCCAAAGACCGGCGAGGCTGAGTCCTCTTCCGCAGCTTGGGGTTGTAGGCGCAATACTTCTCCGACAACCGGCCAAGCGGGCACTTCCGGCTGCCTTTCCAATGAGGCAACCGTCACTGCCGCAGCGCGTACACGAAGAGCGCGCTGCCAGCACAGACAGCGACGTACTGGCGCCCGTTAATCGAATACGTCATGGGACCCGAAGAAACGCGGCCACCCAGGGCGGCCTTCCAGAGAAGTTTGCCGTTCCGGGCATCCAGGGCGAAGAAATATCCTTCGCGTCCACCACTGAATAACAGGTTGGTAGCGGTCGTCATAATGCCGGCGTCCGTCACATCGCTCATGGGGAAGTCCCACTTTTTTTCGCCGGTCTTCGGGTCGATGGCGCGGATCACGCCGTATTGTTCGCCATCCTTGCGATAATTGAAATTCCCCGCGACCACGGGCGGCGTGACATTGCGCGGACCGCCTCCGCCGAAGGTCTGGCCCTTCACATACTCGGCATCCTGCTTGACAAAGAACGACGAGTAGTCTTCCCAGGCCGGAATATAGAAGAGACCAGTGGCAGGGCTGAACGATGGGTTATACCAGTTGGTTCCGCCCTGGTTGCCGGGATAGATCAAAGTTCCTTCACGGTTGGATTGCGCTTGCGGAACCTTCATCGGGCGGCCCCGCTCGTCAAAGCCATTCATCCAGGTAACTTTCACGAACGGTTTGCCGAGTAGGAACTGGCCGGTAGTGCGGTCGATCACATAAAAAAGGCCGTTGCGATTACCCCACAACATGACTTTACGCACCCGGCTGGTGCCAGGCATTTGAATATCCGCGAGAACGGGCACTTGCACGGAGTCGTAGTCAAACTCATCGTGCGGAGAGAACTGGTAGTGCCACTTCAAGACGCCAGTATCGGCGTCCAGGGCGACGACGCTGTCGCTGTATAGATTGTCACCGGCGCGATGGTCGCCATTCCAGTCGGGCCCGGGGTTGCCGATTCCCCAGTAGGTGAGATTCAGATCAGGATCGTAGGACCCCGTGACCCAGACGGAGGCGCCGCCGGTTTTCCACGAATCGCCCGCCCATGTTTCGTTCCCCTTTTCGCCTGCACCGGGAATGGTGTAAAAGCGCCAGACGCGCTTGCCGGTGGCTGCATCATAAGCGTCGATGTGGCCACGGATTCCGTATTCGCCCCCGGCGACGCCAACGATGACTTTATCTTTAATGACGAGCGGGGCGTGAGTGACGGCGTAACCATCAGCCGCTTTATCGACTTCCACATTCCAGACCGGCTTGCCGTTGCGAGCGTCGAGTGCGATCAGGTGGGCGTCGATGGTGCCGAGGAAAACTTTGTCGCCGAGAATAGCCACCCCCCGGCTCAGGCGGCCGCAGCAGGGGCGCGAGTCCGGCGAGGGCGTCCAGGAGAAAGTCCAGAAGATGCGGCCAGTCACCGGATCGAGCGCAACGACATCATCCGGATTTTGAATCGTATACATGACGCCATCGACTACCAGCGGAGTCGCTTCGTACTTCTCCACCGAGTGAGCCTGGTAGACCCACTGCAACTCCAGGTTTTTCACGTTATCTGGAGTGATCTGTGTAAGTTTGCTGTAGCGCTGGCTGTTGAAGTTGCCGGAGTACGTGAGCCAGTTTTGCGGCTCCTTCTCCGCTTGCACAATTCGGTCAAACCCGACCTGGGCGGACGCCGCCGCTGCTGTTGCAAAAGCAAATATCAGAAGTTTCTTCATGGCTGGGAAATTCCTTTTAGGGACATCAGATACGCGATAAGGTCGGCACGCTCGGCCGCAGTGAGCTTGTCCTTGTAAGACGGCATCGGTGACCTATCGATGGGGGAGAATTGTTTAAGTTCGGAACGCTGGAAGGAGAGCAGGCGCTCCTTGCTGTCGATCAACTGCACGGTGAATGTGTCCTGATTGAGAATGCGGCCGGTGAGTGTGGTTCCATCGGCCGTAACGGCGCGGAACATACGATTCTCCGGCATAATGACGGCGTTTGGATCGGAAAGCGATTGATCCAATTCCACGACGCGGCGTAGCATGCCGATGTCGCTCAAGTCCGGCCCGAAGTACGAACCGACGCCTTGTGCGCGATGGCAGTTGATGCACTGGCCCTTGCCTAGGAACAATATCTTGCCGCGGGAGGCATCAGCCCCGGCAGGAAGTACTTGGCCGGCCGCGGCGGGCAAGGAACGCAGGTACGCGACGATAGTGCGGAGCTGCGGCTCGGGCATGGTCTGCGCAGGCATGCCCGTCCCGGGAATACCATTGCGGAGAATCTTCACGATATCGTCATCGCTGCGGGAGCGAGGAAACTTCGCGTGGGTAAAATCCACACCGGCAATCTGGTCCCCGTCAGGCCCATGGCAATAAATGCAATTGGCGATGTAGAGACGGTTACCGATGTCGATATCAGTCTTCGTATATGTGGTGCCGCCTAATTCGTGTTGGGCCGCCAGCGAACCGGCCATGATCAAGGCAAGAATGATTTTCCGCATACAGGCGTAGTCTCCGGAACAGGGTCATCATAACGCAATTTCAACCAGAGGTTCACGACCAGGGTTATCTCGCGGTCCACACCGGGGATGCGTTGCCGAGTAAGCAAGAGCAGACTAGCCCGAGGCTGGATCTCAAGTCTGGCTTGTAAGTGACGTCGCGCTGGTTCCGCCCGCCGACGTTAGGAGCGGGATGGGAAAGCCGTTTCCGCCGTATCCAACGGGTTGACTTCCCCGTTCTTGCCTCAAATTTAGCCGATTACGGAGCAAACTTACTGACGGGCGCGTGCGTGAAGGACCTCGCTCCTGCGGGACGTTCGGCGCATCGCGCACCCTCTTGGCCTTCTCTGCGAGCACCATGAGTCTGTGGTCGAGTCGGCAACGTTGAGCGGCGAGTTCGACGGCGCCGACAGTGGTCCGTTCGAATCGTTTTACGTTCGAGGCCCATCTGGCGCTCGGCGTAAGATTAATTCTCAAGCTGACATCCCACTCGGGACGGAGATGCGCGCATGAGCACCACCTGTCCCGTTCCCATGAAGTGCGGACCCGACGTACCGCGTATTGCACATGTCCGCGTTGGCAAGCGCTACGGGGATCATATATCGGAATTAGTGGCTCTGGCAGGCCAAAACTGTCAGAATTTGTCGTTAAGCTAGTGCCTAGACGGTACGCAAAATGCCATTTAGTGCTTTAAGATTGAAAAAATGCCGAGATGGTTGCGATATAGGGTCGCCCATATTAGGTGGGCCTGGAGCGAGCCTCCGCCCCCAATTGCAACGTACGATAACACGCCAGACAGGTGGGAGCGGGCTTGGGTCGCGCGCTGTGAATGGACTGAATCGGAGCCAAAATGGAAAGAGGGTCCGCAGGCGATAAATGAAACTACTCGAGCTGAATCTCTGGGGGCGCGTCGCGATAGCTAAAAAGCGGCTGGCCCAGGAAGTAGTGCAGTTTGGACGCCAATTAGACCGGAATGGATGAAAACACCAATAAATCCTTGGATTGTGGCGAGGCTTTGTAGCAAAAGGTCAGAAGTTCGAATCCTCCTGTTCCAACCTTCGAGTGTCCTTGGGATCTACGCCAACAACGGGGCAGCCCCGAAGACCAAACTGATTACGCCACATATTACCTTGACGCGAAACCTATAGGCTCTACCTCACAATGGGGAGCAGTCCAGGAGGGAGTCGGGTATCCTACCGGATGTGTTCTCGCGGGGGACGAACGGCGGCGTCGAGGCGGGCCGACTGATCCGCGTGGTCAAGCTGCAGCAGCGCGTCTGACACCCGGTTGACGGCTTGTTCTTCCTCGCTGAAACTTTCTTCGCTACGACTTTTAAAGTTGCGAGTCAGCGACGCGAGTTCCAAGTGAATTAGTTCGTGTACCACGGTGAACTCCATGTCCTGCAGCGTGGCTCTGAAGGGCCTCCCGTAGTCGGCGGCATCCAGGACTCGAATCATCGCGGTTTTTTTGTCTGCATCCCAATGGACATTGCCTAGCGTCCCGCGTCTCAAACCACTTGGGTGAGACATCACGACAGAGACTGTCCAGTCTTGAAGGTTGAGGCGTTCCTGCCATCGAACGAGCCGCTGGCGGATGTAGTTCTCGGCAAGCAATCGGCGCTCGCCGGTGTTGGGTTCCTTTGGTGTCTCCGGCGCCAAGCATTTTCCGGCGAAACTACCGAGGAGAAATATAGCTATAGATGGAGCCCTAAACGGCCAAGAGAGAATACGTGAGTCCACTTGAAAGTTAAGGATATCACGTGATTACATAGGCCGCCACCGGTGCCTGTTGAGCATCTGTAGTCCGCTCGGGATAGCTCAGGAGCGGCCTCGAAGAATGTATGGCCGCTCCCGCCTTATGTAGGTTACTGCACGTCGATGCTTGTAACGGCGATGGTCCCACCTTTTTCGGAGCCATCGATCTTTGCCATAACTTCTTTCGACTGCGGCTTTGACGGATCAACTCGATCGGCACGATTCTTAAGAGCCGCCGAGGCTTTGGTATTGCCTGCGCTGTCGAGCTTGTAGACGGTGCCCGAAGCTTCCAGTGCGAAAGATGTGGTACTGCTGGTCGCGTCGCAAGCAGTCGCTTTCTTCTGTTGGTCGTAGCAGGAGGCATCCAGGAGCTTCCCGGAGTAGCTTTCGGCGAGTGCCGCCATTGAGAACACGCCGAATAGAGCAGCTGTTGATAGGAGTCTTCGCATTGCTTTTTCCCTTCAGAGTAAATTGGCCGATGGTGGTCGGCTGCGGCTCGTGGCAGCAGATTAAGTTCCATTAGCCGTCTAGAGGATCGACAAAGCCAGGTTCACTGTAATAAAAGCGGTTTGCGAGGTCGATGCAGGGCGCGATTTTGGACGCCGCTTGAAATACAGGAAAGTCTTACGACAAGTGAAAATTGTGCTCTTTCCTTTTGACCCATTTCGTGGTCGTGTTACCGAATGCAGGCCCATGACTTAAAGTTGGTAATCCAAAAGCCGGTAAAAACAACCAGGATACAGACGCCATAGTAGAACATGTTTCTATTTGCAAGCTGGTGCTTGCCCGGACGCGTATTTACGACCCTGAGGGCGTGCCCTGCCCGTTACGGCGCCAGCATCTCCGTTAAGAATCGCAAGCTAGCCGCGCCGTCCTCTTCAAAGCTTCCGTTGCCTTCAATGGAAAGCCCACCCTGGTATCCAGTCGCTTTCACCAGCGAAAAGAAGCGCTGATACTGAGGGTCCTCTGTTGCGCTGTGAGGCCAGCGGCGGCCTGTAGGGTTGGCGAAATGCAAATGGACGATCTGTTTTTGCGCCACGCGAAGAATATCCGGATCCTCGTTTTCCTGCCGCAGGTGATAAAAGTCGACAATGATCTTGATGTTGGGGTGGTTTACTTCAAGCGCCAGTTTCATCGCCTCGGCTGCCGTATTGATAATGTTGCTCTCTTGTTTGCGGAGTGGTTCGATGCCGACTGTGAGATTGTTCTGCCTGGCGATATCTCCGAGAAGGTGAAGGAATTCCTGAATCTGCCGCCATGCTGTGTCGCGCGAGAATCCCTCGGGAACATTCCGGGACTGGCTGCTGCCCCAAACCACGACTCGTCCGCCAAGCTGGCGGCAGCGGTCGAGGTTCCGCTCAAGATAAGCCTTCACTTCGCCCTGCTGCGAGCGCGCATTCTCGCCGACCACCTGGAACCTGCGTATGAGACTTCGAAAGGCGCGGCAGCGGATGGGGGAAGCCAGGACATGCGCCTTTAGCGCCGCGAATTGCGCATTGTCCATCTGAGAAACTTCGGTTACTTCCATCTCATAGTAGTCAAAGCCCAGCCCAACAGCGGTATCGAAGTGCTCGGCGCTCGCGCACCCCCCGAATTCGATGTTCCCTACTCTCGCCTGCGCAGACCTGCTAGCCGCCACCGTACCAAGAGCAGTGAGAAATGTGCGTCTCTGCATGATATCTACTTGCTGCAACCCTTCTTGGTCTCTTCAAAGCCGTCGAATATGCGTCCGGCATTAGCGCCCGCCAGCGTTTCCATGCGGTGCGGCTGGCCCTTCTCGACGGTATAGTGGGCGACCGTCCCCCTGGAGCGCAGCCATTCCGCTTCCTTCTTCATCTCCGGGTGCCACATGTATTCGTCATTTTCGCCAACGTACATGAAGACGCACATCTTCGAGATCGCCTGGAGCTTCGCCACGCTGGGCTCCCACATATATCCGGGGAAGGCGGTAACTGACAAAAAGTACTGAGGATTCGCGGCCGCGACGTGGAACGCGGCGATTCCTCCGTTGGACGGACCGGCGACATGGAACTTGTTGTCTTGGATTTTGTAATTCGCCAGGATCAGCTTAAGAAACTCCGGGAAGATGCGGGCTCCGTCCTCGAAAAACAACCGATCGTCAGGGGCGGCGGGAGCGATCACGATGTAGCCGCGTTTTTCAGCCTCTGCGCGAAAGTTACGGTTGAGAACACTCTCCACCGTGTTCATGTTTTGCGGACCTCCACCGAAAGCGAGGATAGCTGGATAAGCCTTCGCTGGATCATACCCGTTGGGAAGAACGACTTTGTACCGGACTGCGGTTCCACCCACCCGCCTGGTCTTCTCTAGCAACTCCGCCTGGACGGGCTGTGTTGCGAACATCGTTACCACTACCGCCGCCGAAAGCAGCGGCATCCACTTCGAACTTGGGTGCTTCATTCAGGAAGACTCCTTATTTTGGGCACGGCGTTTTTGCGCGCGGGGGTTTTGGATACGGCTGTTTCGGGGGCGGCAGCAGCGAGGCCGGCGATCGCCGCCCCGTTGACACGCGCCACATTGGCAGTGAAAGAAGACGAGACTCTATCCGGTGTGTCCCCCATAGTGTGCTGTGAGATTAAGTTTTCCGAGGCCGAGGTCAAACGCACGGCTGCGAATCCACTCCGCTGGAACGGTATCTGATCTCCCCCGCGGGTGTAGCGATCGCTGCGGAGTATCAGTTCGATCTGTAGTATCGGGACGTAGCGTTGCGCGGCATCCTGAATATACCGGGCCAGACGGCGCGAAGGCGAGTCAGCGGGGTCCGGGGAGTAGATTCGCAGCCGATTGCCGGTTTCGCCTGAGCCGCCGGTGTCATCGTCGGCGCCCCCGATATCATTCAGTGCGATGCCGGTGTGGGTGGATGCTTCACCGACGACGTCGGAGCCGACGATGTCATTGTTGAAGACCGCCTCGATCTGCTCATGGCTGGCTTTGGCGCGCGAGGCATAGCGGGAACTGCCGACAAATCCGAGTTCCTCGCCTGCGAAGGCGATGAACACGATGGTCTTGCGGAAGTGGTACCGGCTCAATACGCGGGCGAGCTCAAGGACGACCGCGGTGCCGCTGGCGTCGTCATCGGCGCCGGGCGCGGGCGCTTCGGCCGCTTTGTCGCCGGTCGCGCGAAGGTTGATGGAATCGTAGTGCGCGGCTACGATGATGCGCTTTTCCGGTTGTACAGTGCCGGGCAGTACCGCGACGACGCTGGCGATATCCGTGGCGCCTTTCTTTTCGACGTCATAAGAGACTTCGAGCCGCTGATTGTAGCCGTGAAGCTGAGCGAAGATCCAGCGGCGCGCCGCGCCGATGCCGCGGGTCTTCTGGTTGGGGTCCGAGTAGTTCCCCCGCGTCTCAAAGCCGGCGAGAGTCTTTACGGTGGCGGCAATGCGGTCCGGCGAGATTTCGGCAACGATCTGTTGAATTGCCGGGTCGGGACGCGCGGTCTGCGCCGGCAAGTTCGCCGTGAGCAACAGCAGCACGACTGGCAGCCGCGTGGTGAGCCGCGAATGCCATTTCGGAAAGCCTGAGTTTGATGGGAAAACCAATGCTTGTCCTTATCTCACCTTACAGGCAAAGCTCGCCGCGTCATCGGTGCTGCCATTCCCTCTGTAGACGGCGACCTGCGGATAGGGACAAAGGGGGCGCGTGCGCTCCACTTTGCCGCCAGCGTAGCGCGACGCAAGGATTGAATCGGGGGCTTTCCCTTTCTCCACCCACTGCTCCATGGCGCCGATTACGTCGAAGCGGTCCGTGCCATCGCCGCCCCGGCAGTGGCCCATTCCAGGAACCATGAACAGGCGGTACGAGTCATTCACCTTGCCCGCGCCTCCCAGCGTATCTGCGACGCGGTTGTAGTAATTCACGCTGTTCTGCGGCGCGATTAGGTTGTCGCTCCAACCGTGGTATTGCAGGAGCTTGCCGCCGTGGCTGAAAAACGGCGCGAGATTCGTGTCCATTGCGTTTCTCGCCTGAGTTTCGCGGTCGAGCAGC
Organism: Bryobacteraceae bacterium; assembly: GCA_035496735.1. GTDB lineage: Bacteria > Acidobacteriota > Terriglobia > Bryobacterales > Bryobacteraceae > Palsa-187. The sequence continues at coordinate 27,304 of DATJEI010000137.1, read as the reverse complement.
GCGACGTCACGATCGAAATTGAATGTCTGGTAATCCCAGTTGGGATCTTTGAACACACCGTTTCGTAAGCCGGTCAAGATGAGCTGCGGCGGCTGCGCGCTGGCGGCGAATCCCCAGCCTTTTTCGCTGCCCGGCGCGAACCCCGGAAAAATGGGCTCATGGGTGCGCGGATTGACCGGCGTGCTGTATATCTTGCGCGCGCTTTCCACTTGCGCGGCCGTCAGGCAGTCTGGACCATCCGCGCCCTTGCACAAAATAGTGCTCGGATCGAACTCGCAGCGCGTGGGATCTTCCAGCACGCCGTCCTTCACGCCGTCGATCGCGTCGCAGAAATTGAGGACCGCCCTCTGGATCACGGGAAACTTGGCGGCAGGTATGAAGCTGGCTTCATCCTTGTGAACGGTCTGTGCGATCCATATGATTTGCGCGGCGCTGCGGGGATTGTTGGCAGGCGCCCCGGCGATGACGCCATCGAAGTCGGCCGGATACCGCTGCAAGTCCTCCAAGCCTTGGCGGCCACCGGTGGAGCATCCGTTCCAATAGGAAAATTTTGCGTTTCGCGAGTAATACTCCGCCACGATCGCCTTTGACTTCACCACCATCTCGTGGACTGCGCGGTATCCGAAGTCGATGATCTTTTCCGGGTGCCCCAGCGCGTAGCTGCCGTCGTCGCCCTTGCCCTCGTGGCCGGTATCGGTGGATGCCACGGCATATCCCAGCGTCAGCGGAAGCCCCATCTTGTGATAGTAGATTTCGCCCGCCTGGCCGCCATTACCAATGGCCATGAGCTTGCCGTTCCATGTACCCGCGGGCGGAAGCCAGACTTCGATCTTGATTACCGAGTCGCTGGTTGGCCGCATGGTCGCCGCCACGCGGCAGAATGCCGGGAGGTTTTGATATTCGACATCGCCGGGCTGAAGTTTCAGTGAAAAAGAAGCCGGCGGCGCGAAAGCGCCCGGCGCGACGGGAGCCGCCATCGTAATTGCAGTTTGCGGTAGGGAGAGCTTCGAAAGATCGTTACAAGTGGTCGCGGCCGCTGCACAAGTGGCAAATACAAATACCGATGCGGTCAGGAAGGTGTCTTGATAACGTGGGCGCCTTGTCATTCTGCTTCTCCAATCAGTCTAAGTATTTCCCGATGGACAGAAAAAAGCTTAACGCAATGTGGCGCAGTTTGCTTGATCAAGAAACGCTGTCCTGGTCCCGGGTCGGCTCGCGCCATAACGCGCCGTATCCCACTCGGCGACGGATCGGGGTATTTCCACATCAGGCACTGTCAGGATAATCCCAATGCCCGTGGATTCAGAATTACCTGAATTTGCTACATAAAGCGGCCTTATACCTCTCGAACTTGCCGATACCAGTCTTAGTGAAGATTCAATTATTGCTTTCGAGCAAAAAGATGCCAGCGCGATCCGAACCATTGTCCGGCCTCAGTCTCGTGAGTGGAATTCTAAAGTCGAAGGGAAAAGAAAACACAATGGCAAATGGCAAACGTTCTTGTTGGCGTTTAATTGCGGCCGTTCTGCTGCTTGCAGTGTGTTCTCTAAACAGCGCATGGGCACAAACCGCGCCTGCGATGGGTACCGCAGTTAGCTTTGCCGTCTTGGGCGCCTCAACCGTGACCAATACCGGTGCGACATCCGTGGTAGGAGATGTGGGCGTCAGCCCTGGTTCTGCAATCACGGGCTTTCCGCCGGGAGTCGTGACAGGCACGATCCACGCAGCCGACGCGGTAGCGGCGCAGGCGCAAGTGGATGCTGGCACGGCCTACAATTCGCTAGGCGCCGAAGCTTGCACCACCAACTTGACGGGCCAGGACCTAGGTGGATTGACGTTAACGCCCGGAGTCTATTGTTTCGACTCGTCGGCTCAGTTGACGGGAACGCTCATCCTTAACGCTGCCGGAGATCCCAATGCCGTCTTCGTCTTCCTGATAGGCAGCACTCTTACCACGGCCAGCAATTCGACCGTGATTGCCAGCGGCTCTCCTTGCAACGTATTTTTCCAAGTCGGCAGTTCCGCAACTCTCGGCACAGGCACACAGTTTTCCGGAAACATTCTCGCGCTTACGTCCATTACGCTGACCGCCGGCGCGAGCGTGAGCGGCGGCAGCTACGCCCTCAACGGAGCCGTGACGATGGATACGAACGCCGCCACCGCTTGCCAAGGCACGCTGCAGGTTTGCAAAGTTGCCGGGAGCGGCGTCACTGAAGGAACGAACTTCTCGTTCAGCATCGCAGGAACTCCGGTTACGGTTGCAGCGGGTGCCGCGCCCTTGGGATCTTGCAGTGCAGCGTTAGTGGTGCCGGCCGTACCCACGATTATTGCCGAAACGATACCGTCCGGCAGCGCTTTGGCGTCGGTCGCCACTTTACCGGGCGCGGGTTTGTTGATCAGCAGCGATCTGGCCGCAGGCACCGCGACTGTCGCCGTCAATCCCGGAGGCCAGACCGTGGCGACCTTCGTAAACACAATTCCACCCCCTCCCATCACCGGCTTTCTGCAAGTCTGCAAGATCGCCGGCAGCGGCGTGACTCTCGGCACGACCTTCGCATTCGACGTGGCGGGAACGCCGGTCACGGTGGCGGCAGGCGCTCCGAGCGCCGGTTCTTGCGGCGCGGCGCTGACGCTTCCCGCCGGCCAAGTGCTGATTACAGAGACCGTGCCGATTGGTACGGCGATGACGGCGGTTTCCACCTTGCCCAGCGCGGGATTGCTGACCGCAAGCAATTTGGCAGCGGGCACGGCAACGGTTACGGTCATCGCCGGAGCGCAGACAATTGTCACCTTTACCGACTCGGTGGCGCCCACAACCGGAGTGCTTCAGATCTGTAAAGTCTCCGGGAGCGGCATCGTGGAAGGAACGATCTACTCCTTCAGGGTAGCGGACACTCAAATCACCGCCCGTGCCGGTCCCGGTCCCGGAGGTTTTTGCAGCAGGCCGGTGAACTTGCCAGCCGGTCCGGTACTCGTTACGGAGACTATTCCTATCGGCGTTCAGCTGACGGCCGTCAGCACTACGCCGAGCGGGTTGCTGGTGAGCAGCGACCTGGCGGCGGGCCACGCTATGGTGACGATCAATGCAGGGGGGTGGACGATCGTTACCTTCCAGAACGCCAGAATTCCCGTACCCCCTACGGGATTTCTGCAGATTTGCAAAGTTGCCGGCGCCGGCATCGTAACCGGAACAAACTTTGTGTTCCTGGCCGGCGGGACTCCGGTGACGGTTCCGGCTGGGCCTCCGCCAGGGGGATCTTGCAGCGCAGCCTTCGTGCAATCCGCTGGTCCCGTAACCATCACGGAAACCTTGCTCTCCGGCACGGTTCTGGCGGCCGTGACCACTTTGCCCAGCGGATTGCTATTGGGCAGCAATCTGGCCGCAGGCACGGCTACCGTATTCGTCCAAAACGGCGGACAGACCATTGTTACTTTTGTAGACGCGATTCCGGGCGGCCCTCCCACCACGGGATTTCTGCAGATTTGCAAAGTCGCCGGTGCAGGCATCGCCGTGGGAACCAACTTCACATTTACGGTTGCGGGAACTCCCGTAACTGTTGCGGCGGGACCTGCGCCGGGGGGCGCTTGCAGTTCGCCGCTGACGGAGCCGGCCGGTCCTGTGATCATTCTGGAGACACTGCCATCCGGCACCACGTTGACGGACGTCACCACTCTGCCGGGCGGGTCGCTGGTCAGCAGCAATCTGGCGGCGGGCAGCGTTACTGTCACGGTCAATGGAGGGGGACAGACCATCGCGACGTTCTTCGACACCATCATTCCCGTCCTTCCTGGCACCGGCTTTCTGCAAATCTGCAAAGTCGCGGGGGCGGGCGTTGCCGTCGGGACGCAGTTCACCTTCAGCGTCGCGGGTAACCCGGTAACGGTTCTAGCGGGGCCAGCACCAGGAGGCTCCTGTAGCGCGTCACTGGTCATGCCGGTGGGCGCTGCGTTGATTGCGGAAACCGCGTCTCCGGGTACGGGATTGAGTTCGGTGACCACGTCACCGGCCGGTTTGCTGGTCGCGAGTAACCTGGCCGCGGGCACCGCCAGCGTGAGCGTGAATGCCGGGGCGCAGACCATCGTGACGTTCGTGAACACCATCGTTTCCGACATTCCACTGGGCACTCTTGAGATCTGCAAACTCAGCGGCGCGGGCATCGCTCCAGGCATGAGCTTCTCGTTTAGCGTTAGCGGAACTCCGATCACCGTTGCGGCGGGATCGTGTGTATCGGCGGCGGCATTTCCGGTCGGTACCTCCGTCGCAGTGACCGAGGCACCTTCGACAGGCACAACCCTCTCGGCGATTAGCGTGCTTCCGGCAGACCGCCAGGGCGTTGTCGATCTAGCCGGACGCACAGTGGCCGTGCACATTGGCACCGGACTTACCGAAGTGGACTTCACAAACACAGCGGGGGGAGTCGGTCTCCTGAAGGTATGTAAGATCGCGGGATCGGGCGTCATGCCTGGAACGAGGTTCTGGTTTGCCATGGGAGCCGTGAGTTTTGAGGTTCCGGCCGGATACTGCGTCCAAAACGGCTTGTTCCCGGTGGGGACTGCGGTCACCATCACAGAGCAGTTTTCCCCGGCTGCCGTGGCTTCGGCGATCAGCGTTCTGCCTGCGGGACAGCAGGGGACGGTCGATCTCTCCGCCCAGACAGTGACCGCCACCGTAGGCGTCGGTGTCACGGAAGTTTACTTTACAAACGTGGGGAGGTGAGCCTCTATGACGACGAATTTTATCCTTGGGGGACGAAAAATGGGCTACCGATTATTGTGGAGCGCAATCCAAAGCGCCGTCGTGTTGGTTTGTCTCTCCGGCTACGCCCAGGCAGGTCTGATCGAGATCTGCAAGGATGATCGCCCGGCCGGCTCCCTGAGTGGTCTTTCCACTTTCACTATCGCTGGACAAACCGGGACAGTGGCGGTGCCGCTCGGCGCGTGCTCTCCCGCGATTCAGTTGCCGGATGGATTTGCCACGATCACCGAACTCGCTCAGCCCGGCGCCACTCTGATTAGCGTCTCCACGTTTCCGGGCGACCGGCTGATTAGCTTCAACGCGGCAACCCAAAGCGCCGTAGTGCTCATTGTGGCGGGCGACATATCGGCCCAGACGGTGGTTACCTTCACCAACGCACCCACCACGGGCGTCCCTGAACCGGGCACAGGGTGGTTGTTTGGCTTCGGATTGACTTTCTGGACTTTCCGGGCAACGCGGAAAAACTTGCGGATTCCGCCTGCCGCGTGTCCCTTACACGCTCTTCACGGCCCCTAAAGTCGATTCCGGGCTGCACGGCGATTCCGATTCGCTGGCTACGTCGTAAAGGCGCGATGCCCCGGCCCTCGCCTGCGGGGATTTTACTAAAGCGGGATTGAGGACCAAGCGCAGATTCGGTCCACAAGGAACAGGCGTGGGTTGACAACACCCCGGGGTCCACCGCAGCCCTACCGCAGTCCACAAAGACTTACGGCCGTCAGACCCATCAGTATTCCCACGTTTGGTATCCAACTGTAGTCCAAATTGGACGCCGCAGTGCAAACGTCGGGGTCAGGAAATCCCCTTTTCACGGGGCCCAAAGTTTTTTGGGAACGCCAGTCGCCGGATTCCGTATAAGAAATCAAGGATGCAAATGGCATACGGGTTCCACCACCTGCGCGAAATTATACGGCGGCTGTCACGGACCGCGGGCTTCGCCTCGGTTGCCGTGTTAACCGTGGCGCTTGGGATTGGCGCAAACACCGCGATTTTCAGCGTGATTAACGGCGTTCTGCTGAAGCCGCTCCCGTATCCCAAGCCGGACGAACTGGTGGGCATGTGGCACACGGCTCCGGGTATAAACATCCCCGAGTTGAATCAGGCACCCTCGAATTACTTCACTTATCGGGAGCAGAACCGGACACTCGCGGACATGGGCCTTTACAACAATCGCAGCGCGAGCGTCACCGGGTTGGCCCAGCCCGAGCAGGTGCAAACGATCGAGGTTACCGACGGCACTTTGCCGATTTTGGGCGTCCCTCCACTGTTGGGACGCTGGTTCGAGCGCAAGGACGACCTGCCGGGAAGCCCTAAAACGGTGATGCTGGCCTACGGTTACTGGCAGAGCAAGTTCGGCGGAGAGCGTTCCGTGATCGGCCGCCGCATTCTGGTGGATGGCGACGCGCACGAAGTGATTGGCGTCATGCCGCGCGACTTCCGCTTCCTGGATTACAAGTTTTCCCTCGTGCGGCCAATGCGGCTCGACCGCAACAAGACTTTCCTCGGCAACTTCAGCTACCGAGGCCTGGCTCGCATGAAGCCCGGCATCACGGTGGCGCAGGTGAACGCCGATGTCGCGCGCATGCTGCCCATGGTTTACGCTGCGTTTTCGCCTCCGCCCGGTTTCGGCGCGCACATTTTCGAGCAAGCGAGAATAGGTCCCAACGTGCGTCCCTTCACAAAGGATTTGATCGGGGACGTGGGGTCTATTCTCTGGGTGTTGATGGGAACTGTTGGACTGGTCCTGCTGATCGCCTGCGCGAATGTGGCGAACCTAATGTTAGTGCGGGCGGAAGCGCGGCAGCAGGAGCTCGCGATCCGCTCGGCTCTGGGCGCGGGGTGGAACCGCATCGCGGGAGAGCTGCTATCGGAAAGCATGTTTTTAGGACTGCTGGGCGGAGCCGCCGGCGTGGGCCTGGCATATGCTGCGGTAAAGCTGCTAGTCGCGCTTGCGCCCGCAGGCCTTCCGCGACTCGGCGAAATTTCTATCGACGCCCGCACCGTGCTGTTTGCGCTGGCGATTTCCATCGCCTCGGGGCTACTATTCGGATTGATCCCCGTGTTCCGCTACGCCGGTATCCGGCCGGCATTGGGTCTGCGGCAGGGAAGCCGGTCGTTCAGCCAGAGCCGCGAGCGGCACAGGGTCCAGAACGGGCTCGTCATCGTTCAAGTGGGACTGGCTCTGGTGTTGGTGATCGGTTCCGGCCTGATGATCCGCACCTTCCGAGCGCTGCAGCGGCAATCCCCCGGGTTCACACGGCCGGAACAAGTTCAGACGCTGCGCATCGCGATTCCCGAGACGGAGGTGAAGGAACCTGAGCGCGTGGTCCGGCTGCAGCAGGCGATCCTCGAAAAGCTGCATCACATTCCGGGAGTTTCCGACGCTGGTATGTCCAGCAGCATGACGATGGACGGACGGACGAGCAATGACCTTATTTTTGCCAAGGACCGTACCTATGCGGAATCCGACCTTCCGCCTATACGCCGCTTCAAGTTCATTTCGCCCGGGTTCTTTAAAACGGTAGGCAACCCTTTGATCGCCGGCCGCGACCTCTCGTGGACGGACATCTACAACCTCACGCCCGTGGTGCTGGTTTCTGAAAATTTCGCCCGCGAATATTGGGGCAATCCAACAGCCGCCCTGGGTCAACAAATCCGCGAGAATAGCAAGGATGACTGGCACGAGATCATTGGCGTGACCGGCAACGAACTGGACGATGGCGCCAATAAAAAAGCCCCCACAATCGTGTACTGGCCGCTGATGATGAAGCAATTCTGGGGCGACCCGGTACATGTTATTCGGTTTCCGATGGCCTTTGCGCTGCGCACGCCGCGCGCGGGCAGCGAGCAACTGGCGACAGAGATTCGGCAGGCGGTATGGTCGGTGGACCCGAATCTGCCGGTGGCCGACGTCGGTACGCTGGTGGGGATTTATAGAAAATCGATGGCGCGAGTCTCCTTCACGATGGTGATGCTGGCGCTGGCGGGAGGCATGGCGCTGCTGCTGGGGATGATCGGGATCTACGGCGTGATCTCCTACTCGGTCACGCAAAAAACGCGCGAGATTGGAATCCGCACGGCTTTGGGGGCAAGCGAGTCCCAGGTGGTGGGCATGTTCGTCTGCCGCGGATTGCGCTTGTCGGTAGTGGGCGTCACGCTGGGCCTGGCGGGCGCGGTAGCGTCCACCCGGCTGATGACATCGCTGCTTTTTGGCGTTAGCGCGCTGGATCCCGCGACTTACGCCGCAGTCGCGGCCGCCGTGATCGCCGCCGCGGTTGGCGCCAGCTATTTACCTTCGCGCGGCGCCGCCAGAGCGGTCCCGCTTGACGCACTGCGGGCGGAATGAAAGTTACTCCTTGCACCTCCAAATTGGGCGCTGTGCCGCGACCGTCAATGCGCAAACCTTCAATGCAAGCGGAGCCCAATAGAGATACTGTGAAAGACAGGCCCACAATCATGCTGAGGTTCTCTGCGTTTTTCATCATGGCTTTGCTGAGCGCGTCGCCGGCTCTTTCCCAACAGAACGGCCCATCCCGTAAACCTGATGTTCCCTACGTCCCGACCACGGAAACTGCTGTTAAAGCCATGCTGGAGCTGGCAAAAGTCAAGAGTTCCGACGTAGTTTATGATCTAGGCTGCGGCGACGGCCGGATCGTGATCGCGGCTGCCAAAAGCTACGGCGCACGCGGCGTCGGGATCGATATTGATCCGGTGCGTATTCGCGAAGCCAGGAAACACGCCAACCAGGCCGGCGTGGAAAACCGGGTGGAGTTTCGGGAACAGGATCTGTTCCGGGCGAACTTCAGTGAAGCCACTGTGGTTACTTTATTCCTCCTGCCGTCCATCAACAAGCGTCTGCTCCCGCAACTGCAAGCCTTGAAGCCGGGAACGCGGATCGTCTCCAACACATTTGAGATAGGGGATTGGAAGCCTGCTCGTGAAATCGTCGTCAAAGACGACGCCGCCGACGACTACTATTTCGGGAGCAAGCGTCTTCTTCTGTGGATCGTGCCGGAACGCAGGTAGCTGCCGGGCCATCAAGGTCCTGGGCGCACAGGCATGGACGACTTCAGGATCGGGATATGATACACAGCCACGAGCACGCCTGGGAGCATACACGGCAACCTGAGGTTGATCCCGAGACCCTAGACCCCTCTGCGCATTACATTCGCGCCGCGCAGCGCAAGGACTCCCCATACCACGAGCGAGCGGGCGACTGAGCTTGCAGGCCGCGCCCTGACGACTCCGCTCCAAGCGAGTCCAACCAAGAAGCGCTCAGAGCGCAGGCTATCGCGCCAAAGCGCAGGCTATCGCGCCAAATAGAGTAACTGTTAAGTCGCGTGAAGGATCTAACATGTGTACCGGTCCTGGCGGAGGGATGTCGATGGCCCAGTGCGCTTACTGCAACTCTGATACTGCAGCAGTTGAGGCCGGCAAAGTGCCTATCTGCGCTAAGTGTTCGGACGAACGGCAGACTAAGCGTAAACCCCCGGCGTCGGAGCAGGAAATTCGCTGCGTCTTGATTCAGGATTTGGTGGATGCAACGGTGCGAGAGAAGGCGGCTTCGGATGAGTTCAACACCGTTATAGGCCAATTCCCCAGCGGTATGCCACACCCGGACGGAAGTGATCGTATCCAAGCCGCTTCACGCAAACTGATTGCCGCCCGGAAAGAGATGGGGCGAGCACATTCCCGCCTTAACGACTTTCTCGATCGTGGGATTATTCCCGCGGATCTCGCGGAGCAGAGGTAATTGATTTAGCCTCAATCCCGGGAAGCGGAATCGAAGAAGAGGGAGCGTTTCATCGAAGGGCTCCCCCCTCCCGCTGATACCAACAAGTACGGTCCCTTCGCGTCCGATGGGAGGGCACCTTGCGGAACCCCGCCGGGTGGTATCTGCAGAATAGAGAGGTTTACCAAAGGAAAGGTTTCATCTTTTCCCGGGAAAGTTCCCTCCGGTGGAGCGCGGACCAGTCTTGTGCTTTTTCGTATTCGCCCGGACCCGCATACAGCCGGCGGGTTGAGCCACCGCGGCGCTGAGTCGAGGATTGCCACGAACTGATCTTGGCTTAGTTAGGTACCACCATTCCGATTAGACTCATATTGGGCGTTTTCGGCACAACTGTCCGAGATGCCGGCCTGGGGGAAATAGCGCACCTTCAACTTAGCGTTAGGCATAAGGACGCACTATTTCGCCAGGCAGATTGTTTCAAATAACCAGGATCGTTGTTTCCTCTATCGTCTATCGTTCAGAACATTTTGGCGCAATCCATGCTAGAGAGTAGATAGCCGCCCGAAGCTCCACTCGGGGTAATCGGCCGGCTGGAAGGAGTGAGAAATGAGATTCATTCTAGTGACCACTTTAGCCCTCACGCCATTGCTGGCTAAAGACAACGAGCCTGCAAAGCGGCTGGAGGAAGCGGCGGCCGTGTTCTCGGAAGTCATGGCCGCGCCGGACAAGGGTATCCCTCAAGACCTGCTGGAGAACGCGCACTGCATCGTGATTGTGCCGGACCTCAAGACCGGCGCCTTTATCATTGGCGGAAAATATGGAAAAGGCTATATGTCCTGCCGCAACAGACGCGGCCCAGGATGGTCCGCGCCAGCCACGGTCCGCATCGAAGGCGGGAGCGTCGGCTTTCAAATCGGCGGCTCTTCAACTGACTTGATCATGCTGGTGATGAATGCGCGCGGGGCCGACAAGCTGCTCGAGAGCAAGTTCACTCTGGGCGCGGAAGGCTCGGTTGCCGGAGGCCCCGTGGGGCGTACGGCAACAGCTCAAACGGACGCCCAAATGCACGCCGACATTCTTTCGTGGTCGCGGTCACAGGGTCTGTTTGCCGGTATTTCACTGCAAGGCGCAACGCTGCGGCAGGACCTGGACGATAATGCCACGCTGTACGGCAAGAAACTGGAGAACCGGGATATCGTCACCAAGGGAATTCGTCCGCCCAGGGCGGCTGCGAAACTGATGGCTCTCTTGAACAAGTATTCGTTCCGGGAACGAAAGGGCTAGTCCATCGTCATTGAGGGTTTGCTGCATGGCCGTGTGCCGACGAAGCCGGTCCGGGCGTGGCTTCCAGGTAACCTGTGTGGTGCTGATGCTGCAGGCGACTCCAGTTTGGGCGTGGCAGGCTGAGGCTATAGCCGTGCCCGAACTGGACGCGGGTTTTCACCTGCTGTATGAACTGAAGCCGGAGGCAGCGCGCGCCCAGTTTGCCGCATGGCGAGTTTCCTATCCGGAAGACCCCCTGGGGAGCGCCGCGGAAGCCGCCAGCTATTTATTCGAGGAATGCTACCGCCAAGGCGTCTTAACGTCTGAGTATTTCTTAGACAACAAGCGTTTCTGGGAAAGATACCGATTAAGCCGAACCCGGGGTTGCGCGAGGCCTTCTTCGCCGCGGATGTACGCGCGCAAACGTTGGCAAAGCTTCGACTGCAGGTTGACTCAGATGACGTCAATGCCTTGTTCGCCATGACGCTTAGTTTGGGCATGCAGGCTGATTATGCCAGTTTGATCGAAAAGCGCCAGCTTGAAAGTCTCGGCATGATCCGGGACGCCGACAAGTTTGCCAAGAGGCTACTGGTGGTCAACCCGGACGCCGCCGACGCCTACCTTACGCTGGGAGCCGCGAACTACATCATCGGAAGCCTGCCGGCGCTCAAGCGATTCTTTCTCCACTTCAAGGGGATCAGCGGCGATAAATGCGTCGGCCTCCAGCAACTCGAGATCGCCGCTTCGCGAGGCCGCTACCTGCGGCCGTTTGCCAAGATTCTTCTGGCGATGGCGGCGCTGCGCGAGAAGAAGACAGCACTCGCCCGCGTTCAATTGGCGGAGCTGGTCGCGGAGTTTCCAGAGAATCCGCTCTTCTGCAGGGAGCTAGCCAAGCTCGATATCTCCCTGACGCCGCCGTCCCTCTCTAATTCTTCCCGAATGATCATTCCAAATTTGGCCAAAGACGTGCTTGGATCTTACTGAGCCTTCGGACTGTTAAGGCGAGATGCCAATAGGAGACGATATGAAACCGAGCACCAAAGATCAGATAAGGGGCAGCCTTCATGAAGTGAAAGGAAAAATCAAAGAGAAAGCCGGCGAGGCCGTCAACAATCCCACTTTAAGAGCAAAAGGCAAAGTGGAAAATGTGGCCGGCAAGATCCAAAAGAAGATCGGGCAGTTTGAAAAGGTGCTGGAGAAGTAGATAAACAGGCTCAGAGCAACGCGAGCGTGGGCGCGTGGGGAGAAATCCCGCAAATCCTGGGTAAAAATGCTCCGGGCTGGAGGTTAGCATGACCAAGACGCTTGGAATTGTTCTTATCGTGCTGGGCCTGTTCGGGCTTGCGTGGGGTGGGTTCACATATACGACTACGGAAAGGGTCGTCGATATCGGGCCGATTCACGCTACGCGCGAAAAGGAACATCACGTACCGTTGCCTCCGATTGCAGGCGCGGTGGCAATTATTGGAGGCGTTGCACTCCTGGTGGCAGGGGGAAAAGAATAACTTCCGTCGCGCCGTGCGAATCAAAAGAAAGGAAGAATGGCAATGCTGCTACTCATCATAATTTTGGTGTTGGTTTTTGGCCTCGGTGGAGGCTACTACGGACATAACCGCTGGGGTCCCAGCGGCGGAGCTGGCATAGGGCTTGGAACAATATTGCTGATCCTCTTGATCGCCTATTTGCTTGGATTGTTCCGGTGACGGGTGGCAGTCCCGATCTTGAGCTAGCCCTCCACGCGGATTTAAGTCGAGGGCGAAGGAAACGATAGCCATGAATCTGGTGAAATTTGTGAAATTCGGCATGGCCGCGATCCTGTGTTTCGGAACGACCGCTTCTATATACGCGCAGCACGACGATAAGCGAGGCGATAAGCAGGGCAAGCAGGACAAGGGCGGCCAACAGCGTCAGCGTCCGCAGCAGCCCCAGCAACAGCAACAACAGCGTGTGCAGCAGCAACCCCGACAGCAACAGCGTATTCAGCAACAGCCGGCGCGCGCTCAACAGTCGCAGCAGCAGTCTCAGCAACGACAGCAACAACCGCCGCGTGCGCAACAACAGCAGCAACGACAGCAGCCGGGGGCTCAACAGCGTTCAATCCTCGGACAGCCGCAGCGGACGCGGCAAGAGGCCCAAACCTGGCAGCAACAGCGGGGATGGCTGCAGCGGGGCGGTTGGCAGGGTCACGATAGTTGGCAGCAAAATCGCGCCCAACACTGGTCTTCCGACCATCGCACGTGGTCCCAGCGTGGTGGCTACGGCGGTTACTACATTCCTCAGCAGACCTTCGGTCTGGATTTCGGCCGGCAGCATTTGTTTCGGATCCGCAGCCGTCCCACGATCTATATGGGATATCCGCGTTTCTATTACGGCGGCTTTTCGTTCCTGCTGGTGGACCCATGGCCGGAATACTGGCCCGAAAACTGGTACGACGCTAATGACGTTTATATCGACTATGACGATGGCTACTACCTTTACAATCGCAACTATCCCGGTGTCGGGCTGGCGATTACGATTGTGCTGTAGGTCGATTTGGGCGCCGGCGGTCAAATACGAACGTCATTGAGGCACGGCGAACCGGTTAGGCTCCGCTTCCGCCACCGGCTGCTTGCGCGCGCACCTGCTCCATCATCTTCTTTTTCATTTCCTGAGGAGTTGGCTCAGCCTTATGCGTAGCGATCATCCAGGTATTGCCATCCGGATCGACGATGGTCCCGCAACGGTCGCCCCAGAACATGTCCATGACTGGTCCCTTCTGCGTGGCTCCGAGCTTCACAGCTTTAGCAACCGTCTTGTCCGCGTTCTCCGTCAGGAGGTAGAGAGTCGCCGGCGAGGCTCCGATGGTCTTGGCGCTGCGGGCCCCCATTTGTTCCATTTCAGGCCCTAGCATCAGGGTGGTGCCGCGCAGCGTCAATTCGGCGTGAATAGGTTGGCCGCCGGGTCCATTCATGATTCCGCGTTTGGCGAAGCCGAACGCTTTTTGATAAAAGTTCACGGCTGCCTTAATATCGCTCACGGTGAGCATGGTACTCACCGCACCGTAGATTTTCTTATTGAGGGGATCGATCTTTTTTGGCATACGCTCCTTTGCAAGCACACTCATTCTATCCGAATTCGGAAGTAAGGCAGAGACCGGGAGTCGGGCGGTCAGCTAACGGGCTCTGATCAGGCCGCTCGAGCCCCGGTTACTCCGGTGGGCAGTGTATTATCGAAAAGGTGCGCAACATTTTTGTGATCACGGGTTGGGTTTTGATCGTGACATTGCTGGCCGGCGGCCACCGGGCTACAGCCGCGGCCACGGTCACGCGCTATGAAGAGGTGAAGGATTGGCCGAGTCTTCCTCCCGGCGTTCAGCTTGGCGAAACCGCCGGGGTTGCTGTCGACGTGAATGGCCATGTGTTTATTTTTCACAGGCCCGGCCGCGGGTTCGACATCAAGGCAACCACGAAACTCGCCGAACCGGCTGTGCTTGAGATCGACGCCGATACCGGCAAACTCATTTCATCCTGGGGCGCGAACATGTTTATGGTGCCGCACGGCATTACCATCGACGGGCAGAACAACATATTCCTGACTGACGTCTCCTTGCAACAAGTCTTCAAGTTCACTCACGATGGCAAACTGGTTTTCGCGCTGGGGGAAGAACGCGTCGGAGCGTGGGATGCCACCCATTTCAACGAGCCTACCGACATTGCTATCCGCCCAGACGGAACCTTTTATGTATCGGACGGCTATAAGAACAGCCGCGTGGCGCTCTTCGACCGCGATGGAAAATGGTTGCAGGAGTGGGGCAAGAAAGGGTCGGGCGAGGGTGAATTCAGTAATCCACACGGACTGGTATTCGTGCCAGGCAGTAGCGACGTGCTGGTCGCCGACCGTGAAAACTCGCGCCTTCAATTGTTCGACCGTGAGGGCAAATTCAAGCGCCAGTGGAGGGGTGTGACGGGCGCACAAACCACCGGACGCATTTTTTGCGTGGCTGCCGATTCCGATGGTTTCCTATATTTGGGAATTCGCCGCGCCGACTACGATACCGAGCACACCGGCGTCCTCAAACTCGACCGCGAATGGAATATTGTCACGTCCATCGGCTTTGGGAAGCCCGGCGATCCTGTGTTTAACGCGGTTCACGATATCGCAGTTGGGCGCGATGGCTCGATCTACGTCGCTGAAACGCGAACGAAGCGGGTCGTAAAGCTTCGCCCGGTCAAGCCCTAATCCGGCTCTGCAACCTTAGCCAATGTGGTCTGAAATTCGTCTGAAGTACCGCCTGTTTAAAAGTACCTCTTGACATGCACCGTTCAGTCCCACAACCTGGAAAAGGCATGACATGATTGCGAACTGGGGACAGGCTGAAAGCTACGCGTACTGGACCACGTTCACAGTGGCGTTTCTTGGGGTGTCGGTGTGGGAATCGATTCGACCCAGGGGACCGCTCTCGGTTCCTGCCGCTCGGCGCTGGCGAAACCATGGGCTGCTCCTGCTGGTAGCTTCGCTGCTTTCGATGGTGGTACTACGCAGCACTCCGGTGTTGGCCGCGATGGCGGTGCAGCGCGGTAAGTATGGTCTGACCTGGCTGGAGCATGCGCCGCCATTCGCAAGTTTCGTAGTGACTCTGCTGCTTCTGGATTTTGTTAAGTACGCGACCCACCGGCTGCTCCACTCGACCGGGTTCCTGTGGCGGATACATCAGGTGCACCATTCCGACCCGGACTTCGAGGTTTCGACGGGACTTCGCGCGCATCCGATTGAAACGATCCTGCTGCAAACGTCGGCTCTGCTCGCGATTTTCGCACTTCGGCTTCCACCGGCAGCGGTATTAGCCGGCGAACTGATGTCGTGCGCGCAAAGTTTTTTTCAGCACGCTAACGCCTCACTGCCGCCTGCGCTCGAGCGAGCGCTGCGGCCGTTGCTGGTGACACCGGATTTGCATCGCATCCACCATTCGATGGAAGAGGCGGACCAGCGGCGTAACTTGGGAGAGACGTTTCCTTGGTGGGATCGATTGTTCGGAACTTACTCGCCTTCGACAGCGACGGGTAATGAGCAGTTTCCAACTGGGCTCAAAGGAGCCAACAATGCAGGCAGCCTGCGGCTGGCCTTCATGCTGGCAACGCCGTTTAAAGCCCCGGGGGAGCAGTAAGCCTAACGTTTGCGCGAGCCCGCAGGACTGCCCGAAGGCAAGGCGGTCGCTGAAGTTGCCGGCGCGCTGTTTATCTCCGGTGCGACAGCACGGCCGACCGAAGCCAAACCAGCGGCGCCAATCTCTGGTCCAACCGAGTTGGTACCGCTAGCTGCGCCTATTTCCTGCGGCGGGCGCGCAGAACCAGCAAGCCGCCCGAAAGCAGAACGATTGCAGATGCTGCTGAAGCGCCGTCAATTTCGGGCGCGACCGTAACGCCTGCGAATGCGTAACCAGCGGCGCCGACCAGCAATAAACTGAAACCAATAAATTTCGACATGAGTTTCTCCTCTGACTAGCGTCGCAGCATACCGCGGGCTGCGTTTACTTCTTGCGGCGCGCCCGCAGAACCAACAAGCCGCCCGAAAGCAGCACCACCGCCGAAACCGCGGACGCCCCGTCGATTTCCGGCGCGACGACATCGAGTGCGAAAGCGGAACTAGCGGCACCCACGAGCAACAGGCTCAAACCAAGAAGTTTGTACACGATTCTCTCCTCCGAGTGAAGTCGCAGCATCTATGCTATCGCTGCGTTTACTTCTTGCGGCGCGCCCGCAGAACCAGCAACCCGCCCGAAAGCAGGACCACTGCCGATGCCGCCGATGCGCCGTCAATTTCGGGCGCGACGGTGCCGCCTGCGAATGCAAAACTCGCTACACCGACTAGCAACAAACTGATGCCAATAAATTTTGACACGATCTTCTCCTCCGGCCAACGTTGCAGGGTGCTCCTGCGTCTATTTTTTCCGACGGGCCCGCAGAACCAGCAAACCGCCCGAAAGCAGGACCACCGCCGACACTGTCGAGCCGCCATCAATTTCCGGCGCGGCTACAGCAGCTGCAAAAGCGGAACTCGCGGCGCCCGCTAGCAACAGGGTCAAACTAAGAAGTTTCATCACGGATCATCTCCTCCGATTAAAAGTCCTTAAAGGGCTTGCAGTAGTTGTACTACATTATGAGCACTAGGCACAAGGCGATCCGTCGATTTTGTGAGTACTGGGCCGGCTATCGGGAGCTTGCGTCCCTACCATAATTGCCACTGCCGGAATGCAAGAACGCACACCGCCAGAAGAATGTTGGTGCTACCGTGCGCAACAACTGGATCGCCGAGACGGCCGCGCCGGGCATACAGCCATCCGTAGACCAATCCGGACGCAGAGCCTGCAAGCCAACTGCTCCCATGCATTGCACCGAACACGATCGAGGAAACCGCGAGCGAAAACCAGGTAACCCGGCGAGGGTCGACGCGCTCGAAATCGGCTGCTACCAGTCGTCGCATCAGGTAGCCGCGGAAAGCCAACTCCTCGGCAATCGGTACGGTGATCGAAGCGGCCAAGACGCGAGCGGTCAGCCAGAAGATTCGTGCCGGCAAACTCATGGCGTCGAGGGCGGCCGGGATTGGACTGGACGAGGATGCATTGCCGAGAATCCGCTCCAGGCCCACCCACAGAACGAACACTCCGACCCCGGCGGCCGGCGCGGCCCAGCCGAAGCGCCAATCGCAATCCCTATAGCTGCGCCGAAGAGTCCAGAGCGCCACTCCTGCGGCCAACAGGCGCAGGGGGTAGAGCGATTCGAATCCCGCGGACGCCGCGCGCGCCAGCATGCCGGTGCCGAGAATCGCCAGGAAGGGAATCAAGAACGCGCCGGTCGCATCTTCTGTCGTGCGACTGGGCTCCACATGCTTGGTCCTCATGGAAAACCAGGGGGAACGGCGAGCCACGACCGAGAGTCCGAACGCCACCGCGTTAAAGGAGATCCAGCCCGCTTGAGAATGGAATCCCCCGGCCGCGATTTTTTGCGCGCCCGCATTGCCGATCCATACCAGCGCCGTCAATCGAACGGCATTGAGGACGAATAGGACCACCACGCCGGCCGGGAGCAGTGCCAGCGCCCACGGAAAGCGGGACTCTTGCCGGAACAGCCACAACCATGCAATCGTAAAAACCATAATGAGGGCGGCTCCCTCCAGTCCTGAACATTCCGGCGCAATGATCACCGAGAAATGCGGAGCATGAATGGTAGCTTTTTCGGCAACCGCGGTAGCCTCAGGCAGGACCCAGGACAGCATGAACTTGACCATCGCGAAGGTAAGCCGTGTGGCCGGCTCCCAGAGGGAGCGCGCGGGCCGGGTAAAGAAGGAAGCAACCAATGCGGTAGCGAGCGCCACCGCCCATAGCGAACCGGTAGCGTCCAGAATCTGCCGCCAGGTCTTTACGGTCAAGAATGCGAGCGCGGCCAGCGCCGCCGCAGCTAAACCGGTCGCCGCCCAGGCTGCCACCAGTAGGTCTGGATTAAAATCCAGCAGCCGCCCGGAATAGAGGTGCTTCGAAGCCCAAACGAATCCTAAGGCGAGCAAAGCATGGGCCGCGAGCCACCAGGGTTGAATGGGAAACAATGCCACCCGTTCGAGCGCGGCACGGCACTTTAGAAGGGCGAAGGTCAAGAACACCGCGGCAAAGGCGATCGCTCCGCGAACCACCGCGGGACCCCAATCGTGGAGCAATGGGAGCAAATGGCCGGTGCGCGCGAGGGTGTCGTTGTCCACCCAGACCGATAGTGCGGTGACTTCGGCCACTAGCAGCACCGCGAGACAGACGAACCGCCCCAGTAGCGTTCGAATGATGAATCCGATCAAGTCAGGAGTATAGCAGCGGATAGGCGATTCAGATCGATTCGGCGCGCAAGCCGGACCGAGAAAAGTACTAGCTCCGTTTGCTCAAACGTTTGCGGGAAACGAGCCCTTCCTGAGTCATAAGTGCTCTGAAGACGAGCGCCGGCGTTCACGGAGTACGTGCTTGCCGCCTTCAGGCCCGTACGTATTTGTTGAACCAGCCGAGTGTCCGCTGCCAGGCAAGATCGGCCGCGGCTTTGTTGTAGCGTTCCGGCGTCGCATCGCAATTGAAGCCGTGAACGGCGCCTGCATAGATATAGCCTTCGTGTGGAACGTTGATTTCCGTTAAGGCCTTGTCGTAGGCGGGCCATGTCGATGCCAGCCGTGTGTCGAGTTCCCCGTGATGGACCAGAATCGCTCCTTTGATCTTGGGGATGTCTTCCTTGGCGGGAGGACCGCCGTAAAACGGCGCAGCGGCGCTTAAATCGGCACCTAACCGGACGGCCAAAGTATTAGACATGCTGCCGCCGTAACAGAATCCGGTGACGCCGATCTTTCCGGTACAATCGGCGCGGGATTTGAGCCACATGGCGGAGGCAACGAAATCCTCGGCCATCTTTTTGCCGTCGACCTTGGCGAACATCTGGCCGCCGCGGAAGTCGTCACCGGGAAAGCCGCCGAGAGAAGTGAGTCCATCTGGTGCGAATGCCATGAAGTTCTGTAGGGCGAGTCGCCGCGCGATGTCCTCGATATGAGGATTGAGGCCGCGATTTTCATGGACCACAATGATGCCGGGCAATTTCGACGGCGTCTCCGCTCGCGTGTCGGCGCTGGCTGGCCGGACAAGATACCCTTTGATGCTTCCGTTCCCGTTCGGCGATGGAACGGTTTCGTAGCTGGCTTTGATCCGGTCATCGGTCTTGGATACCTGCTGCCCCATGGCATAGTTCGGCATCAACGCCTCAATGAGCGTCGCTGCCGCCAGACCGCCAACCGCAAATTTTTGTACGCCCTCCATAAACGCACGGCGGCTGATGACGCCGTGAATAAACAGGTTATAAAGTTCTATCGCCTCGCTTGGAACTTGGGGTTTGGTTGGCTCCATTGGTGGGCTCCTTTTCTAAAGAAGAATATCACGTTCCGGCGGGAAAGCAGGGCCGGAAATTTACGGAACCACCGGCAGCCATACGGCGCTTGGGTGATTGGGCGTACGGATCACAAACTGCGTGGCTTTCACATAGTCCGCCGGTTTGGCGAAGAAGATATTGGGGACGTAGGTTTGCGGATTGCGATCGTAGAGCGGGAACCAGCTCGACTGAATCTGCACCATGATCCGATGGCCCGGCTCGAATACGTGATTGGTGGTCGGCAGCGTGAAGCGGTAGCGTTCCGGCTGGCCGCTGGGGATGGCCGAGGGATGGTCGAAGCTCTGCCGGTAGCGTCCGCGAAAAATGTCCATCGAAACCGCCAGCTCATAGCCGCCCATTTCCGGTTGGCTGGGAACTTCGTCGGGATAAACATCGATCAGCTTCACCACCCAATCGGCGTCGGTACCTGTGGTGGCCGCAATCAAATCCGCCAATGGCGCGCCGCTGATGCGCACGGGCGCGGTGAGAACCGGCGTCTGGTAGGTCAGCACGTCGGTTCGGTCCGCTACGGTGCGCTGATCGGTGACCAGCCACTGCTTCCAGCGGTCGGAGTCAGTGAAATGGACCGGCCGCGGCAGATAGGGCACCGGCTTCGCGGGATCGGAGACGTAGGAATCGCCGGCAGATTCGGAGGCATTCGGTTTCTCGAATCCTAAGCCGAAGCCCGCCTGAAGGTAAAGTGGCTTGAGCGGCGCGGCGCATCCATTCTCGCAGGCGAGCGGCCAGTCCTTTAAGCGGTCCCAGTGATTCTCCCCCGTGTTATATATGAAGACCGGCGGCGTCTGCACTTTGGGCGCGTCGGTTTTCAGGTACTGGTCGAAGAACGGCTTCAGCACATCGCGGCGGAACTGCAGAGCGGTGTCGCCGTCCCACTTCAGCGGCCCCAGATTGTAGGCATCATAGTTCACCTGACTATGCCGCCACGGACCCATCACGAGATAATTGTGATCTGCTTGGCCCTTGCTCTTGAGCGCCAGATAGCAATGGATGGCGCCCCACATGTCCTCCTGGTCCCACAGGCCTTGAATCCACATGGTGGGGACTTGCGCAGGGTGTTGCGCCACCAACTTATCCAGCGCCTGGCCTTGCCAGAACAAATCGTAGGCGGGGTGCTGCATGAGCCTGCGCGCCCAGGGCAACCGATCGAGACCGCGTGACTCGGCATAGTCACCGGCGGATCCTGCGCGGCGGAATTCCTCGTAGTCGTCGTAGGCGCCGCGGACGGTGGGATCGCCCTCGTCGCGCTTCGTTGTCTGCTGGGAAAAGTAGTCCAGGTTGGTCTGTCGAAAAGCTCCGTAGTGGAACCAATCATCGCCCATCCAGCCATCGACCATGGGGCTCTCCGGCGCGGCCACCTTCAGAGCGGGATGCGGCGCCAAAAGCGCCATCACTACGGTGAAGCCTTCGTATGACGATCCGATCATACCTACGCGGCCATTGGACTCCGGCGTGTTCTTTACCAGCCAGTCGATGGTGTCGTAGGCGTCGGTGACGTGATCGGTTTCGGTCGGGTTCAGCGGGCCGCGGACGGGCCGCGTCATCACGTATTCACCTTCCGACTTGTATTTACCGCGCACATCCTGGAACACACGGATATAACCGTCCGCGGCAAACACTTCGTCTCCCTGGGGGAGCGTCGCCAGCATATGCAGACTCGGGCTGCGTTCAGTGCGTCTGGCCGCGTTATAAGGAGTTCGGGTGAGCAGAATCGGCGCGTTGTGCGCGCCTTTGGGCACGATGACGACGGTGTAGAGTCTTACACCATCGCGCATTGGGATCATGACTTCGCGCCGGATGTAGTCGTAGCCGGAGGGCGAAAGCTTGGACGTGCCGAGGATGTCGCCGCCGGCTGGGAAATCGGCCGAATGACCGGGGGCACTCGGAGAAGACGCGGCGGACGGGGCGCGAGCGGATTGCTGAGCGAGTCCGTAGCCCGCGGCCAGCAGACACCAGCCGGCCTGATTCAAAAAGTGCCACGCCCGGCAACGGCGAGGCGATGGCCACGCTGGGCGAATGCGCTGGGGCACAGGCTCCATGCTCCGATTCTATCCCGGTTTTTCGAAGGACTGCCGCTCCGCGTAAAGCGTAATGGCGCAGCCTTCCCGCGATTTGTCTGATCGCACCTCCCAGGGGCCCTCGAGTAGGGACGTGATCGGCGATCGCGTCCCTACTCAGACGAGCCGGCTAATGGAGTCTTTCTTGAAATATCACTACTTAACGCTGGCGACGGTGATGGTATCGCCCTTCATGTCACCGGTGATCGTCACCTGCTTACCGGCCAAGGGCACTACCTTCGCCTGATCGGCGATCTTGTAGATTTTGCCCTCTTCTGTGACCAGAACGGCAGGAGATCCGCCCTTCATGCACGCTGTGGCGCAGTCCACGTTGCCCCTCATTCCAGATTTAGCGGCGCACTTCTCATCAATGATGTAGCCTTTGAACTCAGCTCCCATTGCAACGGTCGAAAAGCCCGCTACCAATGCGAATGCCAGGATTGCTTTTTTCATGGTTTGCTCCCTCTTAGTGAATCGGATTTTCCACTTCAGCTTCCGCGTTACTCAATCAGTATACCCCGCCAGATTTTCAGGCGCACGTTGGGGCGAAGCCAAGTGAGCGCGGCCCGCGGACAACCGTCATGGTTCGCCGCCGTCCGCCGTAGGTGCTGGAAGCGTCGGGGAGCGTGAACTGCTCGTAAATCCGAAACTGGCGTGATATACTTCACGCCGTGAAGAAACTGTCTCTCCTGCGGTTTTGCCTGTGCGTTGTTTTGCTGAGCGGCATCTGGATTGCCCGCACCCAGCAGCCGGCTCACGGAGACTTGAAGCTTAATAAAATCCGGGAAAATCTCTACGAGATCTCGCCGGTACCGGAGGTGAGCGGCGCCGGCGGAAATGTCACGGTAGTTCTTACGCCGGAAGGGGTGATTCTAGTCGATGACAAGTATGACTATGATCACGATGGCATTCTCGCCAAGGTAAAGACGCTCACCGATAAGCCGGTCCGCTACGTCATCAATACGCACCAGCACGGGGATCACACCGGCGGGAACGCAAAGATGCTGCCTATGGGCGTCCAGTTGCTGATCTCGAAGCAGGCGCGCGAGAACATGGTCCGGCTCAAAATGCCCGGCCTGCCGCAGATTTCATTTGAAAATAGCCTTCAGCTTTCTCTCGGCGACGACAACGCCGAAGCGTTTCACTTCGGGCGAGCCCATACGAATGGCGATTCCGTGGTTCTATTTAAAGCCCAGCGCGTATTGTCGACGGGCGACATGTGTGTGCGCGGAGACGAATTTCCCCCGCTCATCGATTACTCGGCGGGCGGAAGCATCATGGAGTGGACGAAGACTCTGGATAGCGTCCTGAAGCTGGATTTCGACACCATCATACCGGGACACGGCCCCGTCGGCAGCAAACAAGATCTGGTGGCTTTTCGAAACTTGCTGGAGAGAACTCGAAACCGGGTTCACGAGCTCAATGTCGCCAACAAGAGCAAAGATCAGATCGGGAACATGCTCCTGACCGAATTCCACTGGACTCCGGCCCGCCTCAAGAGTTCACTGGACGGGATTGTTGCCGAGATGCGATAAGTCTTCGAGGCCGGGTACGGCCCTAGAATGAGATCATGGCCGCGCCCATCAGCGAAATCTCGGGTTCCTCCCCGCCGGGCAAGCCGGCGGAATCCCGAAGATGGCTGAAGCGAAGAGTGCCACGGGAACAGTTGTACCGGCTGGCGCCAGCGCGGCCGCGCCCGAAACGCTTCGGCGCCGTGGAATTTCCGGAGCGTGTGCGGCAGGTATTGCGCGCCTGGTGGGCTTGGTTGGCAGTGGCAATCGCACTCCAGTGGTCGGGCCACTGGGTTTACGCTATCGTTGCCGGCGCGGTGGCCTTTTTCCAGTACCACACATCCGCGCAGACCCATCCTGCGGTGTATCCGCTCGAAGCGGATCTCGACGTCGACTCGGGCGAGTTCCAAAACACTATCGAAGGGGTCACCGGGATGCCGTTTGTTCCCGGCAATCATGTGGAGATTTACAACAACGGCGACGAATTCTATCCCGCCATGCTCGACGCCGTTGAATCGGCCCAACGGTCGATCACGATGGAGAACTACATTTTCTGGGATGGAGAGGTGGGACGGCGCTTCGCGGAAGCTTTTGCTGAAAAGTCACGCCAAGGGGTGGAAGTCAAGCTGCTGCTGGATGCTATCGGCTCGGCCACGCTGGGTAAGGAGATCTTTCGCATCCTCGCGGCGGGCGGATGCCAGCTTGCCTGGTTCCGTCCCATTCACTGGTACACGCTGCATCGCGCGAACCGGCGGGACCACCGTAAATCGCTGATCGTGGACGGCCGCATTGCTTTCAATGGCGGCGCTGGAATCGCGGATCACTGGCTGGGTTCGGCAGCGGACGCGAGCGAGTGGCGCGATATTCAAGTGGCCATCACGGGCCCCGCAGCGCTGGCGCAGCAGAGTGGTTTCGCGATCAACTGGCTGGAGACCACCGGGGAGATTCTGAGCGGCGAGCGTTTTTTCCCCGAGCCGCGCTCTGAGCAGGGCGAGGGCGGAGGCGTGAAAGTGCAGACCATCCTCAGCTCACCGTCACTGGGGCTGGGCGCGGTGGGGACCATGTACCTGGCCGCTTTGCAGTGCGCTAAACGGGAGTTGCTGATCGCCAATCCATATTTCATTCCGGACGCTCGCGTAATCGAAATGCTGGCGGCGGCTCGGCGTCGCGGCGTCGCGGTGAAGCTGATGCTCGCGGGCGAACACATGGATTTGTGGTGGGCGCGTTACAACGGTGTCCGGCTGTACGGACAGTTGCTCGAAGCCGGCGTTGAAATCTACGAGTTCCGTCCCACTATGCTGCATCAGAAGACCATGCTGGTGGATGGCGTGTGGGCCACCATAGGAACAGCCAATTTTGACAACCGCTCCTTCTCCATGAACGAGGAGATAAATCTGTGTTTCCACGACCGGACTGTCGCGGAACAACTTCGCGCCATTTTCGCGGCTGATCTGGAGCGCTGCGATCAGATTGATTTGGAACACTGGAGGCGACGTGGCCTGTGGTCGAAGATCAAGGAACAATTTGCGTCGTTAGCGGCAGATCAGGCCTGACGTTCATGCGCACTTTCCGGATCGCTACTTATAACATCCACAAAGGCCGGGGCATGGACGGCCGCGTGCGCATCGAGCGTATCCTGCGCGTGCTGCGCGAGGTGGAAGCCGATATCGTGACGCTGCAAGAGGTGATCAACCACGAGGAGCGCTCACCGGAAGAGCACCAGGCCTGCTATCTGGCCGAGAAGTTAGGATACTTCTACAGTATGGGCGCGACGCGCAAGCACCGCGATGGGGTGTATGGCAACGTAACCCTCAGCCGCTGGAAGTTTGACTTGTCCCGGCACATCGACCTGAGCGTCGCCGGGCGCGAACCCCGCGGGGCGTTGCGCACAGACATCCGCGTAGGGGATGAAATTCTGCACGTCTTTAATGTCCACCTCGGCACTGCGGTTCGCGAACGCCGCGCACAAGCCCGCCTGATCGACCAGCATCTGCTCAAAGCGCTGGATGTCGCGGGCCACCGTATCGTCATGGGAGACTTCAACGACTGGAACCACGGACTGGTGACGAAAACTCTGTCCAGCGAGTTTCATCTCACCGATCTGGCCGCACACCTGCCACGCACCCGTACTTACCCGGCGCTGCTGCCGCTGGTGCACCTGGATCACATCTATCTGGATCACGAGTTGCGGATCGATACGGCTCGCTTCCACCGCAACCGGCTTTCGCTGATGGCTTCCGATCACCTGCCGCTGGTGGCCGAAGTCGCCTTCCGAAAATCGCGTTAAGGTTTTGCGCCCAATTAAGGGAGATCCCCTGTCCCGCGGGAGCCCGCGAGAAAGTGGTATATAATCGTCGGCCAAGGAGATGACATGAAACGTATTGTTGTGGCACTGGCGGTGATGGCGGTGTGCGCCGCGATCGCTATTTCGGCAGGGATGCCGAATACCTTAACCGGGAAGGAAAAGTCTGAAGGATGGAAATTGTTGTTTGATGGCAAGTCATTGGACCAATGGGATCTCAGCACGAGTCCCAAGGCCCAGTGGAAAGTGGTTGATGGCGCTATCGTTACTGACTCCACACAAGGCGGGACTTTATTATCCAAGGAAGATTTTGCCAACTTCGAACTCAAGGTCGAGTTTCGCACCACCGACAACGTCAACTCTGGCGTGATGCTCCGCAACCCCCGGCCGGACGCGAGCAAGAAGGGCGGCGGCGCCGAAGGCTATGAGGTGCAGATCCGCGACAAGAACCCGGGCCATTACACGGGCGGCAGCTATCTGACCGGTAGCCTGGTGAATGTCGAGAAAGCCCCAGCGGATGTCAAGATCGTCAGTGGAGAATGGACGCCGCTCGATATTACGGCGGACGGCGATCATTTCGTGATCCTCTATAACGGACGAAAAGTTGTGGATGCCCACGATACCAAGCTCGAGAGCGGAGCTATCGGATTGCAATGGGCGCACCCGGAAGATGCCCCGGGAACGAAGGTGGAGTTCCGCAACATCAAAGTGCGGCGCCTAAAATAGGCGCATCGATACCACGCCCTATCGTGAGGTTTCGGCGGCGCAAGTATGGCTATGCTGCGGCCGGATCGACGACTGGTCCAAGCCGCCGACGTGCTTTAGCCCGACACCGGGACTGGCATGAGGGACCAAACCCTGGTTGGGTCCCCTGGCGCAGGTGAAATCGAACCGCAACAGCGAAAACCTTATTTTTGAATGGATAGCGCCGTTCCCCGTGGCACGAAGTGTGCTCCTCCATATCGGGAGGTTCTCCGTGACTGAGATTGGCGTTAGTGGCGTGGCCGTATTGACGGTGTCTTACGGTGCCCCTTGTGGATTAAGGGGTGACTCCGCCGCCAGTGGAGAGGAGAAGTGTCATGAAGACATTGCTGCGAAACGTGCTATTTACCGCCATACTGATATTCGGAGCGAAGAGTTTGCCGGCCGTGCCGCCCCAGGCGGACGATAGCTGGGCGGAGGGGGCGAATACAGCGTATCGCGAAACCATGCCGGTTGACCTCGCGGCCCTGCAGCAAAGAGCGGCAAGTGGCGAACCCAGCGCGCAAAATGACCTCGGGTTCATGTACGCCAACGGCCAAGACGTTCCCAAGGACTACGCCGAAGCCGTCCGCTGGTACCGTAAAGCCGCCGATCAAGGCTACGCCGACGCCCAGAACAATCTCGGCGTTATATACAACTATGGTCAGGGAGTTCCGCACGACTGCGTCGAAGCGATGGTTTGGTATCGGAAGGCTGCCGAACAGGGCGATGTTAAAGCACAGTACAACATCGGACAGTTGTACCGCCATGGATGTGGCGTGGAGCGGGACGATGGCGAAGCTTCCGTCTGGTACCGCAAGGCTGCCGATCAAGACTACGCTGACGCCCAGCATAATTTCGGGCTTATGTACAAAAACGGCCTAGGTGTTCCTCGGGACAACGTCAGAGCATATATGTGGCTCGATCTGGCAGCTTCGAAATCAACAGGAGGCAACCAAGAGAAATTCACCGCATCCCGCGACGCATTGGCCGCTTCGATGACTCC
>DATJEI010000136.1:0-9939 GCA_035496735.1 Bryobacteraceae bacterium | reverse complement strand
CACCACTGCGGCCAGTTCCTACGACTTCGCGGTGGAAGAGAACTTCACGTACAAGCCCGGAGAAAAGAATCGCGGCGTGGTGCGGCCCGGCGCTCCGGCAGCGACTGCCAGCGCGTCCGCGGCAGCTCCGAGCAGCACGGCGAAACTGCCTTCACCGCCCGCAATTGGACCAGAACCTCCGCCACTCGGAGAAAGGGGAATTTTGGTGGCATGGGACCCAGCGACTCAGAAGGAACGCTGGCGCGCTCCTGGCGGAGGAGGAATCGGCGGCGGCACGGTTACTACCGCCGGAAATCTGGTATTTCAGGTAATTCCAGATGGGCGACTGGTGGCCTATCGAGCGGACACGGGAGAGAAACTGTTGGACATCAAGACGGGACTGCGCGGCGGGATGGGGCCTCCGATCACTTATCAGATTGATGGAATCCAGTACGTTTCTCTGATGGGCGGAACCGGCCGCGTGACGCCATCGGTTGGAAACGCTCCGCCACCGGTAACCGTTACTCCGACGCTGCCGAAGCTGCTGACGTTTGTTCTCGACGGTGCGGGGTCGCTACCCAAGTAGCGACGTCAGCCTTCGTATTGCAGCACGTTCAAGCCGGCGTTCCAATCCGTGACATAGACCAATCCATCGGTTGTGACCAGAATATCGGCGGCTTTCGCAGCCAGCGCAACGTTGGGGCGTGGATCGATCAGCTTCTTAGGCGCCGGAGGCACCCAGTAACCGATTTCCTTGGGCGCGAATGCGTCCTGGATATCGAAGACCCGAACCCCGGCCACGTTGTAAGTGGAGAAAATCTTCTCCTCGCTACGAAATGTTCCCGGCCGATTTTCGTGCAGGTTGTGCGGGCCGAAAGTTCCATATCCGCAAAAGTCCCGTTCCTTGGGCGTTGGCAAGGTAGAAATCGGCACCGGGTTTTCTTCGGCCCGCAAATCCACCATGAAAGTATGGAACAGCCCCTTTGCGCAGTTTTCCGCATTCGCTTCGTCGGCCACCACGGCCAGCTTTCGGCCAGGCAAGGGGAGGGGAGTGTGCGTGCCGCCTGGAAACGGCGGGCACCAATTGATGTGTGAGATCAGCTTCGGCTTCGCCGGGTCGCTGAGATCATGCACTGTGAAGCCGCCGTCGCGCCAGGCTCCATAGCCGCGATTGCCGACAGTAATCATGTGATGCAGAGCGACGCGCCGTCCCGGCGCCAGCGCCGAGGGTTCGCCGGCCGCGCGATTCATTCCAGGCATCCACCAGCGCCCCACAATTTCCGGCTTGGTGATGTTCCGCAGATCGACCATGCAGAGAATGTGATCCGTGAAACCATCGAAGTGCGCGGCAATCGCGGCGTAGCGTCCTCCTGCCCACCACAGGCGGTTGATACCGAGTCCCGGTATTTCCAGAAAGGCGATCTCTCGCATCTCGCCGGGGCGGGAAATATCGTGAATACTCAGGCCGGAGCGGAACTTCTTGCGGTTGGTAATGCTATCGGCCAGCGCATTTTCGAAATAACCACGGATGTTGTCGTAGGACTGCATGGCCACAATGTTCGCGCCATTCGCGAGCAAGAGCAGGTCGTCTGAAACCTGCAGGTGATGCGTGCGGGTAAAGTCTCCGCCGGTGAAAAAACCGACAGGCTTCAGTTTGCGTGGATCCGCCGCATCCAGAATCGTGACTCCGTTGCTGAACATGTGGCCGACGTAAAGATGGCGGCGGTTGAGCATCACCTGAACGCTATCCGGCCGTCCGCCGAGGTCGCTATAAGACACATGATGAAACCGCTGCCCGGTCCCTTGCGGCGGGATTGCAGTTTGCTGCGCGGCGCGCGATTGGCCGGGACCCGGCGACAACGCTGCGAGACCCAGCAGACCTTTCAAGCCATCGCGTCGACTGATCTTCACCAGTCGTTTCCTACTTGCCGATCATCAGAATCGTGAACGTACCGGGCACCGGCGTGCCTTGCGGCGGGCGGCCTCCGCCGGGCGGCGGCGCAGGCGCCGGACCACGCTCCTGGCTCATCGTGAAGATGTGGTTCGTTTTGGCGTCGAAAGTGATTGTTCGCGCGCCATTCATGGTTTCAAGATTCTGCTCGACTTCGAAACTCGCCGGGCCTTTCTCTTTGACCACGGTTAACGTGCCGTTGCCATGCGTGCTGAAGACTTCCATCGTGGAGGGGTTGAACACGGCGCCGTCAGACGCTCCGGCGAGCGGCAGGCTGGTGAAAATCTTGCCGTCCTCGGCGCTCAGAATCACCATCATGGGCTGGGGCGGCTGCGCAGGCGGATTTCCTGAGGTGGCGCATGCTGCGAACAGCACATGATTCTTCGTGTCCAGCGCCAGTCCGTTGCACCTGCCCTTGTCGCCGAACGGGTAATGCGCCGTCACCTTCATGGTCTTGACATCGACCACCGCCACACTGCCCTGCGCGTCCTGCATGACGACGTAGAGCGTGCCTTTGCCGTCGCCCACACCCTGCTCCGGCACGCCCCCCAGGTCGATCGTGCCGAGCACCGTGCCGTCTTTGGCGTCGATCACCGTCGCGTCCTTCGTCGGGTGACTGAAGACGTAGACCCTTTCGTTAAAGGGATCGAAATAGATGCCGTCCGGCTGTGCGGCACCCGCATCAATGGTTTTGATAAGCGCCATAGTCTTGGTGTCAAACATCGAGATTGGCTTGCTGCTGGTGAAGCCATGGCCCGACTTCGGATCGACTGCGGCCCCCTGTCCTCCCACTCCGGCAATCTCGCCTGCCGGCTCGAGCGTATCAAGATTGAAGATTGATAATCGCGTCTGGACGTCGGGCGTCGCTGGCGTTCCGCGCCTCGGGATGTACAGACGGCGCCCGGCGACGTCGGCATAGATGTAATCCCAGCTGCCTTCTCCGCCGACTCGCGCCGTCTTCAGTACCTTGAACGGGCCGGCCTGTTGAGTTAACCCGCTGGGCGCGAACGCCGCCATCATTGCAAGCACTAATTCAAATTGCCGCATCTCGAGTTCTCCGGACCGAGTATAGCTCAGCAAAACTCGTGCTGAAACCGGCCCGAGCGGCGCGGCCAGGTTCGGAATGGAGTCGCAATCAGTGAGACGCTTTCAAGTGATAGTAGACTTGACGATTGGAAGTAAGCAGCCTTAAAGCGCGCTGGCGCATCCCGGTGAATAGCGTGGCTTCGTCAATTACCGCGGTATGGCTCGGGAGCGAGGCCTATGGCCTCCGCTCCCAGCCCTGGGATGCACTCCAAAATCTTAACTCCTGTCAAGCTCGCGGCGCCGGAGCGGCGCATTTCGGCAAGGGTCGCCTCCTGGGCGGTCTCGAGAAAACTGGTCTTCAATCGGGAGCTGTACTCCAATGATCGATGGGACTGCGAAACCCAGCCTGGTCTCGGGCGCGACGTCCAACTCACCGTGGTATCGCGGATTGACCGCCTATCACTGGATGGTTCTGGCGATTGCCAGCTTGGGCTGGATGTTCGACACCATGGCGCAGCAGCTTTTTAACCTGGCGCGAAGGCCGGCCATGGCTGACTTGCTGGGGCCAGGCGCGCCGGACGCCATGGTTTCCGAGCAGGCCGGCTATTCGACGATGATCTTCATGATGGGTTGGGCTGTCGGCGGGGTGGTGTTCGGAATACTTGGCGACCGTCTGGGCCGCACCAAGACAATGATCCTGACGATTCTGCTGTATTCCGGATTTACCGGACTGAGCTATTTTTCGCGGTCCGTCTGGGACTTCAACGTGTACCGGTTTCTCTGCAGCCTGGGCGTGGGCGGACAGTTCGCAGTGGGCGTGTCGCTGGTTGCGGAAATAATGCCTGACCGGGCACGGCCGAATGCTTTGGGCATATTGCAGGCGCTCTCCACCGTGGGCAATATGGTGGCTGCGCTCGCGGGGATCGCGCTGGGACAATTGGAACGCTCCGGAGCGGTGGTTACCGCGTGGCGGTGGCTGTTCCTGGTGGGAGCAATTCCGGCGCCTCTAGCCTTGCTGGTCTTCATGAAACTACGGGAGCCGGAGCAGTGGCTGAAAGCGCGCGCGGAGGGAAAAAGAATGGGGCATTTTGGCGAGCTTTTCACCGATCCGATTTGGCGCCGTAACTCGATTGTGGGAATGCTTCTGGCCTTCGCGGGAGTGGTGGGACTGTGGGGAATTGGTTTCTTCAGCTTCGATCTTTTCCGCCCGGTCTTGGAACGGTCGTTTCGGGCCGAAGGTTTCTCGGGCACGGACCTTGCCGGCAAAACCACTACCTGGATCGGCATCACATCCTTGTTGCAGAATGCGGGAGGCTTCTTAGGCGTGTATGCCTTTACGCTTCTCACGCAGCGTACAAATCGGCGCGCGGCTTTTGCCGCTAGTTTCCTGGCCGCCATGCTTATGACCGCCTTCACGTTCTGGCAGTTGAGAACCATCGGTCAAATATTTTGGATGATACCGTTGATGGGCTTTACTCAACTCGCCTTGTTCGGCGGTTATGCGATTTATCTTCCGGAATTGTTTCCCACGCGCCTGCGCAGCACAGGCACCAGCTTTTGCTACAACACGGGCCGGTTCGTGGCCGCAATCGGACCGCTCAGCCTGGGCCTGCTGACCAGTCGCGTCTATCACGGGCCGGATGCCATGCGGTATGCCGGAATCACGATGTCGGCGGTATTTTTGATTGGTTTAGCCGCGCTTCCCTTCGCGCCGGAAACCAAAGGACACCCGTTGCCCGAGTAACTTCCGCGCCGCACAGCCGCTCGCTGCATGGCACTCCTGCAGCCGAAATCTGCACTTGGCTCTGTTTAGGAACTTCTCACCGCCGATTGTGATAGCCTCTCGGAGTGCGCACCTCTTTAACACTCCTCATCGCCTTCGCTGTTGCCGTCCCCGGTGGTGCGGCCAAGCTGGATATATCGCAGATGCCCGACGCCGATATCAAGAAAGGCACAGCCGTCATCAGTGAAGGGCCGGACTTTCTGTGGGCCGTGGAAGCCGAAAAACAGCCAATCCTTTTTGTGGACGATCAGCGTGTAGGTCCGTTGAAGCGCTCGGGCAAGAGCGGTGTCTGGAGTTATTCAGGCAAGCTTAAGACCGGCACGTCGCATGCTTTCTATTACACGATCGACGGAAAGCGTTTCGGCGGCCTGACCGACTTCCACGCCTACGGCCCCGACTCCTATTTGCAGCCGGGAGTTCCCAAAGGCAAGCTGTCGGAGAAAATGGTTCACACCAGCAAAATTTATGAGGGCATGAAGAGTGACTACTGGGTGTACACACCTGCGCAGTACGATCCCAACACGCCCGCTGCCCTGATGGTTTGGAATGACGGTTATCAACTGGTTGAGCGCGACGTCACCCGGGCCCAAAATGTCTTTGATAATCTGACTTATCAAAAGAAGATTCCAGTGATTGTGCATGTCCTGATCTCGCCGGGAACGGTTGGCGAAAAGGCCATGCGCAGCATTGAGTATGACGTAGTTTCCGACCAGTATGATCGATTCCTGAATGAAGAGCTTCTGCCCGAGGTTTACGCCAAGTACAACATCCGGCGTGACGCCTACAGTCACGCCATTGCAGGGAACTCGTCGGGTGGCATCTGCTCACTCAACGCTGCTTGGTGGCATCCTGAATTATTCAGCCGCGTGCTCTCCCGTATTGGCACGTTTACCAGCATTCAGTGGAAACCAGGGGTGATCGATGGCGGCAACATTTTCCCCTTCGCCGTGAGGAAGGAGCCGAAGCGGAATATCCGGGTATGGCTGCAGGATGGATCCGAGG
This sequence comes from Bryobacteraceae bacterium, assembly GCA_035496735.1. Classification (GTDB taxonomy): domain Bacteria; phylum Acidobacteriota; class Terriglobia; order Bryobacterales; family Bryobacteraceae; genus Palsa-187. The sequence goes on along the minus strand of DATJEI010000136.1, from coordinate 4,198 downwards.
ACATGGAGAACAGGCAAGGAAGCTGGCCCCTGCAGAATATCCAGATGGCGAACTCTCTCAAGATTCGCGATTACGATTTCCATTTCGTCTTCGGAAACGGCACCCATAACCACGCGCAAGGGGAATCTGAACTTCCCGAAGAGATGCAGTGGCTGTGGCGGGACTACGATCCTGCCAAGACCGAGCAGGTCTTCGAAATGGAGTCGGCCGAAAAGGCCAAGCCGGTGTTCCGCGTGAAAATCTACAATCGCTGATACCGAATGGGGGCGAATTGGATCGTTTGACCCGCTGGCGAATGACAGCTTAGGTACTCGATTGCGCCATCTTGGCGATACACCGGGCTGGTTCCCAGAGCGCCGCGCTTGGTATGCGTCTACTTCGTCTTGATGGGGCTTACGGCGGGCCCGCGCAACGTCCAAGAAAGGGCACAGCTGTGATATACTCGTCCCAATTCCATGTGAGTGGGCCCTTTCATCGGGTCAAAATAAGGGGGGAGTCATGTTGAGTTTGAAGCGATTTTTTTGGCTTTGTGGTCTGATCGCGGCTGCTCTGCCGCTGTGCGCGCAGAACTATGGCGAGATCAATGGAACGGTAACCGATCCGACCGGCGCGGTCATCGCCGGAGCCACGGTCACCGTGACGAACACGGCCACCAACATCGCTCGCACTGTGCAAACCAACGCTTCGGGCAATTACACGGTGCCGTTCCTGGCGCCCGGCCTGTACGACGTCCGGGCCGAGCAGGCGGGCTTTAAAGCGGTCAGTCGCGCAGGCGTTCAGCTGCAGGTGGGAGCCAGCGCGCAAATTAATATCGCAATGGAAGTGGGCGAGGTGACGGAGACGGTGGCGGTCACCGGCACCGCTGCGTTGCTCACTACCCAAGGCACGGCAGTCGGTACGGTGATCGAGAACAAGCGCATCGTAGATTTGCCGCTGAACGGAAGGGATTATTTGCAGTTGATCGCATTAAGTCCCGCGGTGACAGCAGAAACGCCGCCGTCCTTTACCGCCACCGGCCGGCAGGGCGGAGAACGGGCCCAACAAAACTACTCTATTGCAGGACAGCGTATGCAGTTCACCCATTACACTCTCGACGGGATCGAGAATACGGATCCGAACTGGAACTTATGGATCTTCCGGCCGTCGATCGACGCGCTGCAGGAGTTCAAGGTCGAGACCGGGGTCTATTCGGCGGAATATGGACACGAGCCTAGCCAAGTTAACGTTACGACCAAGTCCGGCACTAACCAGTTTCACGGATCCGCTTTTGAGTTTCTTAGGAATTCAGCGCTGGATGCGAGGCAGTGGCAGCAGTCGGCGGGCGTAAAAAACCCGTTCCGCCGTAACCAGTATGGGTTTGAACTGGATGGTCCGGTTAGCATTCCCAAGCTCTTTAGCGGCAAGGACCGGCTCTTCTTCATGTCGAACTTCGAAGGGTTGCGGGACCGCAACACACTCCAGCAGGTGGCGTCCGTGGCGACCGACCGGATGCGAGCGGGTGACTTTTCCAAATCGGGCCGGAATATCTACGATCCCACGACCCGCACCTTTACAACTGACGCCAATGGCAACGTAAGGGCGGTCTCGGCCCTGCCGTTTGCCAATAACATTATTCTGCCGAGCCAGATGTCGCCAATCGCGCTGAAGTTGCTGGAGTTTTATCCAAGAGCAACGACGCCGGGCGACAACATTCTGAGGAATTACACTCGCCAGGCCCCTACTCCGACCGATTGGGATCAGTTTACGCAGCGCATCGATTTCAACGAGAACAGCAAATCGTTCTGGTTTGGCCGCTTTGGCTGGGACGATGAGTTCACTTCGACGGCCTCCCTCTTTGCTAATGAAAATGAACAGTATGCGCTCAAAGCCTATCAGGTCATGCTGTCCAATATCCGGACCTTCAGTCCCACCATCATCAACGAGTTTCGTTTCGGCTTCAATCAACTGGTGAGCGACGCCACGACCTCGTCAGCCTACAAGAGGAACGTTACTGCAGAACTGGGGATGGTGGGTGTTTACAATGACTCGCCAGCGGCCTGGGGCATTCCGAGCGTTACGCTTGGAAACGGTCTGAGCGGCTTCGGCGATCCGGTGGATGCTCCCTTCCTCGACCACAATAATACCTTCCAATGGATCGACAATATGTCTGTCACCCGAGGCAGCCATTCGTTGCGCTTTGGGGGCGAGATTCGCCGCATGCGAGTTAACGAACAGGGCAACATCTACAACCGTTCCAACCAGGCCTACAATGGTTCCGCGACCTTCAACCCTGCTAGCCGCCTCAATACCGGCTATTCATTCGCGGATCTCCTGATCGGGCAGATGAGTACCTTCAACTGGGCCGGTGCACTGGCGAGCGTCCAGTTCCGGTCTACTCCCTGGTCGCTCTACTACGAAGACGTATGGAAAGTCACTTCGAAACTGACTGTTAATTACGGTCTCCGGTATGAGTACTATCCGCCGTATCACGACAAGTACCGCGGCATCATGAACGCCTATTTTTACGACTACGGTGTCGGGGCCAACGGGGTGCTGCCAACCTCTAAGCTGCCTGTCCTCGTGCGGCCCGGCAGCGGTCCGTTCTACGAAGGCACCGCCGCCCATTTTATTGACGCAATTCCGACCATGACCGGAGACCAACTCGGCCAACTCGACCTGCCTCAATCAACTATCCAGAACGACAGAAATGACTTTGCACCGCGCATCGGACTAGCTTACAGCACAGGAAAGTGGACGTTTCGGAGCGGGTTCGGCATTTTCTTCGCACACGACGTCTCGAATGCTACGCAGAGCGCGATGGACGAGAATCTGGCGGGCCGCGCGAACTTTGTTGCCGATGCTGAAAGACCGAATGTTCCTTTGTCGCAGCCGCAAATTTCCTCGGTCGGTCAAGTCGCTTGCGCCAATTGGAGTGGGATCTGCCAAGGTCCGGCGACCCGAATCTATGTTGTCGACCCGCACCTGCGGACTCCCTACATGGAGCAGTGGCTGTTCGACATCCAACGGCAGTTATCGCAATCTATGGTCCTGGAAGTGGGTTACCAGGGCAACCAGGGGCACAAGCTAGAACTATTCCGGAACATGAACGAACCGGTATTGCGGTCGGGCCCGAGCGATGCCAGCTCGCTCCAACAACGGCGGCCGTGGCCCATCTATGGAACGTTTCAATCGGTAAACGGTATCGTTAATTCCAACTATAACGCTCTGACGGGGAAGCTGAGCCAGCGTCTCACGAAGGGTTTAACGTCGCTCGTGAGCTTCACTTGGTCGAAAGCGATCGATATCGGGAGCGGGCTACGCCCGTCGCTCCTGACGAATGGTTCGCCCTTGAACTTTTACGACTTTACCTCCAACCGCGGGCTTTCCGACTTCAACGTAGGGCGACGGTTCGTAGCTTCGATCCTTTATGAGCTTCCGTTCGGGAAGGGCAAGTCTGGAGTGGTCAATCGGCTCATCGGAGGGTGGCAAGTGGGAAGTATCCTCACGATGGCTGACGGCACACCTATAAATGTCGGGAACATCGGCGATGTGACCAATACCGAAAACGCCAGCCTCCCCGATGCGACCGGCATCAGCCCGGTCCCCAGCAACCAGACCGCACAACAGTTCTGGAATATCGCCGCCTTTAACTCCACTAACCCGGCGCTGAACTTCCGTTATGGCACTACGGCACGCAATGTCCTATTCACCCCGGGTACAGTGAACTGGGACTTCTCGATGATCAAGAATACGAACATCACAGAACGCCAGATGCTGCAGTTTAGGTTCGAGGCATACAACTTTGCGAACCACCCGAATTGGCTTCCTCCGCCGACCAACGTCAATGCCCCGGCCACGTTCGGTGTAGTCACGCAGGCGAAAACCATGCGTGTGATGCAGGTGGCTCTGAAGTACAGCTTCTGAGCGTCGTCCGAGTTGCTGTTTTAGGCGGGTGGCCGTATGGCGGGGTTGTGCTCGGTAATTTGAGCATTTATTATGTTACTGACGGTGGGTGAGTTGTGCCCACTCGCGGCGTTAGGCGGGAGGCGAATTGGTTTCAAAAAGAGGACGTTTTTTGGGCACAGGCGTAAGCCCAGGCGCGACGCTGCTGCTTTCGCTTGGTATCCTCGGGTTGCTGGGCTGTCTTTCGGCTTTATTGGGCCAGAGTTCGCCTAGCACAAGCACTGCAGTGCAGATCACATCGGAAGCGGCCTTTCAT
>DATJEI010000135.1:0-75633 GCA_035496735.1 Bryobacteraceae bacterium | reverse complement strand
AGCCAGCAAGGGAAATCAGAATTTGCCTCTGCTGGTTCATATAGACTTCGGCTCCGCCATTTCACGGCTTGCTTCGCGTGGTCTGGCATAATAGCAACTAATGCGGCGCTTCTACCGGTTTGTCGCGCTTTCAGACCACTGGCTGGCGCGGCTGTTGCGCAAGGTGTACCGGGGCGTCGACAGATTCAGCGTGCCCGCTCCGCGCGTACTTACGGCGCCGGTGCTGGTCCTGATGATTGCGGTACGGACCACCTATTACTTCCTGCGGCGTGTATTCATCGCGGAGCCGCTGTTTAAGGTTTACTGCACTCAGTATGGCCGCCATCTGCATACCGGCATTTACGTCCATTGGGTGCAGGGCAAGGGCGAGCTGCTGATCGGCGACGATGTCTCTATCCAGGGCAAATGTTCCTTCTTTTTTGCCGCGCGCTACAGCGAAAAGCCGCGCATGTTGATTGGCGATCACACCGGCATCGGACATAACTGCTCGTTCACGGTGGGCAAGGAGATCCGCATCGGCAAGCATTGCCGCTTCGGGTCGGCAGTGGCGGTGTTCGACGCTCCCGGGCATCCGGCCGACCCTGTAGCGCGCCTGGCGGGACTTCCCTCCGCCGACGGCGAGGTCCGTCCGGTCACGATCGGCGACAACGTGTGGGTCGGGACCGGTTCGGTCATCTTTCCGGGCGTGACGATCGGCGACGGCAGCATCGTGGCAATGGGTTCGGTGGTCATGACCGATGTTCCCGGGAACACGATGGTGGCGGGAAATCCGGCGCGGCAGGTCCGCACTCTGGTTCCCAGCATCGCGGCCGGGCCGGTAGCCAAGTCGTGAGTCCCGGCGCCGCATGTTGATCGTTCATAACTTCCGGGCGTTTCCGGAGAAATGGAAAGCCGGGACGGGCCAGCAGGGAACCAGCATTTACGCAGGGGATCGTGCGGCCGCGTTTTTGGAGTATCGCCAGAATCCGAAAGCGGTGTTTGTAGTGAACGGCAACATACCGCTGGTGATGGAACTCGCGGCGAGGATGCTGGTAGGCGCGCGCAGGCCGCTCATTGCGGTGGACCTGGTTCTGCGCGAGCCTGAAACTTTCGCGGGCCGGCTACGGCTGCCCCTGAAGAAAGCTCTTCTCAGCCGGGTGGATCGCTTTATTCATTATTTCCGCGACCTCAGGGGCTTGACCCGTGTCTATGGCATCCGGCCGGAACGCAGCTCCTATGTGTCCTTCAAGGTGAACCTGGCCGACCGGCACGCGCTGACACCCGAGCCGGAGGGCGAATACGTGCTGTGCTTCGGCCGTTCCATGCGGGATTTCGATACGTTTCTAGCGGCCATGGAACAGCTGCCTGACGTACCCGGCGCAATCGCCAAGCCCGACCCGCAGATGTTCGCCGCACATCACGCGCGTTTCACGCGGCCGGTTTCCGCCCTCCCATCGAACGTTCGCGTGCTGGAGGACGACCGCACGGAAGAGTCGCAGATCCGAATTTTGCAGAACGCCAGGCTGGTGGTACTGCCGATTTTGGCCAACAGCCTGGTGGCGAGCGGCATCGGCACCTGCTTGAATTCTATGATTTTGGAAAAGTGCGTGATTGGTTCGGAGGGTCCGGGCATGTCGGATATCTTCACGTCCGAAATCCTGACCGTGCCGCCCGAGGATCCGCCGAGGCTGGCTGAAACGATCCGGCGCGCGTGGGACGATTCGGCTTTGCGCCGGGCTACAGCCGCGGCAGGCCGCCGCTTCGCCCTCCAGGCGGGCGCCGAGCCGGAGCTTTATCAGCGCATCGTGGACGAAGTCGTGGTCGGATTTCCAGCCGCTTAGATCTTCCGCGGACCCAGGGCCCGGAGAAACCGTGCGGGCAGGGCTGGCCACGTGAGTTCGTTGATTTTACCCGCAACAAATACAGCGGCGGATGTTCTTCGCTCACCGCGCGGCGCGAGGCCATAAACCGATGCCTGAAGGACAGCCGTTCCTGTCAGGCCTTCAGCATATCGCGAGCCCCGCTGAGATCCGCCCGTTGCTGTTATCCGATGACTGCGTGAGAACGGGGAGTCGTTGTTGCTGCTTATTTGACGAACCGTGCATAAAGATCCGCGACGGAGCGCGCAAACTTTTCCGCGGTGAAGTCCTTTAGTACGGTTTGGCGCGCGGCCTGTCCCAGGCGCTCGCCCAGCGAGGGGGACTGGATGAGCTCGATCAGCCTGGCAGCCATCCCTTCGGCGTCTCCGTGGGCGGTAAGGAATCCGTTGACGCCTTGGTCGATGACTTCCGGAATACCATCCACCGCAGTCGCCACCACTGGTTTGGCTTGAGCCATGGATTCGAGCAGAGCCAGGGGCAAGCCTTCAAAATGCGTGCTCAGAACCGAAATGTCAAACGCCGCGAGGGAGCGCAGCGCATCCGCGCGATAGCCGGTAAACAGAAAATAATCGGACAACCCGCTCTTTTGGATCAGTTGCTGGACATAGGCGTCGTGTTTGCGCGTGACTTCGTTGGCGGAGCGGTCGCCCAAGACCACGAACCGGACATTGGGATGTGTCTGGACAACCCGGGCAGCCGCCAGCACTAAAGTATCGTAATCTTTTTGCGGTGCCACCCGGGCCAACATTCCGACGACCTGAGCCGAGTGCGGCAATCCCAGCTCGGTTCTAATCGCACGCCGGTCCTCCTCAAGCAGGGGCGCCGGGCGAGGCGGCGGAGGATCGATGCCGTCGTAAACTACCGTGCCGCGGCTCGCGGGTACGGGATGCGCGAAATGCTTCCAGGTATCGCGAGAGACGAAAGCAAAATGCGTGATTGGCCGGACGAACAGCCGGTCGCGCCAAATCAGCGAATCATATCGGTTGCGAATATGGCAGATTACCGGGACACGTGCCAGGCGGCCAGCCAGAGCAGCGTGGAAAGCCGCCTTGAAATCGGAGCAATGGACCAGGCTGACTTTCAGACGCGTGAACTCCCGCGCCAGAGCGCGCGACTGGGCAAGAAAAGTCTTGCCATGACGCAGGCTGGGCGTCGGCGCGGGCCAGCCGAGCACCGCGCGGCCGGAATCTCCAAAAAACTGGCGCAGCTCTTCGGTTTCTTGTAACAGCATTGCGATTCCGGAGTATCCATAGGGTTCGACCGCCTTCATGATGCGCAGTGTCGCTTGTTCAGTCCCGCCAACCGATGGGAAAGGGAGAATGTGCGCAACCAGTCCGCGAGCGGTGCCTACTGTCGGAGTCACCCTCTTAGCATAAGGCCAAGGGATTCCCCGTATCACTACGTAGATGACCAGGTACTTGTATGACCTTGACCAACACGCGGAACTCCAGCGAACCGCCAAACTCGACAACTGGCTAATCGCGACGAACGCTGTGTTTGGCCGCCCAGCGCTGGGGACTTCCTGGGCTCCCCGCCGGATGGGAACACCAACGCTTTGAAGGATTTAAGAATGGTCAATCCGGTGGCGCTGGGGGAACGGGGCATACGCCACAGATTCGCAGGGATGGGCATCGGCGCACCGTCGGCGTCGCGAAAAATCGTTCGGTACAGGTAATGAAGTTCCAGTACGTGACCCTCCAATACAGTTAGCAAGTCTGAGCGGTGGCAAGATACACTGAGCGTATGTTTCCCCTCGCAAAGAAGCTGCGCACGGGGCTTCGCGTGTTGATCGGAAAAGGCCCGCGCGCCGTGTGGCTACTACTGGCGGACAAGGCCGTACGTTTCTTAAGGACCAGGCCCGGGGGACTCATCCGGCTGGATGGTTGTGTTTTTCGGTCCGACCCGGATTTAAAGAAGTGGCTGCTCAACGGGGAATACGAAGGTCCGGAACGATTAGCGGCCAAACGCTATATTCGGCGCGACATTCCGGTTGTCGAGTTTGGGGGTGCTCAGGGTGTTGTGTCCTGCCTGTTAAACCGAAGGCTTAAGAATCCAAGTAATCATGTAGTGGTCGAGGCGAATCCTCAAATATTGCCTACGTTGTTTGAGAACAGGAAGCGAAATCGTTGCAATTTTGAAATCTTGCACGGCGCCGCTGGCGGAGTGGGGAAAAGCGTTCGAATTTACATCGGTGAGAAGGTCCTTACTTCGAGCGCCGTGGCCGCTGAAAGGGAGTCGGTGGAAGTACCCGCCTTAACGTTAGCGGATATTCTTCAGGCAAGAGGCTTCGGGCGCTGCGCGCTCATGTGCGACATTGAGGGCTCCGAGCTTGAAATGATTCGCGCCGAAATGGACACCTTGCGTTCCCGCGTAGAGGTGTTCATTGTAGAATTCCACCCGGGCATTAACGGATCGGAGCCTGTGGAGGAAGCGCGCCTTCTTCTAAAAACCCACGGCTTTACGGAAGCTTGGCATCAGCAGGATGTTTTCGTGTATCAGAACGCAGCGCTTGCGAATCCCGCTTAAGTTGAGATTGAAACTAACGTGGCTGAGCCTCAAATCAGCGTCCTGATTTGCGCCTATAACGGCGAGACCAGCGTCGAGCCTTTACTGCGCAGCATCCTGGATCAAAGCATTCCCGGCGATATCGCGCATGAGATTGTGCTGGTCGACAACAACTCGCGGGACGGCACGGTGGCGCTAGCGGAACGATTCGCGCTGGAAAATCCCGGACGAATTACCGTCTTGAGGGAATCACAACAGGGGAAATCCTATGCGCTGAACCGGGGCTTGCAGGAAGTCCGCGGAGAAATCTGCTGCGTAATCGACCAGGACGAGCTTCTGCCGCCAGACTACCTCACCATTGTCTGGAACACGTTTCGGCAGGAGCCCTCCGCCAGTTTCATCGGAGGAAGAGTTCTCCCCTTGCCGCAACAGCGGCTTGCGGACTGGATTACAACTGAACATTGGTCCCCGCTTGCGATTTGCGACTACGGAACGGAGGCTTTTACTATAGATTCACGGCGGTTTGTATGTCTGCTCGCCGGCGCTTTCCGCACCGCTGCCATGCGCGCGGCCGGCGGCTACCGCGGGCCACTTGGAATTCGGCCGGGACGCCTGGGTTCGGTGGAGGACCATGACCTCTATCAACGCCTGGTCAACCAAGGAAAGACCGGACGATACATACCGGAGATTCTCATCTATCACCGGCTGAGCGAAGAACGTTTCCATCGAAACTATCATCGGAGCTGGCACTTCGGACATGGGAAGTATTTTTCGGATCTGCGATCGCCGGTCTTCGAGTCGTCGTCGTTTTCAGTTCTCGGCGTGCCGGGCCACGTGATGAGACAAGCTGTCAAAGATCTTTGCGAGATGACCCTGCAAGCGATGAAGGGCTCCAGGGAACAGGCGTTTATCCACGAACTCAGATTCCGGTTTTACCTGGGATATGTTTTACGACGGTGGAAATTGCAACCGTGACAGCGCAAGAGCCGCTCTGGCGTTGCGAACGTCTTTCCATAACGTCGTTCGATGCGGAAATCTTCTGAGTTCGATCCCCGGCACTCAAATCCCACCGACGTTATGGCGAAGCGGCGCCTTCCATGCACCCGGCAAACAAACTCTCGTAGCAGTCGATCACCCGAGCCGTGGAAAATTCCTGGACCATCCGACACCGCGCGGCTGCTCCAAGCCGCTGCCGGAGAGCCGGATCATCGAGCGCCCGCAGCAAGCCGGCAGCGATCGACTCCTCGTCTCCCAAGGCCGTCAGCAAGCCGTGTACCTCATGTTCCACAAGTTGTGAATGCGCCGGAATATTGCTGAGTACCGGCGTTACGCCTGCTGCCATTGCTTCGATCAATGCGCAGGGTAGACCTTCGATCTCGGAAACCATCGTGAACACGTCGGCAGCTTGCAGCCACCTTAGAACGCCGCTCGTATCCAGCCGGCCGGCGAGAATGACATTGCGCTCGCAGTGCAACTTCGCCACCAGAGCTTCGACTTCGGCCCTCAGCGGACCGTCACCGATCAGCGCCAGTTTCGCCGTGGGCCGCTGGCGCGCAACCCGCGCGAAGGCGCCAAGCATCCAGGGCAGTTTCTTTTGGTGGTCCAGCCTGCCGACGAACACGACTAGCGGTGTCTCCGGCTCAATCCCCAGCTCTCGGCGCCGCTGCAGGCGTTCCTGCGCAGAGCAGGGCTTGAAATAGTCGGTATCCACCGGATTCGGCATCCAGCCCAATCGTGCTTTGTCAATCCCGACTTCAAGCGCCTCCTCAACCATTCCGGGGTTCAGGACCAGAATTCGGTCCGCCCACCAGCGCAGAAAGCATAGCTCCAGGCGGCCCACCCATGAGTCCCGCATCGCCAGCACCAGGCTGCTGCACGAAAACTTCATGACAATGGGCTTTCCGAGCAGTCTAGCAACCGGTAATCCAGTCGCTAAATGCAATCCCTGCATCAAAAAATAGACCACATCGTAATCCCGGCGTTCCTTGAAAAGAGTCCATGCGACTCCCAGGGCGTAGACCAGATCGATACGCCGCTGCGAACCTTTCTTGCCGAAAATCCGTACCCTGAGGCCGCAGGGGTCGACCCATTCGCTCACCACCGGCATTGGATCGCCGCCCCCACATACGATTCTGGGACGGTAGCCTCGTTTTTGTAACTCGTCGGAGACTCGCTGGGCCTCAATCTCGGAACCGCCCAGCACGGGAGGGTAGGATCGGCATACTAACATGTAAGAGATAGGATGCCGAGTCACTTTTCAATTCAGAGTACCATGCCCCAAAAGCTGTCTATAAACTCGATCAGGATGGGTGCAACGCTTAGAGACGGCCTATGGATCCAAGGCTTCCGGCGAGCCGTAATAACATGGGCATTCGCGCGAAACCGCGCGTCCGGAAGGGTTCGCTGACGGTTCCAAAAACCGCATGACCACGACTCCGCCACCACCGGCCGTCAGCGTCATCATCCCCGCTTACAACGTAACGCCTTTCATTGGGGACGCTCTGGATTCGCTGCGCGCTCAGACCTTTCGCGACTTCGAGACAATCGTCGTTAACGATGGTTGCCCGGATAGCTCCAATCTGGAGCGGGTTCTCGAACCATACCGCGGCGAGATCGTTTATATCCGCCAGGAAAACCAGGGGGTAGCGGCCGCTCGGAACGCCGCTTTGCGCGCTGCGCGGGCGCCCTTGGTAGCGCTTCTAGACCCGGATGACATGTGGGAACCAGAATATCTGGAGGTCCAAACCGGCCTGCTGGCATCAAATCCCGAAGCCGGCGTGGCCTGCGCCAATGTCACCTTCATCGGCGAGACCTTTTTTGCGGGCCAGACGTTTCTGGACCTCTATCCCGACCGCGGCGAAATCACTTTCTGCCGTTTGTTGGACCAGCGGTGCCGCATTTTCTCGAGCGTCATCGCGCGCCGCGAGTTGATCCTGCGAGCGGGGTTGTTCGATCCAGCGCTGCGCTCGGCCGAAGATCTACACCTGTGGCTCCGGCTGGCGCACATGGGCACCCGATTTATCCGAAACCACCAGCCGCTGATCCGCTACCGGGCGCGGCCCGATAGCCTCAGCAACGATCCCACCCGCATCGGACCAGATGCCCTGAAAGTTTATAAAGATCTGTCGGAGACCCTTAATCTGAATGCAGCGGACCGAGCTTGCCTGGAAGTCGCGATGCGCCGCGAAGAGGCAACTCTCGACTTCTATCTCGGAAAGAAGGCGCTTTACGCCGGCCGGAACCAGGAGGCGAAGGAACGGCTCGGCCGCGCCAATCTTGTGTTGCGCAGCCGCAAAATCATTTTCGCCTTGCTGGCGTTGCGGATCGCGCCTGGGCTGCTTCACAAGCTTGTAAGATGGCGCAACCCAACCGAATACAAGTTCTTACATTGAGCCAGCACCGGAAGTGTCCGCGGGAGAATATGATAGACTGAGACTTCGAGACCGGCTCGCTTTGAGTACATCAGCGTCCGAGGACCCATGCGGGCTTTACCAGCAGAAGAAGCTTTATCTACAAGGTTTTCCGGTCGTTCGACCAAGAACATACGGCCTCCGTCGTTCGAGCCATGGAGATTGTGGAGCGCCGGCCGGGAGCTTCTGAGCTACCGGGACCTGCTGGTCACCCTGAGCTTGCATCGACTCAGCGTCCGCTATAAGCAATCCATCCTCGGATGGGCGTGGGCTTTGGTTCAGCCGCTCGCGCTCATGCTGATCTACACCATCATTTTTTCCGTGGTGACGCGGATGCCCGACGAAGGGGTGCCATACGCGGTCTTCGTGTACGCGGCTCTGCTCCCCTGGACTTACTTCGCCACCATCATGACTAACTCGGCTACCTGCCTGGTTAACCATAGCCAGCTCATTACCAAGGTCTATTTTCCGCGCGAGATTCTTCCGCTGACCTATGTGGCGGCTGCGTTTGTCGATTTTCTGGTCGGCGCAGTAGTGCTGGCCGGCATGATGGTTTACTACCACCTTCCGGTTACCCGCTATGTATTGTATTTAATTCCTATCATGGCTGTATTGAGTGCGTTCGGCTTGGCCTTGGCGTTGTTTCTATCGGTGCTGCAGGTGCGCGTGCGGGACATCGGCCTGGCGATGCCGCTGGTCATGCAGGTCTGGATGTTTGCCACTCCCGTGGTCTACCCGCTTTCCGCGGTACCTTCCCGCCTCCGCGTCTACTACGATGTGAATCCGCTGGCGGGCACAATCGAAAGTTTCCGCCGAGTCCTATTGCAAAGCAAGCCGCCCGAGTACTCGTCGTTCGCAGAAGCCTCGGTAATCGCTTTGGTGCTCCTGCCTGTGGCCTACCTGTTTTTCAAATACCGGGAGGCTTCGATGGCGGATTTCATCTGAGCGAGTCCGGCGCGATGTCCTCCTTACGCCTCGATCATGTTTCTAAGCGTTACCTGATCCGCCAGGCCCATGTCGGCCCTGCGCCGAACGGCTTGGTGGCGCGCTTGCGGCAGCGTTTCGCGCCTGCGCACGTCTTCTGGGCGCTGCGCGATGTCAGCTTCGAGGTGGCCCGGGGTGAAGCTGTGGGCATTATCGGCCCCAATGGCGCGGGTAAGAGCACGCTGCTGAAACTCTTGGCCGGCATCACTGCGCCCACGGTCGGTGAAATTTCCATCTCCGGAAAACTTTCGGCGCTGCTCGAAGTCGGCTCCGGTTTTCATCCCGAGTTGACAGGCATCGAAAACATTTACTTAAGCGGCTCCATCCTGGGGATGCAGCGCAAGGAAATCAGCGCCAAGCTAGATGGCATCATCGATTTCGCTGGCGTGCGGCCATTCATCGACGTTCCAGTCAAGCGCTTCTCGTCGGGCATGGTGGTTCGGCTGGGTTTCTCGGTCGCGGCGCATCTCGATCCGGATATCCTGCTTCTTGACGAGGTGCTGGCGGTGGGTGATGCCGCTTTCCAGAAAAAGTGCATTGACCGCGTGTTGGAGCTCAAGCGGCGCTCGACGGTGGTGTTTATTTCTCACGATCTGGCCGCCGTGCAGCAGCTGTGCGACCGGGTAATCGTAATGAACCAAGGAGAAATCGTTTACGACGGAGCGACAGCCGGCGCAATGACGGCCTATAGCGCATTGGCCCGCTTCCGGGCTTCTCCTCCCCCAAGGAGCGAAGCCGTTGCCAAGACCGCCGAAGTGGTTTCGCTTGAATTTCTAGATCGCGGAGGCGCGCCGGTCCAGGTGGTCAAAACCGGCGACGCGCTGCGGATCCGTGTCGAGTATCGCGCGCGAATCCCGGTAGCAGAGGTCAACTTCAGCGTGTTCTTTTATGGGGCCGATGGCACGCTGCATTGCCAGTTCACCACCTGGCTTTCGGGCGAGACCGCAGATCTGGAGCCCGGAAACGGCATCGTCGAATTCACCTGCGAGGAACTGGGCTTGCAGCCCGGCTCGTACCTGATCGACGCCATCATCGAGCAGCATGGAAACAACCTGGATTGGCAGTACCGCTGCTCGACCATCCAGGTCAATTCGGGGCGGAACGTGAAGGGCCTCTTCTACCATCCGCACACTTGGCGCGAAACCCGCGCAAGCAGTATTCTTTCGGGGGAAAACGTGACGGCTGACCCCGGGAATCACGTTTAACTGGGTATGCCAGCCGTTGCCGCGATCACGGCCTGTCTGCTGATGATCTATGTGCTGGCGGGTTATCCGCTGCTGCTGCGATGGATGGCACAACACCGCGCGCGGCCCGTTGCACGCCGGCCCTTGGAGCCCACCGTTTCGCTGATTATCGTGGTTTACAACGGGGAACGATTCCTGGAGGGCAAGCTGCAGTCCGTGCTGGCGCTGGAATATCCGGCCGACAAGCTCGAGATCATCGTCGCCTCGGACGGATCCACTGACCGCACCGAAGAAATCGCCGAGAGCTTCGCTGCGCAGAAAGTCTGTCTGCTGCGCCTGCCGCGAGCAGGCAAGCCGGCGGCACTCAACGCGGCCATCGCCAAAGCACAAGGGGAGATTCTGGTTTTGACCGACGTGCGCCAGCCTCTCGAGCCACCCAGCGTGGCCCGCCTGATGGAGAATTTTGCCGATCCCACGGTCGGCGTCGCTAGCGGCGAACTTCTTATTCGCGCCGGCGCGACCCAGCAGGAGGCCGACATCGGCTTGTACCGGCGTTTCGAGAACTGGATCCGCGTGAGCCTCAGCTCCATAGACTCGACATTTGGCGCCACCGGATCTTTTTACGCCATCCGCCGCACCCTAGCGGTGCCGATACCCGCCGATACACTTCTCGACGACGTGTATCTACCTTTGGCGGTCTATTTTCAAGGCTATCGGCTGGTGATGGATCCGCGGGCCCGCGCCTACGATCTTCCGACGTCGCTAGAGACCGAGTTCCCGCGAAAGATGCGAACACTCGCCGGAAATTATCAGATCCTGCGCGCGTATCCGGCGCTCCTGGGACCAGGCAACCGGATGTGGGTGCATTTCGTTTCCTACAAGTTCGGCCGGCTTCTCCTGCCCTGGCTTCTGCTGATTTTGGCGGCAGCGTCGTTTGGACTGCCGGCTCCGTGGCGCGAAGCTCTACTGGCTGGGCAGGCCGTATTCTACGGTCTCGCGCTGGCGGACGTTTGGATTGTTAAGCCCCGGATCCTCAAGAGGGTCTCCTCGAGCGCGCACACTTTTTTAGTGATGATGATCGCCACCCTGGGAGGGCTTTCGGTCCTCTTTATCCCGCCGAGAACGCTGTGGAAGGTCACCTCCGGCGGCCCTTTGCCGGATAAAGTGAGCCGCACACATTGAAACTCTCTTTGGCTAGTTTTTGGCGCACGTCCGTGAGAGCGTCCGCGCTGCTGGGGCTGGCCGTGGTGCTGGTGACCTTCACTCCGCTGGTGGGCTGGTGGGCGGTCCAGCTCGCCGGACCCTGGACGGATACGCGCGGAGATGTGATGATCGTGCTGACCGGCAATGCCTTGAGCAATGGCCTGATTGGGGAGACGTCCTATTGGCGCAGCGCCTATACAGTCATGGCTTGGCGCGAGGGCGGATGGCGCCAGGTGATCGTGAGCGGGGGAGGAGGAGGAGCCTCGCTTCCGGTCGGCGAGGCGATGAAAATTTTCTTGGAGAGCGGCGGAATTCCAGCGGACGCGATTTTGGCCGATTCCCAATCGCTGAGCACGCGCGAGAGCGCACTGAATCTCGCACGAATCCTTCCAAAGGCGCCGGGCCGGAGGATTTTATTGACCAGCGACTATCACATGTACCGGGCCATTCGGGCACTTCGCAAAGCCGGCGTCGTCGCGATCCCGCGCCCTATTCCGGATGCTACCAAGCGCGCAACAAGCTGGAACCTGCGGTGGGAAGTGTTTCAGGACCTGTTGATAGAAACCTCAAAAATCGGCTATTACTGGGGTCGCGGCTGGATTTAAGACTGTCCAGCCAGCTCCCGCTCCAGCGACCGGCTGAACGCCAAGGCTAGCCCGCTCATGGTAGGCAAATACATCGTGTAAGCCAGTGAGAGAAATATAATGGCCGTACAGAATCCCACCAGGGAAAGCTGGCAGCAAAAACAAGCCAGGGCCATCGACCGCAGCTGCGGGCGAGAGCGCGCGGCTCGTTGGACTCTCCCGAACGTCCGGAAGCTCAGTACGACAGCCGTCAAAAAGAACAGAAGCGCTGGAATACCGGCCTCACTCGATACCTGCGTATAGGCGTTGTGCGTTACCAGCCAGGCTGGTCTCTTTCCCTTGTTCTTGGCAAAAGCGGCTTCGTAGTCCGAAAATTCTCCTGGACCGACGCCAAAGATAGGGTGCTGCATGGTGAACTGAATACTGGACTTCAGCAGATAAGTTCGGGCTGCGGTAGACTGAACCGCTTCCTGGTCGTCGGAATCATTCGTGAATAAGGTGGCGTACCGCTGCAGCATGGATTGCGGTAGCACCGCTACCACCAGCATAAACATCACGGCGGAAGCCGCCAAGGCGCCGATCCGCACCCGGCCCCGAGCCCGGACCAGAATAAACGTCAAACTGGCCGCGAACCCCACCAGTCCTCCCCTTGATCCGGTAGCCGCGCAAAGGTACACTCCGTAGCCCAAGACTCCCAGGCACAGGATTCTACGGATCCACGCGCGGTCAGAGTTGACAAGCACGAAAATCACGAAAGGAAGGGCGAAAAGCAAGTGCGCCGTAAAATCGTTAGCGTTCCCGATGGTGCCGCCTTCCAGGCTGAGCCGGCTATCCGTGTCCAGGTTTGACGTGAAAAACCTGCCGCTTAGCACGTTGACCGCGCAGGCCAACGCGATCGTTATGAGAACCAGCCTGCACTCCTTCCAGGTCAAGACCAGACCGCCAACAATCAACATCATGGGTAACTGGCCCCTCAAATAATTGATAACCAGAGAAGTGGAGCCGCCCGGCCAATAGCTTAGCGGCGTGGCTAGAGCCATCCAGATGGCTAGGCCGAGCCAACCGTAAGCGAGTCTGGACCGAAGCACGCGCCAGAGGCCGCCGGTGACTACCGCCAGCACAACCGTCGGTATACCCAAAATTCTAACCAGATGGGGGTCGAAGTTTAGCGTAATCGCCACCACCTCCTGGACTAAGCTGAAGCGGCAGAAGATAAATGCAAGCGCCAGGTAAAGCCCCAGTTTTCGTAAGGGATTGTCCACATCCGCTTGCCGGATAGTTTCCGAGGTACCTGCACGCCGCCATGGAGTTTGGACCTGCGCAGGCCGTGGCGCCGGGATCGTAACGGACGGGCTCAGCGCCGGTTTGGGAAGGGGAGACAGCACTCCTACCGTGGGCTGCGAGAACTCCCCGCGCGGGACGGGTTTGCTGCCCTTAAACCGGCTCATAGCAGAGGGCTCATCAAAACCATTGTGAGTGAAAACGAAAGGGCCCGTCAATTGAACTATTTAAAGGTTCGCCCAGTACTATTCGCCCAGATTGCTACAGGTTTGCTCTGCGATAATGGCCTAGGATGTGCGGAATTGCCGGATGTGTAGCGCTCGGTGAGCCAGACTTAGCCGAAAGCACTACGCGAGTGATGACGGATGCGCTGGCTCGCCGGGGGCCGGATGGCGAGGGGATGGCTACCTGGCCCGGCGTGGCGCTCGGTCACCGTCGTCTGGCAATCATCGATTTGAGCGAAGCCGGCCGGCAGCCGATGCTCTCAGACGACGGCAGCATCGGGCTGGTTTTCAACGGTTGCATTTATAATTTTTTGGAGTTGCGCCCGGAACTGGAGCGGCTTGGCTATCGCTTCCGTTCGCGCTGCGATACCGAAGTTTTGCTGGCGGGATACCAACATTGGGGCATCGACAGACTGGTGGCGCGGCTGCGCGGTATGTTCGTCTTCGCCGTGTGGGATCAGAACCGCCGCAGGCTATACCTTGTGCGCGACCGCCTCGGGATCAAGCCGCTGGTTTATTCTGCGACGGGCAATCGTCTGATGTTTGCTTCCACCGTGGCTGCGCTGCGCTCGACCGGCGCCGTGAATACGGAAATCGATCCGCAGGCGGTGCTCGAATACCTGGAATTCGGTTTTGTCACCGACATCCACAGCGTATATCGCGAGGTTTCGAAAGTCCCGCCGGCCACCATCCTGGAGTGGAGTGCCGACGGCGGAATCACCACGCGCTGCTATTGGGATCTGCCGAAAACCGGAGAAGGGCCGAAGATCTCCTTCGAAGAGGCGCTGGAAGAAACCGAAAAGCGCATTATCGACTGCACGCGATTGCGCTTGGTCTCCGATGTCCCCATTGCGGCCCTGCTGAGCGGCGGAATCGATTCCGCGCTGGTGTGCTGGGCGCTTTCCCGGCTGAATGCCAACGTGCGAACTTTCACCATGAGTGCGCCCGGCGATCCTTCCGACGAAACCGAAGCTGCGCGGGCCACCGCGCAGGTTTTGGGGGTCCCGCATGAAGCCTTGGTGATCGATCGGAGCGAAAGCGATCCAGTCGGAGAGTTGGTCGACGCCTTTAGCGAACCCTTCGGCTGCCAGTCCGCGCTGGGAATGCTGCACCTGTCGGCCGCCATTAAGCCGGTGGCGACGGTTTTGCTAACCGGCGATGGCGGCGACGACGTGTTCCTCGGCTATCCATTTTTTCTCTATGCCTGGCGGGCTCAGCAGGTGGCCGCGCGAGCGCCCCGATTTGCTCCCGAGATATGGCGCCGCCTGCGCGGGGTGGTGCCGGACAGCGGGTTTTTAAAACGCGTCCGTAGCTTTGCGAATTACACCTTGGGTGGATTGGGCTCTTACAACCGGGTGCGCGCCGGGCTGCCGTACTTCGAAGAGCGGAGTTTGTTGGGCGAGCGGTTGCAACATCTGCGATTGCCGCAACGCGACATGCCGGAGTCGCTCGATTCCGCGCGCCATCTTTTAGACCAGGTTTTTCAGTATCACCGCCGAACCCATTTCACGAGCGAATACATGCCCAAAGTGGACTCCAGCACGATGTATTACGGACTTGAGTCGCGGGCTCCATTTCTGGATCACACGTTATGGGAGTTCGCCGCGGGACTCTCCCCGGAAATCCGTTTTCGAGGCGGACGCCTAAAGGCGGTCCTGCGCGAAATTGTGCGGCGGCGTATCGGGATATCGACCGCATCGCGCCCTAAGCAAGGCTTCCGCGTGCCGGCGGAAAAATGGCTGGCGGGACCATGGCGCAAGGACCTCGACCTGTTGCAGTCCGGCACGCTGGTGGAACGGGAAGGGTACATCCAGGGTCCGGCATTGCGGGCTGAAATCGACCGCGCCATCGCCGCCGGCGGCGCTTCGGATCAGTTGTGGTACGTGGCGGTCCTGGAGCGCTGGCTACAGAGCCAACAGTCTTCGGTGCCGAGTCTCAGTTCGCGTTAGCGGTGGTCTAAGCAGATCACGTTCCGGTCCGCTATCGCGTAAGAGCAGGCAGAGTTGTAAACGTGTTCGCGGGAGGAGTGCGGATTCCCAAAACGCCGATTTGTCCGCCGGCTGGCGCAACGAACTCCAGCGTGCCGCGGATGCCCTCGGTCAGCGGAAATTGGCTTCCGAGTACAAACGCACTGTGGCCATGGGCTGCCAGCGGGATTGCTCCGCTTCCGATTTGCGCGCCGGAGTCGTCGCGCATCACTACCGGCACACTTACCGCCTGCTGGGAATTGCTACTCACCGCTACGCCCGTGGCGGTCCCGCCGGTATTGTCGAACGCAAGTAGATAGGAGCTTGCGTTGCGGCTTTCCAGCGGCACCACCGCTTCCTGCCCGGTGGGCTCATAACGGAAAATCGCAAAGCCCGAGATGTTGCCATCAGTGGTGAGTTGCGCCCATCCGATCTGCAGCGGGCTCGTATCCGGTCCGGTGCTCTCGACCACTAATGTTGCGCCGGCATTCAGGGTGCGGTCGACCGACGAAGCCGTCGTGAAAACACCGCCGCCGGACTGCGGGGATGAAAGTGGCAAGATCAGCGGATTGCCAGCATCGTCAAAGAAGTTGAGGCGGGCTTGCGCGGCGCCGACACCCGTATTGACCAGTACGAAGCTGGTCTTCCATCCATTTGCGATGGCGATATGCGGGAACGCTCCGCCGCCGGTACCAACGTCAGCCAAAGCAGGAACGGTCGTCAGAGTCCCCGGAGGCGTCGTGCGCACTCCCACCACGCTGATTTGTCCGCCTGCTGGAGTATCGAATTCGACGGTTCCGCGCAGCCCCGCTGTGGCCGGGAACAATTCGGACAATACGAACGCGCTGTGGCCGCTCGCTGGCACAGCGAGGGATCCGGAGGCAATCTGAACGCCGTTATCGTCACGGACCACCACCGCAAGGTTCGCCGCTTGCGCGCTGATGTTGGCCAGCGCCACGCCCAGCCCGGCGCCACTGGTGTTATCGAAAGCCAGCAGATATGAACTCGCATTTCTGGTTTCTAAAGGTACTACCGCCTCTTGGGCGGTGGAATTCAAGTGGAAGATCGCAAATCCTCCCACGCCGCCGGTACCAGCCAATTGCGCCGAGCCGGTTTGGAGCGGCACGTTTGCAGGGGTGTCCGTCTGCACGATCAGCGAAGCGTTCGACGCTAGCGTCCAATCGAACGACGGCGTGGTGACCAGGCTTTCGGTGGCGCCTTGCTGGGGCAAGGCGAGCGGAATCGGCAACGGATTCCCGTCATTGTCAAAAAGATTGAGCTCGGTCTGGGCATCGCCCGAGCTGGTATTGACCAGGGTGAACGTTGTCGTCCAGTCCTGGCTCGAAACTAAGTGAGCCATGGAGCCAAGCAAGCCAAGCTTCGGCGCACTCGATTGGATGGTAACGGAGTAGGCGAGCGTAGCACTTCCGGCTATCGGCGAATTACTGTCCGCGACAGAAACTGTGTAGCGATAAACTCCGGCCACGGTCGGTGTCCCGGTGATCAGCGCGGAAGCTCCTTGGCTGGTGAGACTCAATCCGGGAGGTAACGCGCCGGAACTGATCATCCAATTGTAGGGAGGTGCTCCTTGGGTTACCGAGCATTGCGCGGAGTAGTATTGGTTCAAGAATCGCGGACCGCTACTGGGCGCGCAGCTTATCGCAGGCGGGAGAATCAGGCTGATCATACCTCCGGCGCTGGTGACAGGAAGTGAATTTCCGTCCCCATCGGAAGCGCTTCCGGGACTATTGATGATCGCGATGCTGCTGTTCCTGCTCGCTCCGGAGACTTGGAAAGTGGCGGTCGCGACGGTGCCATCCGGGATGGCCGTTTGGTTCTCCCCCCAAGCTAGACATGTGGCGGCAGAAATTCCGTAGGAACACGTGATCGTCTTGCCGGCGTTGAAGGCAGCCGGCCCTGGGGTCACTTCGACAGCGGTCACGTCCGCAGGATATTGCATGCTCCAGCGAAGCACTGCCGGTTGGACGCCTCCGCTGCTCGATGTCGTTACCGTGAGCGCAGCGCCTGAGCCGGGAGTGGTGATTGCGGAGCTGAGCGATACCGCCACCTGCTGACCAAAGATCTGGTTCGCGGTCAATACCAGCAAGCTGTTCCATCGGAGCACTCTTGCGAAGCAAACCTTCGCCGAGGGTAGATTGCCAAAAAATGAGTTCAAATAGACTCCCCAGCTTGCCATACATAGAAATCGGCCTTAGGTCCAAAACTCAGTAGACTAGTGCAGTCCCATAAGTTAAGATCTCTACTCTCTTGCAGAACCGGAGCGGTAGGTTTGTGACCTGCAGGAAAATCTTACGGGCTGTAACCCGGTAACCCTTTCCTTAAGCTCCAGCTAAGTGAGGCAAAGTTGAATTTTGAACGACGGGCAAAAGCAATTTCGGGACCACATCTATCCCCTCTTAAATGGCAGGACTAAGGCGCTGTCTCTGACGTATATTGAGGCCGGTTCGATCACCGTTCAAGGCGCCGAGTACTGGCTTAGAACGCCCAGTACTGCTTTATTAGAAAGAAGAATGATGTCAACGCCCGTTGCCGCCCGCGATCTGAAGTTCGCACTCTTTCTTCAAGCCGCTATATGCTATATTGATCGCACCCTTGCCACTGAAGGACCGGTTTGAGCGGCATTCTTTCTGGCTCATTTTTGCGGTTTCGTCTCTGATTCGAATCGTGAAGGTGCTAGCCGCGCCGCGCCCGCCGGGTACCCATCTTTCCGAGATGGAGAACATCGCAAGATCCCTCGCGGTGCACGGAATTTTTGCCGATCCGTATCTGCTGCCGACCGGCCCCACTGCGCACACCGCGCCCGGGTATCCCCTTGTACTTGGACTAATTTTTCTACTATTCGGCGTGGGCGCCGCAGGCGAGACCGTGAGCCGCATGGCCTCCGCGATCGTCGCCTCCATTCAATACGCCCTCTTGCCGCGAGTCAGCACCGCTTTGGGATTGCCGCGCTTCACCGGCGCCGTGGCCGGCTTGCTGGCCGCTCTCGCGCCCTACAAAGGATACGTCGAGGGTTCTCGTGATTCCGTCGATCAGCCCTACGTGGCGCTGGCCCTGGTTCTGCTTTTTCTCTACACCTGGAAAGCGTGGTCATCGCCGGTAGAAGCTATCTCCCCCCTCGCTCGCGGTTTGTGGTGGGGCCTGGCCTCGCTCTTCTCGCCGATACTGGGCTTTGTGTTCGCCGCCGTCATCGGATACGAGTTCTTCGCTTTGCGCCGTCACGCGGGGCTGGTGCCGCTGGTGGCCGCTTTCGCCGCGATACAAGCGCCGTGGGCGATCCGGAATTGGATGGAGTTCCACGCCTTCGTGCCCACCCGCTCGAATTTCGGACTCGAGCTGCGAGTCTCCAACCGGCCTGAAAGCTTCGCGCTGATGGAAGACAACGTTTCGCACGGCGTCATGCGCCGCTTCCATCCCGGGCTCAATGAGGAGGAAGCGCGCAAGGTGGCGGCGGAGGGCGAGATGGCTTACACGCGCTCCGCGATGGCCGATGCGCGCGCGGAAATCCGCCGCGACCCGGCGCGTTTCCTGCGCTTGACCGGCGAACGTTTCTGGCGCTTCTGGCTCGCGCCCAGCCGCCGCTTCAAGACCACCGCGGCGTCTACCGCCATCACGCTGCTCGGCCTGCTGGGATTGTGCCTCCTGCCCGCAAACTCGGGAACCCGCCTGACCTGGCTGATTCTTCTGACGTATCCGCTGGTTTACTATTTCATTCAGGTGGACGCGCGCTATACCTATCCGCTGGGCTGGATCTTTCTCACTCCCGCGGTGTACGCCGTGATGCTGGCGGCGCAAAGACTCGCGCCCAGCGCAATGCCGGAAGGGCACCCGTCGTAGCTTTTCAGGGCGAAGCTCCGCTGTCCGGGCGGCCGGTCTGCCTTATATTGGGAACTATGGGGCTGGTTATGGGTCCGCGCGCGCGCCTTCCGCTTCTTGCCGCGGGCGCGGTTCTTCTTGTCGCGGCTGCGCTGCTGGCGGAGCGCCTCGAAGACACCATCTTCATCCCGCTGGATCACCCCGCCATCCTCTACGCCGGTGCGACCACGGATCCTGTGGGCCGTCTCGCGAAGCGCGTTGCCGCGGGACAGCTTAAGCTCGACTATGCGCCCAACGGCTGGGGTTATCTGCCCGCTCTGCTCAAAGAACTTGGCATTCCCGCCGACTCGCAGGTATTGGTTTTCTCCCGCACCAGCATTCAGGTGGAACGCATCTCCCCGCGCACGCCGCGCGCAATTTATTTCAACGACGATTCGAGCATCGGCTATGTTCAAAATGGCGAAGTGCTGGAGCTGACCTCGCTCGATCCGCGGCAAGGCGTGATCCTCTACAGCCTGGACCCCGCCCGCTCTCCGCAACCCGTGATCGCCCGCCGCGACGATTGCCTCCGCTGCCATCAGGGTCCCGTCACCCTGGCCGTCCCCGGACTCCTGATCAGTTCAGTCCATCCCTCCGCTGGCCCCGGCCAGGAACATGGCAATGCCATGATGACGGATCATCGCACTCCTTTCAACCAACGTTGGGGCGGCTGGTACGTCACCGGCACCCACGGTGCGCAAACCCATTTAGGCAACAACCGCGCGCTGGCCGATCCCATCCATCCCGGCCCCGCTTCGCTCGAAGGCACGCAGAACGTCACCGATCTCAGCCCCTGGTTCGACACCTCGCGTTATCTGGTTCCCACCAGCGATCTGGTCGCGTTGCTGGTGCTGGAGCATCAGACCCGCATGACCAATCTGCTGATCCGCATTGGCTGGGATGCACGCATCGCGCAGCACGACGGCGCGCTCGTTACGCAAGGTGCGCAGCTCAACGCCGAAATCGACGAATTGGTGGCGAATATGTTATTCGGCGACGAAGCGCCGTTGCGCCAGCCGGTGGCCGGCGTTTCCGGGTTTTCCAAAACCTTCCAGCAGCGCGGTCCGCGCGATAAACAAGGCCGCTCGTTGCGCGATTTCGATCTGCAGACGCGCCTGTTCCGCTATCCGCTTTCCTACATGATCTACAGCCCGGCCTTCGACGGCCTGCCCGGCCTGGTGCGCGACCGCATCTACCGGCGCCTTTATGAGATCCTCACCGGCCAGGACTCGAGCGCATCCGTAGGCGGCCTCTCGCTGAAGAATCTGTCCGCCGAGGACCGGCGCGCGATTCTCGAAATCGTCCGCGAGACCAAGCCTAACTTGCCCGCCTACTGGACCGCCGCCAGCGCAAAATAAGTCGTCGAGCATCGCTCGCGCCACGAGCCTGCGGAAGTCGGCTGCCCCCGCTTGCTATTCGGCATTTCTTCGAGCTCTCTCGCGCTCCATAGGGAGGAATGAAATAATGAAGTCCGAGATTGAAACTAACTCGACTGGAGCCGAATGAATATTTCGCCATTGTTCGATATCGTCCATGCTACGACTCACGATTCTTGGGCCGCCACAAATAAAATCGCCTTCGAATCGCTCTTTGGTAGCCCAGGCGGGCGTTATCCGAAGGCAGCGGAAAAGGCAGTAACGCTCAGAGCGCCCGAAATGAATGCGGACACCGGCGTTCCATTCGCAGCCTATATCCATCCGTCGAATCCCTCTTCTGGAGCCTATAGCGGATTGTCGTTCGTGATCTTCCCGATAGCGAACCAGCAATGCCTCGTTGGCTTGGTGATTGGAACAGCCGGATTAACTCCCGACGAAGCGATTCTTGGTAGACCCGGTCATTCTCGTAAAGCTCAAGCGATCTGCTCATGGCTAAATCAAGCGTATGGAAACGGAAAAAGAGTGGCTTGGGCAAAACAGGACCCAACTCGGAACGACATCCCCGTGCCGGAAGAAGTAAGACAGGAATGGCCTGCCTACAAGACCGTTTTCGATCGCTACGGCGGTGAGATATACGCGCTCTACTGCCCAACCGCCAATCGCGCAGCGACGGAAGCGGCGGTGACCGCTTTCCTAGATCTTCTTTTCGAAGAGCGAGGCTATCAGCCATTGACCAGTAGTCAGAATGACTTTGAGTCAATTCGAAATAGCTGGTTCGAACATCTGATGCCGGGTGTAGATCTGACGCGTGTTGCCGAACTTCTTGCCGCTAGACGATACGTCATCATCCAAGGGCCGCCGGGAACTGGTAAGACGATGATGGCCACCGATCTCCTGCGAGAAAAATATCAAGGACGTGGGCGCACGATCCAGTTTCATCCGAACACTACCTACGAGAACTTCATAGGCGGTCTTGCCCCGGCGAGTACCACGGGGGGCGTGGGGTTTAGTTTTGCTCCAACTCCCGGTTCGCTAATGGAGGTCGCCGTAGATGCATGCGAAGATCCGTCACATGACTATCTCCTCCACATCGATGAGATTAATCGCGCGGATCTGGGAAAGATTCTCGGCGAAGCAATTTTTTTGCTGGAAGCAACATCCGGCTCGGATCGAAGAATCAACCTCCCATATGACTTCGGCGAACCGTTTCATCGGATATTTTTCTTGCCAAAGAACCTGCATATTTTAGGCACCATGAATAGCGCAGACCGCAGCATCGCTATCGTTGATGTCGCGGTTCGACGACGCTTCGCGTTCGTGTCGCTTTGGCCCCGAATGAGCGTGGTCGAACAGTTCGGATGTGCGACTATGCAAGACGCCTTTAAAGGCCTGGTCAACATCTTTATCGAGCACGCGGCCGATGACGCGTTTCCTTTGGTGCCGGGACACTCGTATTTTCTCGAGCCTGAGGAATCTCGCGCGAAACAGATCCTCCAGGTAAATCTTGCTCCATTGCTTGAGGAATATCTAGCTCAAGGCTACGTTAGCGGGTTCGCCGAACCGATCCGAGCCTATTTGCAGAAACTGAAAAGCCTCTGATGCGCTCCCGCTTGCAGCGCCACCGTAGGACCACGCCGCTATTGGCGCCAGCCCACTCAAATGAAGTCTGTCTTGAACTGGAAGATCACTCGACTATCCGTCCATCCGCAATCGATTTCTTTCAACTGCGTAAGCTTGGCGATCCGCAAACGGTGGCCGCTAGAGCAGCAAGGTTGGCGGAGCAGTTCATCACTCAGAACCGGTCCCTGATGGCTTTACTTGACGTTCGAGTCGAGCGAGATTATGACGGTCGAGACGTACGGCTCGTCATTCAGTCCGGGAATGCGGTCGGTGCAATGCCGCTGATCTCTCCGACTACAGCTCGGCCAGACTACGGGCTCGTCGTGCAACCTCGCTTTTCCTGGGCGGGCATTGGCCCGATGCTGGCAGAGATGGGTTGGCGAGTAAGCCCATCGCCGCTTCGGCTGCCTCTACTGCTCCGCTCGGAACGTCGTGTGCCCGCGTGGGTACTGTCTTTCATGATTCTGGCAAGACTGAAAGCGCTGCTCGATACTCTCGATCGGCGGTTTGAACTAACCACCGAAACGCGCCGCGCGCCGCGCGGAACCGTAAATTGGGCCAAGTACGCGACTGGAAGCATACCCACCGCCAGTCTATTGTCCATCCCCTGCACATTTCCAGATCTCCTGGACAATCGATTTCTCAAAGGCGCGGTTCGGCATGCCGTGGAGCGTCAGTTGCGTGCGTTGGAAACGCAGAAGGAACACGGGGCCTTTGTTCACAGACTAATCGAGTTCGGGGATCAATTATTGCATCGCGTTCAGTCGGTTCCAGTGTACGTACCATCATCAATAACATTAGGAAACTGGATGCAACGGCCGTTTCGGACCGAACGATTCGTCAACGGCCTGCAGGCCATCGAGTGGACAATCGAGGAGCGAGGTTTGGCCGGGTTGAGTGATCGCGAAGGCATACCGTGGAAGCTGCCGATGGATCAGTTCTTCGAGGCGTGGATCGAAACTATATTTCGCGTGGTGGCGCAACGAACGGGCGGACAAATGAAGGTCGGCAGAAAGCGCGAGACTACCCATCCCATAAGCTGGGAACCACCCTATCTGGGCTCGCAAAAATCCCTTGTGCCAGACGTCTGGGTGGAATTCGACTCTACAACGCTTATTGTGGACGCGAAATACAAACGCCACTGGGAAGAACTACAGGGCTCTTGGTCGAACGCGGAAGAGGAACTCCGCGAGCAGCACCGTAATGACTTACTGCAGGTCCTGGCATACGTGAATTTGGCGCGAACGTCAAAGGTGATCGCGTGCCTCGTTTATCCCTGTTCACCGCAGAACTGGGATTCATTGCGAGCGCGTGGCCGACTGATCCACCGGGCGGAGTTGGTGGTTGGCTCACGGTCGCTGCATTTATGGCTTACTGCGCTACCCATGGCGACCGCGGTGGAACATATCGTGGGAGCCTTGTCTCATGAGCTGCGAGCGGAACTCCGGTGATACCATTCCAACCACCCTAAATGTTGAACGCGGCAAAAGAATCCGCCTCTCGTCCTTTAAGAGCCCTCCCGAAGTATTTAACGCGACTTTCAGTGGTTTCGAGAATACCATTTCGCCGAATGCCCCACGAATGCTGACGCCAGAGGCCATCATCGCTGAGAGCATACCCGGTACCTATTGCCAATAGTCTGCTTTGTTTTGCTATCCAAAGCGCCGCTATATTTTTATGGCATGCGCTGCGTTCCATGACTTTCTTTTCCACGGACCCCGACATGGCAAAGCCGAAGCGAATAAGGAGAGGCGCATCGGGATCAAACCCACTCGCGGCAACTAACTCCACGCCGCCCAACTCAAGCAGCAACCCACGAAGCAGCTTAATCTCTGGCTGGTATTTAATGGCGGCTCGAAGGCGGCGACCCAACAAATTCCGTTGTCCTTTGGTCATGTCGATCCTAAAGCCTAACAAAATTGAGGTCTGCGGTCCGCGAGACCAAGCCTAACTTGCCCGCCTACTGGACCGCCGCCAGCGCAAAATAAGTCGTCGGGCATCATCGCGCGCTCACGGGCCTGCGGAAGTCGGCCGCCCCCTCCGCTTGCTAGCTCCAAACCCACCCATATGGCACATCCGCCGTCGCGGCCCCCGGTCTACAATAGAACCATCGGCCTAAGTGTCGGCAAGTGCAAGTAAAGAAGCTGCTGCCACGCATTTTTAGCTAGTCTCGGTTTATGAGCATTACCGATCTCTTTATCAAGCGCCCTGTAATGACCGCGCTGGTCATGATCGGTATCGTTCTGTTTGGAATTGCCGGTTATCGCGCGCTGCCGGTCAGTGATCTCCCCAACGTAGATTTCCCCACCATTCAGGTCCAGGCCAGCCTGCCAGGCGCCAACCCGGAAACCATGGCTACCGCGGTCGCCACGCCTCTCGAACGCCAGTTCGCGACTGTCGCCGGCATCGATACCATGACCTCCTCGAGCGGAGTCGGCAGCACCAGCATCACCATCCAATTCACTCTCGATCGCTCGATTGATGGCGCGGCAGCCGATGTCGAGAGCGCCATTGCGGCGGTCCTGCGGCTGCTCCCGCCGGGGATGCCTTCGCCACCCACCCTGCGCAAGGTGAATCCCGGGGACATGCCGGTCCTCCTGCTGGCACTCTCCGCGCCGACCATGGAACTTTCCAGACTCGATGAGTACGCCGAAAACCTGATGGCACAGCGAATTTCCTCGCTGGACGGCGTGGCTCAGGTGAATGTGTTCGGCGCCCAGAAGTGGGCGGTCCATGTGCAGCTCGACCCCAGCCTGCTGGCTGCACGCCACATCGGAATCGATGAGGTTTCCAATGCCCTCAAGGCCCATAACGTGAACCAGCCCACCGGCGCTCTGTGGGGCAAGAATCAAGCTTTCACGGTGCGCGCCAACGGCCAGCTCATGGACGCGAACGCTTTTAACAACATGATCGTGTCCTACCGCAACGGCTCCCCGGTGCGCTTGCGGGATCTGGGGCGGGTGATTGACGGGGTTCAGGTGGATAAGGCCGCGATGACGCTCTATACCAACCGGGGCAGCGAGCGTTACATCATGCTGGCAATTCGGCGTCAGCCCGGAGCCAACACAGTAGAGGTCGTGAACCGGATTAAAGCCCTGTTGCCGGCCTTTGCGGAAGTGATGCCGCCGACGGTTAACGTCGACATCCAGCTCGACCGCTCGCAGCCGATTCTGGAGTCGGTCAATGACGTTAAATTCACGTTGCTAGCCACCGTGATCCTGGTGGTCCTGGTGATCTTCCTGTTCCTGCGCAACGTCTCTGCCACCGCGATTCCCAGCCTGGCGCTGCCGATCTCAGTGATCGGCACCTTTGCAGCCATGTGGGCACTGGGATATTCGCTCGACAACTTGTCGCTGATGGCGCTCACGCTATCGGTTGGTTTCGTGGTGGACGACGCCATTGTGGTGCTGGAGAATATCGTCCGGCACATGGAAATGGGCAAGCCCCGCATGGAAGCCGCGCTCGAAGGCGCTCGGGAGATTGGCTTCACCGTGATGTCGATGACGCTGTCGCTGGCCGCCGTTTTCATCCCGGTAATGTTCATGAGCGGCATCATGGGCCGCCTGTTCCATGAATTCGCGGTCACCATTATCGTGGCCATCCTGATTTCCGGCTTCGTCTCCGTCAGCCTCACGCCCATGTTGTGCAGCCGCTTCCTGAAGCCGCCCACCGAACATCACAACGCGCTCTACCGCGCGACCGAACGCGTGCTCAATGGGGCGCGCGACGCTTACGGCTGGGTGCTGCGCGGCGTTATGCGGCACCGTCCCCTCACCATGCTGGTAGCTGCCGGAACCTTGGCGGGCACGGCATATCTGCTGGTGGTAACGCCTAAGGGTTTCATTCCCAGCCAGGACACCGGCATGCTGCAGGGGAGCACGGAAGCCAGCCAGGACATCTCCTTTGAGGCTATGAAAGATCTGCAGGGCCGGGTGGCTGCCATTATGGCTAAGGATCCGAACATCGAGTTGTTCGGCTCCTTCATGGGAGTGGGCGGCGATCAGGGCTCGCCCATGAACCAGGGCCGCTTCTTTATCCGCCTCAAACCCCGCAAGCAACGCAAGCTGACTCCGGAGCAGATTATTGAGGAACTCCGCCCGCAGTTGGCTACGGTTCCGGGTGTCCGCGTTTTCCTGGCGAACCCGCCCATGGTGCGCATCGGCGGCAACCAGATCCGCACGCTGTATCAGTTCACGCTGCAATCCGGCGATCTCAATACGCTCTACTCCGCCGCCGCCGCCTTTGAAAAACGCCTGCATACGGTGCCGGGTCTCACCGACGTGAATAGCGATCTGCAGATAGCGAGTCCCATTCTCAGCGTGGATATCAACCACGACCGGGCGTCCGCCGTGGGCGTCAGCGAAGGACAAATCGAGAGCGCGCTCAACAGCGCCTACGGGCAGCCGCAAATCTCCACCATCTATACGCAGGTGGATAGTTACTGGGTCATGCTCGAAGTCTTGCCGCAGTATCAGCGCGACATGAACAGCCTGGGACTCTTATACGTGCGTTCGAGCAACGGAAATCTGGTTCCGCTGAGCGCCGTGGCCTCGCTCAAGACCGGAGTGGGTCCGCTCACGATCCAGCACTTTGGTCAATTGCCGGCGGTGACCGTTTCCTTTAATACCGCGCCCGGCGTGGCCCTGGGCGATGCCGTCGACCGCGTGCAGGCGGTGGCCCGCGAGACTCTGCCGGATACCATCAGCACCACGTTCCAGGGCACGGCCGCGGCTTTCCAGGATTCTCTGCGCGGCATGGGGCTGCTGTTAGCGCTGGCCGTGCTGGTGATCTACATGGTGCTGGGAATTCTCTATGAGAGCTTCATCCATCCCATCACTATTCTTTCCGGACTTCCTTCCGCCGGATTGGGCGCTTTGGCCACGCTGGTGCTGTTCCATCAGGAGCTCAATATTTATTCGTTCGTCGGCATTATCATGCTGGTGGGCATCGTCAAGAAAAACGCCATCATGATGATCGACTTCGCGCTGGAGACCCAGCGTACCGATGGCATCGCGCCCGCCGAGGCGATTGTCGAAGCCTGCCTGGTGCGTTTCCGCCCCATTATGATGACCACCATGTCGGCGCTGGTGGGCACGCTGCCCATCGCGCTGGGCTTGGGCGCCGGCGGCGAAGCGCGTCGCCCTATGGGTCTGGCGGTAGTCGGCGGCCTAGTAGTATCGCAGCTTCTGACGCTGTTTATCACGCCGGTGTTTTACACCTACATGGAACGCTTCGCCGGTTCCGGCAAGAGACGCAAGGACCGCAAAGCGGCCAAGAAACACTCGCCGCGGCCCCTTGAAGAAGTGGTGCTCGAGGCCTGAGCCGGCGCGACCCCTTCCGACCCATTTACCGTTCCAGCCCGATCCCTGTTTGAGGCTTCCCCACTCCATCGGGAATGCGCGATTTGGCGCACCCTGTGGGTTCGGCCGCGTACCGACCTTGGTAAGCGGCTAGAATGCCATGCTTAACGGTTGGCGCGCTATGTGCATATAGAACAAACGCCTCTTCGATAAAGAGGCATCAACAGGAAGATGGAGAAATTGTATGAGCTACAAGAGCCTGATGGCGATGCTTGGCATGACCATCCTCGCCTTTTTCTCGACACTTGCTTTGGCCCAGCAGGGCAATCCTCCGGCCGGAAAATCCAGCCCGATGGGC
The DNA here is from genome assembly GCA_035496735.1 of Bryobacteraceae bacterium. Classification (GTDB taxonomy): domain Bacteria; phylum Acidobacteriota; class Terriglobia; order Bryobacterales; family Bryobacteraceae; genus Palsa-187. The sequence continues at coordinate 47,905 of DATJEI010000135.1, read as the reverse complement.
CATGGCCAGATGGGCAAGGGGATGATGAGCGGCAATATGAGGATGGGCCAGATGATGGGGCAACATCAGGAAATGTCTCAACTGATGTCCAAACTGATGCAGAGCATGACGGCAATGAACAGTGAGAAGGATCCGGCAAAGTTGAAAGCCCTGCTCGCTGAACACTCTGCGTTGCTCGATCAGATGCACAGCAAGATGATGGGTCAGGGGAACATAATGCATGATATGGCCGGGCAAATGAAGAACTGCCCTGCGATGGGCGACGCCAGAAAATAGCGGGAATCCCTTGCTTGCCGGGCGCCGCGCCTCGGTCCCTCGAGCCAATGACCGAATTCGGTCAGTGGAGACCCCAAGCCGTCGGATCTAGACGCATGAAACCGTGCTTGGTTTGACTTGAATTCTGCGAAAGCCGGAAACGGCAGTCCGCATGCATAACCAAAGTCGTGATAACAGGAAGCTCGTTGACGGGCTGGGCCTTGAACACATGGGAGATTGTTTATGAAAGTCGTTTCGACTACTCGAATACTGGCCGCATTTGCGTTCGTGGCGGCGCTCATGGCGAGCGGTGCTCTCGCGCAGGAGAATGAGTCCAAAGCTGGGATGCCGCCGGGCAGCGGCCAGAGTGGCATGATGAGCGGGAACCCGCAGATGATGGCCATGCACAACCAGATGATGGCTGAGATGAAGGCTATGGACGCGAGTCTCGATCTGAAGGTGGCGGCCATGAACGCGGCGAAAGGCCGCGCCAAAGTGGACGCGATGGCCGCCGTCATTAACGAAATGGTCTCGCAGCACAAACAGATGATGGCGAAGATGATGGGAATGCACGAGCCTATGATGAAGGACATGAAGGGCATGAAGGACATGGACGACAAATCCACGGATGCCCACAAAGAGCATCACCAATAGCCGCAATCATTGGGAGCGCCACGTGCTCGCGCCGATGGACGGGCGGAAGCAGATGGATTGGCGGCGGGATGTCGCTTGGACCGTGATCTCCGTGCTGGTGGTCATGCGCGACTGCTCAACGAAAATATATGCTGCTCAAATACTCCACCGATAAAACCGTAAGTGAAACCGCGGCTGCCTTACAGGCTGCCGTGCAAGCCAATCACTTTGGCGTGATGCAGGTTCACAACCTCAAAGAAACCATGGCGAAGAAAGGCGTGGAGTTCGCCCGCGAATGTCTGATCTTTGAAGTCTGCCAGCCGCAGCAAGCGAAGAAGGTGCTTGAGGAAAACATGAGCGTCTCCACAGCGCTGCCCTGCCGGATCTCGATTTACCAGGAGGGCGGTAAAACCATGCTCGCAGCGTTAAAGCCGACCCTTCTTCTGGCGCTGTTCCACACGCCGCAACTGGAAGGCGTAGCGCAGGAAGTCGAAACCGCCATGATCAAAATCATGAAGGAAACGGCTGCAGATTAATTGTCTTGACGCCGGGAAGTTCCGGCTGGTGCGGTCGAGTCGACCTCACGCCTTAGCGTACTTTAAATTCCGCTTTCTGAGAGCCAAAAAAGGCTTCTCCACAGTCAGAAAGAGCGCAGCCCCGCCGAGTGCCGTGGCCAGGAAGGAGAACACGGCGAGCAGCAGGAACCATGGGATGGAAAGCGATGGGGGCAGGCGGATCAAGTCAAAACCCTTCAATAATATATGCAAGACGAGCCCGTGCACGAGATAGTACGAGTAGCTGATGTTGCCAAACCAGCGAATCCAGTCCCAGCTGAACCATTTGGCTAAGAATCCATCGCCGCCCAGTGCGAAATAACCCAAGGCATACGTTGCGCCAAACAGGAGGTCCAATCGCCAGCCCTGTACGTGGGAGACCAATCCAGAGTATTGTCCAAACGTCGGCTCCGCACTCAACCCCTGCACTGCCAATGCGCTGGCGAAGGCCAATAAAGAAGCGATGCTCCCTGTCCGGCGCCATGCCGGCTGGTTCCAGATGGTTTGGAACGAGATAGTCTCTCGCAACAGGATTCCGCAGGTGAACATGACCATCCGGGGATGCCCGATCAGTCCACTCCCGGCCAGGGCGAGATGCACTATTGAGATCGCGGTCACAAGGACCACCCGCTTATTGTGTGGCCATGCCCTCAGCCGCAGGCTGCTTATTACCAGCGGCAGCACCAGGTAGAAGAAGAGTTCGTAGCTGAGCGACCATGCAACTGTGATCAAAGGAACGATCGGGAAGAACCCGGGCAGCATCAGATAATTCGCAGCTAGATAGACCACGTTGGACCCGAAAGAGCCCAATAGCCGGTCATTCGGCGCGATCGTCAATTCCAGGATCACGTACACCACGAAGATGGTCGTGAACACTGGATACAGCCGGACGACGCGCCGCCAGATGAATGTTAAGTATCCTATCGGTTTCTCGATCAGCATTCCATACACGATGAAGCCACTGAGCGCGAAGAAGACGTCTACGCCCACATGGCCGATGGTTCCAAGAAACAAAAATGAACTGGCCAACCGCGGAGACTGCGCGCGCGATCCGAAGAGAGAATAAAAATGCACGAAGAAAACCAGCAGCGCGCTGATTCCTCGCATTCCTTCCATGGGAAGGAGCCGGAACCCAGCCGTCTGCAACTCGAACAAACCTCTGGCGAATGCACGGACAGTGGAATCTCCGTGTGACCTGACCAATGTTTTGTCGCAGTCCGACAGAGAGAGCGTATCTCGGGGCAGGGATCGTAATTTGGCCAACCCTTCCGCATCTCCCTTCTGCGCGTGGGATTCAGGTGGGGCCGGCAGCATATTACTGTGCACTTAAGTTTAGCCTATTGCAAAGCGGATAGCGCCTTCCATGAGAAAGCGTCCGGAAGTACACGTCGCAATCCAGTAGCTAGTTAATTGGATTGCCGACCATGCGGGGAGCTATCCGGTCGTGCCAGTGGCGCGTTTTTCGGACGGGTCCTTTGCTCGCGGCGCCTACCCCTTTGACATTATCCATTCGCATCGCTAGACTTATCGACGATTGGCGGTTTGTAAAACGTGTGTCGAAGGAGCGTATTATGACGCCTGCTAAGTTTTTTGCGTTTGCTGCTTTCGTGCTGCCTGCTGCGCTGTTGGGCGCGGATGCGGCCACTGCCGCAGGTCAGGCGGAGACCGCGAAAGCGGTTACGTTCGCCAAAGACATTGCCCCGATTTTCCAGGAGCGCTGCCAGGAGTGCCATCGCAAAGGCTCGCTCGCGCCCATGTCGCTGGTGACCTACGAAGAAACCCGCCCGTGGGCCAAGGCCATCCGCCAGCGTGTGATTACGCGGCAGATGCCGCCGTGGCACATTGACAAAACCGTCGGCATTCAGAAATTCAAGAACGACATCTCGCTCACCGATGAACAGATCGCAACCGTGGTGCGGTGGGTGGACAGCGGCGCGCCTATGGGGGACCCCAAAGATATGCCGCCTCCCAAAGAATGGCCCGCTGCGAATGAATGGAAAGCGGCGAAAGAGCTGGGCCAGCCGGATCTGGTGATCAAGTCCGATCCCTACACGATGGCGGCGCATCATCAGGACGTGTGGTGGCGGCCGAGTTCGAATATCCCGGTGACCGAGCCGCGCTGGGTGCGGGCCGTCGAGATCCGGCCGGGGACCGCTGCGGGTCGCAAGATCACGCATCACGCGGTGGCGTATCTGGTGCAGGACGATCCGTCGAGCCTGGCTCCGGGCGCGGGCGACGCCGACTTGGGCGCGCGTTCGTTCCTGATGGAATGGGCCATCGGCAAGGGCTACGATCTGTATCGCCCGGACACCGGCAAACTGCTGTTGCCAGGTTCGCAGATTTCCTGGGACGTGCACATTCACGCGGTGGGCGAAGAGATTCGTGACAATGTGGAGCTGGGAATCTGGCTTTATCCCAAGGGGCAGGAGCCTACGCACCGCACATATCTGACGGGATTCCAGGCGTTGCGCGGCTTCAAATCTTCTGACGGATCGCGAACGCGTGCGGGGCGCAATATCGATATCGCCCCGAATACGCTTGCCGCAGTGGACAATTACACGGTCCTGACGCGCCCCGCGCAACTGGAGAATTTCCAGCCGCATATGCATCTGCGCGGCAAGGCCATGACGGTGGAAGCCATTTTGCCGGACGGAACGGCGCAGATCGTCAGCCATGTCGGCAATTTCAACTTCAACTGGATGACCAACTATATTTACGCGGACGACGCGGCGCCGGTGTTCCCGAAGGGCACGATGATTCACGTCACGGCGTGGTACGACAACACGCATGCGAATCCGTATAATCCCGATCCGGATCAATGGGTCGGCTTTGGCGACCGCACGGTGGATGAAATGGGACACGCGTGGATGAACGTCACTTACCTGAGCGATGAGGAATACAACGCGTGGGCGGCGCAGCATAAACCGAAGGTGCAGACCGCGGATGCCTCGGCTCGCTAGGAGCGCGGATTGCGGGTGAGTAGGCAGGTGTCCGGACTGACGGCTGTGTTTCTGCTTGCGAGCACTGCCGTGGCGTGGGGGCAGGCGCTGCCGGTCGAGCCGGCGCGTGAAACCGGCTCCAGCGTAACGGGCGCGTTTGAAGGCTGGTTCAAGAATCCCGACGGCACGTTCGGCCTGTTGTTGGGCTACTACAACCGGAATCAGACCCAAGAGGTGGAAATTCCGATCGGCCCCAGCAATCGCATCGAACCCGGCGGGCCGGACCGCGGGCAGCCTACGCACTTCATGCCGGGACGCGGCTGGGGTTTGTTCACAGTGACGGTCCCGGCGGATTTCGGACAAAACAAAATCACCTGGACGCTGGTGGCCAACGGCAAGACTACCGTAATTCCGGCGAGCCTGCATCCGGATTACGAGATTTCGCCGTTCACGGAAGCGTCGGTGGGCAACACGCCGCCAGTGGTGAGTTTCGACGAGGGTGGACCGACGGGGCAGGGGCCGCACTCGGTTTCCACCGAGCGCACGGCGAAGGCGGGGACGCCGATGGATTTGACGGTGTGGGTCTCCGACGATGACAAGTACACGTCTTCCTCCGGAGCGCGGCCGAAGAAGACGCCGTCTCCGGTCACAGTGAAATGGATTGCGTACCGCAGCCCGGGAACGGTGAAGTTCGCCAGTGAGCGTCCTCAAGTGGTGAAGGTCGAACGACCTGGTTCGAAAGCTCCTTTTAACGGCAAGGCCACTACTAGCGTGACCTTCAGCCAACCGGGCGACTACATCTTGAACGTGACGGCCAACGACTATTCGGGCGAAGGCGGCAACGGATTCCAGTGCTGCTGGACGACCGGCAAAGTTAAGGTCACGGTTCAACCTTAAGCCGTCTAGCGGCGAAAATTTAGACATGTTTCCCATGCGGATTTGAAACTTGCGGATCGTCTCGCGGCGGGCTGCTTACGTAAGCAACCCACCGGGGGTGAAGAAAACAGGCGGCTGTCTATTTTTTCAGCCCGCACAAACGGCTAGCGTCGGTGCGGGCTCCGGTCTTAGAAAAGTTTCCAAATCAACCGGCAATTGCGCTCTCCTATTTCTTTCGCGGTCACCTCGCGCCACTTTCGCGACGTCCGTATCAACCAGAGAATCGATTCTCTTCCGTGTCCCGCCCTTTCCTCAATGTTTCCGGGGCGGCAAGTCCGCGACAACCAAGTTCGCGGACGCGGATTTAACCAAACAACGACGATCGGCCTGGCCAGGCTCAACTACGGTTGGATTATGCGGTAGCGGGCGGCGAAGGGAGAGGAGTTGGATGTGGGATGTCGCTGAGCACAGGCGGGATGGAGGTGAGGGAGGGCGTGTGACGGCATCACGACTCTAAGAATTGGCTCGCAGATGGGAACCGATGAACGCAGATAAGAAAGATCAAATCTAGTCGAACTGGGGCCACGAGCTATCTGTGTCTATCGGTTTTCATCCGTGAGCCAATTCGTCCGTTGAGCGGGCTTGGTGACTAGCGACGCGGGGATACCGGTGCGGTAGGACGGGTAAGTCAGCGTAATGCCGAGAGCGTTGCGGATCGCGGAGCCGTCGACGCGGCGGTTGGATGTAGTGCGGGCTTTCGTCCCCGGCCCGGGTTGAGGCACGGAGGGCAAGTGCAGGAAACGGGCGCAGAACTCGGCGATTTCACGGGTAGTGCAGGGGTCTTCGTCGGCGACGGGGTAGGCGCCTTCGAGATTCGAAAGTAATGCGGCTTCGGCGTGGGCGGCGAGATCATCCACGTGGATACGGCTGACGTAGTTGTCGCCGGAGTAATAGGCGCAGCGCGGAAGGGATTCCTGGACGCCGCGGCCGGGTCCGTAGATCGCAGCAGGGCGGAGGATGAGGGACGACCAGGGTCCGGCAACGACGCGCTGTTCGGCTGCGAGACGGGTGCGGGCGCGGTCGGATTGCGGATCGACGGGGGTGGTTGCGTCGACGTAGGTCGCGCTGCCATAGACGGCGGTGGTGGAGAGGTAAACCAGTCGCGCGGGGGCAGTACCGAGGGCGTCGACGAGATATGCGGGGCCGGAGGGCGGGATGGAATGGAGGACGAGAACGCCAGGGTGCAGGTGCGCGGCGAGATCGTCAAGCGTAATAACGCGTGCGCCGAGCTGGGTGAGTGACGCGAGGCGGGCGGGCGTGCGCGTGGTTACGGTGACCTGGCAGCCGCGGGCGAGAAAGCGGCGGGCCACGCGCTGACCGGTGAAGCCGCAGCCGAGGATCAGGATGTGATTCATGCTTTACTCGGCAGTATACTCGGGGATATGCGGTGGGCGTGGGTTTTGATCGCTTGGCCAGCGCTGGCCGCATCCCCTACGTTTTATCGCGACGTTCTTCCCATCCTGCAAAATCGCTGCCAGGAGTGCCATCGGGCGGGGGAGATGGCTCCGATGCCGCTGGTCACTTATCGGGAGACGCGGCCGTGGGCGAAGGCGATCCGCGAGGCGACGCGAACGCGCAAGATGCCGCCGTGGTTTGGCGATCCCTGCTGCGGGAAGTTCGCCAATGACCGGTCGCTAACGGCGGCGGAGATCGATACGTTGGGCGCGTGGGCGTCGACGGGCGCCGCGGAGGGCGATGCGAAAGACGCTCCGCAGGCGCGTGAGTGGCCGCGGGGTTGGAATTTGGGCACGCCGGATCAGGTGGTGGAGATGCCGCGCGCGTTCGATGTGCCGGCGAAGGGCGCGGTAGAGTATCAGTATTTCGCGGCTCCGACGGGGTTTACCAAAGACCGCTGGGTGCAGGGCGTGGAAGTGCGACCGGGGAATCGGGCGGTGGTGCATCACGTGGTGGTGTACATTCGCGAGCCGGGATCGACGTGGACGGGAGGTCCGACCAAGGCCGATATTTTGACGGTGTACGCGCCGGGAAGCTCGCCCGACGTGTGGCCGCAGGGGATGGCCAAGCGGGTGAAGGCGGGGTCCGATCTGGTGTTTGAGATTCACTACACGCCGAACGGCAGGCCCACGACGGACCGTGAGCGGGTGGGGCTGGTGTTCGCTAAGTCACCTCCGGAAAAGGCGGTGCTGACGCTGCAGATGGGCAACGACACGTTCACGATTCCGCCGGGCGAGCGGGATTACCGCGTGCGCGTGGGAGGCACGCTGCCGAACGATGCGCTGCTGCTGGGATTTTTTCCGCACATGCATTTGCGCGGGAAAGCGTTCGAATATACGCGCATCGGCGACAACGGGCTGCCGGAGACGCTGCTGAAGGTGAGCAAGTACGATTTTTACTGGCAGATGACTTACCGGCTGGCGACTCCGCTAGCGCTGAAGAAGGGGACGCGGCTGGAGTGGATGGCGTGGTTCGATAATTCGCCGAATAATCCACGGAATCCGGACCCTTCGGCTGAGGTGCGGTACGGGCAGCAGAGCTGGGACGAGATGATGATCGGGTTCTTCGATGTGGCGGTGCCGGCGGAGATGGGGAAGGCGGATTACTTTTTGAGGTAGGAGGGCGAATTACACACTCGTGCTTTCGCTGCTTGATTGGTCATCCCGGTAAGTCTTATGGACTAAAATCGATGCTATTAAAACGCGGCGTATCGAAGGATCTATGCCAGGGCGAAGGTTGCCCAAGGCGGAGCGCGGTGAATTGATCGACGAAGATGTCGCGATCGCGATGCTGCCAAGACGGCGGGCCTAGCGGCAGCATTTTTCTGGCTCACAGATGGGAACCGATGGACACAGATAGATGGGGTGAACCGTTGCGGCGAAGCACGTGCAATGAAGTTGCGATTTGCCGGGCGGCATACCGGCTCCGGTCGGGACAATGTATAGTAATTTCGAATCGGGAGGAGTGAAACGCTGATGAATCGCCGACGATTTGTAACTGTTTCGAGCGCAGCCGCGGCTGCGAGTCTGACTTCGATACCGGTGGCTGCGGCCACGCCGGGACGCGCGCTGATGAAGCTCGGGTGCCAGAGCGCGCCCACCAACGAAACGCACTTGAAATACCTGGCGCGCTACGGAGTGCGCAACATTTGCGGATATCCCGAGATCGCCGGCGACCGGATTTACGCGACTGTCGATGAACTCAAGCAGATGCGCGAGCTGGCAGAGAAGAACGGGATCACGGTGGATTGCACGGCTCCGCCGTTTCTGGAGTCGAGCCATATCGACAAGGAAAAACATCCCGCCATCATGCTGGCCGAGAGCCCGCAGCGCGACCGCGATATTGAGTCGCTGCAAACCATGATTAAGAATTGCGCCGCGGCGGGGATTCCATCGATTAAATACAACATGAGCCTGCTGGGCGTGATCCGCACGGAGCGCACTCCGGGGCGAGGGGACGCAAGGTACAGCACGTGGCGTCTGAGGGAGGCGCACCCGGCGACGCCGCTGACGCGTGCGGGCAAAGTCGACGCGGATGCGGCCTGGGAACGCATTACCTATTTTCTGGATCGCGTGATTCCAGTGGCGCAGGAGTATAAGATCCGCATGGCTTGCCATCCGCACGACCCCGGCGTTCCCCCGGAAGGCTATCAGGGAGTGGTGCGCGTGCTGGGAACCGTGGATGGGTTGAAGCGGCTGGTGAGTATTAAAGAGAGTCCGTATCACGGCCTCAATTTCTGTCAGGGAACGGTTTCGGAAATGCTGCAGAACCCGGGCACGGAAATTTTCGATGTGATCCGGTATTTCGGATCTCGGGGGAAGATTTTTAACGTGCACTTCCGCAATATTCGCGGCCATCGCGACGATTTTGTGGAAACGTATCCGGATGAGGGCGACGTGGATTTCGTCAAGGCCATTCAGGTGTATAAGGAAGTCAGTTATCCGTACATGTTGATGCCGGATCATGTGCCGGAGGCGGCGAATGATCCTCGTGGATTGCAGTCCTTCGCCTATTGCTACGGATACATTCGCGCGCTGATTCAGACGGCACAGGCGAGCTAGGGCTTGCGGCATGAGCCCCGGGGCGGCGCAGGCCGGCGACTGGCGGCGCTGGCCACGGTGCGGTCAGAGTTGCCGATCAGCGGGGACGCGTGGCTGCGGGTTAGTGGCGTACGAGCCCTAGAACTTTGCGTCGGGCCAGTTCAAGTCGGGGAGGTCCGGTGTAGCTGGCAGTGCGTGTGTGGTTCACGATGATCTGCACTTCGAGCGGGGCTGGAGCGCACCAGTGGTGTGTGATTAGCGCTTGCCGGCGGCGACTGTGGGCTAGTGCCTGGCTTCGGGTTCGAGGGCGCGGCGGCTTTGCAGCCAGCGAGCGAGTAGCCAACAGAGGAGGGCCCAAACGGCTCCGGCGGTCCAGCCGGCTAGCACGTCCGTGGGCCAATGCACGCCCAGGTAGACGCGCGTGACGCCGACCAGCACGGTGAGGAACACCGCGATCAATAGGAAGTAGGCCTTGAGGAGCTTACGCTCCTGCGAGCGGGCAAGGATGGCTCCCAGCGTGAGATAGGTGAGCGCGGAGAGCATGGAATGCCCGCTGGGGAAGCTCGAAGAGGCGGCGTAAACTTCGTGGGGCACGATGTCGGGGCGCGGGCGGTCGAAGGAGTCCTTGAGAAGGTTGCTGACCAGCAAGCCGCTCCCAATGGACCCGCAGACGAACAGCGCCATGTGCTTCTTGCCGTCGAGTGCCAGGAACAGGCTTACGGCGGCAGTGAGCAGCGTCAGGACGGCCGCGCCGCCGAGAGCGGTGATGTCGCGAGCCGCATTCAGCAGGGCGGGCGGGCCGAGAGGCTGAAGATCGGAGGGCCGGCGCAGGGCGAGGAGCAGAGTGCGATCAATTTTGCGCGTGTCTCCTTCCATGACCTCATCGGCAAGCGCGGCGAAGAGCCAGACGCCGGCGGCGAGGCTGCCGATGGCGAGGAGAATTGCCAGCTCATGGCGGCCCAGCCATGCCAGGGCGCGGAGGAAGAAGTTGGGTTCCATCGAATCTATTGTGCGCGAGATTGGAGATCTATAGTGCGCCGAGATGGCCGATGAGGAGGGAAAGGACGCAGCTGATGAATAAATCGATTCTGCTGGTGGATGACAGCGTTCCCAATCTGAAGTTGACACGTTTCCTGCTGATGCAGGACGGATTCGAGGTGCGGACCGCCGAAAATGCCGAACAAGCACTCCAGGCGCTGGAGAGCAGCCTCCCGGATATGATCCTCATGGATATTCAGATGCCCGGCATGGACGGGCTGGCCCTAACGCGGCATCTGCGGCGGGACGGCTCCTTGCAGAATGTGCCAATTGTCGCGTTAACAGCTTCGGCCATCAACGGGGACGAGGAGATCGCGCGGGCCGCCGGATGCGACGGGTATATTACGAAGCCGATCGACACACGGACGTTCGTGGGTCTGGTGCGGGATTACGCCGCTGGCTCCGGCGGCCCTGAGTCCAGTTTGGAGGCGACGTCGATGCTATTCAAGCACACTTCCAGCCTCTGAATCTGGCTCTCGAGTTCCGGAACTACTCGTTTGGACGCGGCCCATTCAATCGCTCTGCCGATCTGGGTGAGGCTGGGAAAGCCGTAGGGCTCGCCGGTTCCTTTCATCTGATGGCCCAGGCGGCGCGCGGTCTGATATTCGCCCGCCGCGAGGGCAGCCTTTAGTTGAGCCAGCTCTCTGCGGCAGCTCTGCAGGTACTCGGAAACCAGTGCCGGCGTGAGTTTCGTGGGCGGAGTGATCACGGTTTCCGCCAGTGCTGGCTGGCGGGCGGGACGGGGAGAACTGAGTTCAACGGCATCTTATTCCGCCGGACCCGGCGGCTCTAACGGGTTCCGGCACGGGTCATGTTCGGACTGGCACGCTGGTGAACCTGTCCCGCCGCAAGAGGCCGGGTTTCGGTGCGCTCAGCGGGCCGAGGCGACGGCATCAGTTCCTCGATCTTCCGGCCCAAGTCGCGCAGCGCAACGGACGCGAGGCTTTCCGCATCGAGCGTCAGCATTGGAGAATGGGCATGCTGGGCGGCCGCGCACAGATCGGGCGCCGGAGGGATCACGCCCAGCGTGGGGATGTGAAGCTCCGCGTCGATCTCCGCGAATGGAACGGGCGAAACCAGGGCCGCGCGATTCAGAATCACGGCGCCGATGCTGAGTCTACCGGCTTTCCAGGAATCCACACGGTTGAGAATCAATTTTGCGGACTGGACGGAGATGGGGTCGCGCTCCACCACCAGCGCCAGACAGGCGGAATTTTCAAGCACCACGCGATTGATTTCGGAGAGCGATGCCGGCAGGTCGACGATCACGTAATCCGCGATTTCCGAGGCGCGCGCAAGAATGCCGGCTGCATTCGCGGGATTGAGGGGAGCGGAATTCTGCTGACTTCGCGGGCCAAACAACACCTGGAGCCCCGGCACATTCTTAACCGGCCACAGGCAGGATTCCAATTCGTGCAGCGGAATTTCTTCCGCTCGATCCGCCGCGGCAAGCAGGTCGCCGATGTCGCGGATGGAGCGATGAGGCTGGAAGTAGAGGTGCAGGGATCCCAACTCCGCGTGCAACTCGACGAGAATCACGCGCCGGTGGCCGGCCAGGGCGGCAGCCACATTTAAGGCTACGGTGGTTGCACCTGCTCCGCCCTTAGCACCCATGAATGCGATGATCTCACCACCTTTTCCGTGGGGCGCGCGCGTCCGCGGGATTGTGGAGGAAAGCGCGCTTTTGCCGGCAACGGAGCGCAGCAGATTGAGAAGATCCGGTGCCAAGGCTTCGCGGAGCAGATAAGCCGCCGCGCCTTGCTTGACCGCGGTTTGGGCGAGAACTTCGCCGGCGGAATCGCAGAGGACCACCACCGGCGCGCCTTGCGCGTTCTGCTGCAATTCGAGGAACGGAGCCAACGGATCTCCCACGCAGCCGCTGATTTCGACCGGTTTCGCGCTGGCCCGCAGAGTCAGCAACACCAGGTCAATTCCGCCGCCGCGGATGCGCGCCAGGGCAGTGGACACGTCGGCGACGCGCCGCAACTTAAAGCGATTGGCCTGGTCGCCTAAAACCCGTCTAATCGGCTCTATGCCGGCGGAATCTTCGTCGATCAGCAGAATGGTGGTGTCGTTGTCCATGCCGTGTCTCAAAGGGAGGACGACGCGGCGTCCCCGGAGGGTCTGCGGAATCGGGCGAAGGAGACCAGCGAGGTCAAGGCACTGGCTTTACGTTGTTCGGGTAGGCCCGTCATTTTCCGCGCCAGGGCAGCGACGGCTTTGCGAATGTGACTTTGCACGCCCGGCAGTCGTTTTTGAACACACGCCTGATGCACTTCGGACTCATCGCTCGGTACCGTGGCGTACACTGGAACGCCAAACATACTCTGCATGTCTTCGCGGGATACCTCGTGTTTTCCGCCTATATGATTCACGATGAGCCGAATGCGGTCCGCATCGATGGCGGCGGCCAGCAAGGTCTCCACTGCGCGCTTGGCGTTATATAAGGCCGGGATAGTGGCGGCCGTCACCACAAAAACTTCGCCGTCGGCTCCCAGCAGATTCACGGACTTATAGTTGAGGCGCCCCAGGTCGATGACCGTCCAGGCATAGAGGGGCCGCGCGAAATCCAGGACCTCCCGCAACCGGCCGTTGTCAATTTCTTCCTGGCCGGGGTTGGGCGAGCACATCACCTCCAGCCCATCGGGATTCCGCGCCACGAGGGATTCCCAGACGGCGGCGTCCAGGCGCTGCAGGTTGCTGATGGCGTCCCGCATAGAATACTGGCATTCGACGCCGGTGAGAAACGACACTAATCCGCCGCTGGGATCCAAGTCCGCGATGAGGACTTTTTGGCCGGTCTGCTGGCGCAGTTCAGCCGCCAAGGTGCATGCGATGGTGGTGGTGCCACTGCCTCCCTTGGCGCCGACGACGCTGATCACGGGGTTGAGGGCGGAAGCCACCGGCATAACAGCCGCGTGCGATTTACGCCTGACCACGGCGCGGCGCACGGCCCGAGCGAGCGATTCGGCGTCGCACGTGCTTTTGACCAGATAATCTTCGGCCCCTTCCTGAATCATCTCCAGCGCCAGCGACTCGCTATCGGCGGAGCTGAGGATCACGATGGGCGTCCTGAGGGCGCGATCCCGGGCTTGAAGGAAGGTCTCCATGCCGCTGCAATCGGGGAGTCCAAGATCCAGCAGGATGACGTCGACGCCGCCGCGATCGAGTCGGCTCATGCCATCGGCGAGGGAGTCGGTCCAGTTCAAAACGAAGGCTGCGCCGCCGGCCATGTTGGCGAGCCAGTGCTGCACGAGTTGCGCGAATTGCGGGCTGTCCTCAATCAGCAGAACGGTAAGGGTACTTTCTTCCACTGCGTCTCCTCGCGATCGGGGCTATGTCGAGCCATCCGGGTGTTTCGGCGCTTGACCGTTGCGGGCCGGCGCTGTTGCGGCCTATAGTCCTTCTTCGGTGTACTTCTCCAACGTTCTTCTCGGCTTCCTTCTCGACTTCCCCGGCATCCTTCTCCGGCGTCCGTCTCCGGCGTTCTTCTCCACCGACTTTCTCCGGCCGTTCTATGCCGCGACCTGGTTCCTTACCGGAAACCGTCTTTACGAGAAACCCAGCCAGCTACCTTTGCCTCTTCGGCAGCCACCGCGGGAATGTGAGGGCCGCGCCGTTTTAGGAAGCTCCGGCGACCTGCGGTTCGGTCTCGGAGTACTCCGCCTCGGGATGGACGGCGGCAACTTGGTGAAGGCGGCTCAGATCGGTCTGCATCCACTCGGCGGAACACGGCAAGTCCGCATAGAATCTGCTGCCCTGGCCGGACTGGCTGACCACCCCGACTTTGCCGCCCTGCGCCTCAACCAGCCGCTTGGTGAGAGCCAGCCCCAGGCCGGTGCCCTGGACGTCCTCCGAAAGGCCGCCGCCCAGTTGCTGAAAATCCTGAAACAGACGGCCGATATCGCGGGCCGCGATTCCCATGCCGGTGTCTTCTACTTCGAGGCGAAAGGTGGACCCCTCCTCAAAGCGAGCGTGCACGGTGACGCGGCCGCCGGAAGGAGTGAATTTGAGAGCGTTGGAAACATAATTGAGCAGCACCTGCTTTAATTTCCGGGGATCGAGGAAGACTTCGATCGCGGACATCTGCACGTCGGTGGTGAGGGTTATATTGCGCTCGGACGCCTGTAGCCTAAAACCCGCGATGGTTTCCCGAATCAGGTCCGGCAGACACAGCCGTTCGGGATGGAAAGCCATGCTGCCGGATTCGACCCGGGCGAGATCCAGCACATCGTTAATCAGGCTGAGCAAATGCTTGCCATTGGCCAGAATGTCGCGCGTGAAATCCAGTTGCTGGGGAGCGAGCGGCCCGACCTTGCCGTCGACCAGCAACTCCGCGAAACCAATGACGGCGGTGAGCGGCGTGCGCAATTCGTGCGACATATTCGCGAGAAAGATGCTCTTCATGCGGCTGGCGGCCTGCGCCCGGTGATATTGCTCTTCGAGCTGGAGGTTGTGGCGCCGCAAAGCTTCCTCCGCCGCAATTTTCCGGCGGCGCAGCTCGCCTTCTTCAAGCGCCCGCTCCACCGCCGGTCCCAGCCGCAAAATGCGATCCTTCAGCAGATAGTCGGTAGCGCCCTTCTGCATGCACTCGACCACCTGCTCCTCGCCGAAAGTGCCGGTAAGCACGATAAAGGGGATCACCAATCCGGACTGGTGCAAAATCTCCAGCGCGCGCAGGTTGTCCAAGCCCGCCAGCGAATCATTGGCCAGGACGATATCCGGCATTTCCCGGAGCCGCTCGATGTAGTCGGCCTCAGTCTCAACCCGCTTACAGCGGGCGCTAAATCCGAAGCGAGCCAGCTCGTGCGCAATCAGTTCAAAATCGGCAAGATGGTCTTCGAGTATCAGAGCAAAAAGTTGAGTCGGCATGCAAAACTTCCCTGCGTGGCTTATCGGCGAAAGCGGCCTAATTTTAGGCTCGTCGGGATTTTCCGGGAGCGGCTGAGATTCTCTCTTCTTTCACACTTTCCCATCCCCAAACGATATGTTCCGGCATGGGCAGCGATCCGGTTCTGCTTGTCGACGACAACCCGGTCAATCTAAAACTGATGCGGGCGGTGCTCGCGCCGGACGGCTATGAAATCCGCACCGCGGGTGACGGGCCGGAAGTGGCCAAAGTTCTGGCCGAATTCCGGCCGCGGCTGATCCTGATGGATGTGCAACTGCCGGGCGCCGACGGTTTCGAGCTGACGCGGCGTTTGAAATCGGATCCGGCTACGCGCGACATCATTGTAGTCGCCTGCACGGCCTACACCATGCCGGGCGACGAGGAAAGGGCCCACGCGTCGGGTTGTAGCGGCTATATCACCAAGCCGGTCGACACGCGCACGCTCCCGGCGACCGTCAAGTTGCACCTGGGTGCGCGCCAGGCGGCCCGGCCGGCGTTGCAGCCGGGCGATTACCACGACCTGCTGGCGGAGATGCGGTCCAATTTCCTGGTGGAAGGCGAGGAAGAGAGCGCCCGCTTGCTGGGAAGCCTGACGCAAGGGCTGGATCTCGACCGGGCGCAGCGCACGGTACACCACTGGACTGGCATTGCCGGCATGCTGGGTTTCGCCGAGATTGCGCGCAAGGCGCGGGGAATCGAAGACTACCTGGCGGATCCGGGCGAGCGGCGCCGGAGCAACCGGGAGGCCCGCGCGATGCTCGCCGCCGGGGAATGCGTCAGCCGTTTGCGCGCGGAATTGCTGGGCATGCGGCAACTGTTTTCGCAAGCTGTGCGGGGGCGGAGGGAGACTCCGGATTTGCCGCCGGTAGTAGGGGAGCTGCTGGGCGACAAGCGCTTCGCGGTGATCGGCTTTGAAGCGGCCGAAGCCGCGCGCATCACGCGAGCGCTGCAGTATGCGCGGGCGCGCTGCCGCACCTTCCAGGATCTGCCCGATAACGACACCCTGCTGCCGTTTCACGCCGGAGTGGTGAATGTTTGCCAGGGCGAGGGAATCTTTTCATGGGCCAACAGCGAGGTGGCCTCGGATAGCCCGAAACCGATACTGTTTGTGGGCTCGGCCGAGACCCTGTTGCGCCGCGAAGCCGGGATTCCTGAGCCGAATTGGGATTTCCTGCTGGGGCCTTGGGATGCCGATGAGTTGATCTTCAGAGCTTTCAAACTCTTCACTTCCCAAGCGGGCCGCGGCGCTGTAGCAACTCGGTGCAAAGTCCGCGGATTTCGTCCCGATGGCGCGCAGCAGAGCGGCAAAAATTGACGGATTCCCATGTTTTCCACCCTTGATAAGAGCAATAGGAACGCGCAGCAGGCTTCCTGGGAGCACCGGCTCCTTAAAGCATCCGGGCGGCCGAAGACCACGCCGACGCCCGAGTACCAGGAACTGAAATTCACCCTGCACCGCAAACTGGTGGACAAGATCAACCTGGATGCGTTGGCCAGCATCGACAACCAGAAGATGCGCAGCGAAGTACGCCAGGCGCTGCTGGGATTGATCGACGGTGAGCCCACGCTGCTCAGCTCGACCGAAAAACAGCAGATCTGCGATGAGGTCCTGGATGAAGTTTTTGGGCTGGGGCCGCTGGAGCCGCTGTTGAAAGACCCCACCATATCCGACATTCTGGTGAATACCTCCAAGTATGTTTACGTGGAGCGGCGCGGCTTGTTGGAACTGACCAATGTGGCTTTCCGCGACGATCCGCATCTGCTGCGCATTATCGATAAGATCGTCAGCCAGGTGGGGCGTCGCATCGACGAATCGACGCCCATGGTGGACGCGCGTTTGAGCGACGGCTCGCGCGTGAATGCGATCATTCCTCCCCTAGCGGTGGACGGACCCATTCTATCCATTCGCCGGTTTTCGACCGATAAGCTGATGCCCAATGATCTGGTGGAGCGCAAGGCGCTGACCCAGGGCATGATCGAAATGCTGGAAGCGGCGGTGAAGTCGAAACTGAACATCATCATTTCCGGGGGTACGGGTTCCGGCAAGACTACGCTATTGAACGCGCTTTCGGTATTCATCAATGCCAAAGAGCGGATTGTCACGATCGAAGACGCCGCTGAATTGCAGTTGAAGCAGCCGCACGTGGTGCGCCT
Source organism: Bryobacteraceae bacterium (assembly GCA_035496735.1). GTDB lineage: Bacteria > Acidobacteriota > Terriglobia > Bryobacterales > Bryobacteraceae > Palsa-187. Next base: position 30,510 of record DATJEI010000135.1, on the reverse strand, counting down.
GGAAACTCGCCCTGCGAACCTCGAAGGCGGCGGAGCAGTGCGGCAGCGGGAATTATTGATCAACAGCCTCCGCATGCGCCCGGACCGTATCGTGGTGGGCGAGGTCCGCGGCGAGGAAGCGCTCGACATGCTGCAGGCCATGAACACGGGCCATGACGGGTCCCTGACGACGATTCACGCGAACTCCCCGCGTGACGCGATTTCGCGGCTGGAGGTAATGGTATCGATGGCCAATGCGAACATGCAGGTAAGCGCCATTCGCCAGCAGATTTCCAGCGCCGTGCACCTGCTGGTTCAGGCCGCTCGTTTTAGCGACGGCTCGCGCCGCGTGACGGGGATCACGGAGGTGACCGGAATGGAAGGCAACATCATCACGCTGCAGGATCTGTTTGTGTTCGAAAAGCGCGGTATCGATCCGGACGGCAGAGTGATCGGGCGTTTCGCGGCCACCGGCATCCGGCCCAAGTTCTACGAAAAACTGGTGGCCGCCGGGATTCGTCTGCGGGCGGAAGTATTCGAAGAAGTGGTTGAAGTCTGAGTTAGAGCGCCAGGGACTTCACCGGCCAGACCGCTTCCACGCGATCGCCGCGGCAGGCATACATGCGGTTATAGAGGTTCACCGTGGGGTCGCAGTGTGGCGGAATGAATTCGATTTTCTGGCCCAGGCGCGGCAGTTTGTGGGTGTCGTCAACGTTCAAGTAGCCGAATTCGTCGCCACCGAAGCGATAGGTCAAACCGGGTAAGTTCGCGGCTTCGGGCGGATAGGCACGATCGGTGGAAAAAGATTTGATCCCGGCGTCGGTGGTGACGAAGTTAAGGTGATTTGCGCTCACGACTGTTCCCAGCACGGTGATCACCTGCGGGAAATCCACACCGGCTTTGCGGTACTCCAGATCCATCAGCACGAACGATCCGGCTTGCATCTCGGTTATTTCGGGATTCGCGGTATCGATTTGCCAGGTTCCGGTGCTTCCGCCGGATACGATGTCGGTTGGCATGCCTTTGCGGGCTAGCGCGTCGCGTACTTCGGCGGCATGGGCCCACGTTGCGCGGGACAGGCGCTGGCCTTCTTCCCCGGCCAAATGGGAGCCTTTGGCCGAGTATCCTTGGAGGCCGCGCAGATTCAGGTTCGCCGAGCGGGCGATGGCCTCCGCGATTTCGAGCGCCTGCGCGGTGGAGCGAGCCCCGGTGCGGTGGTCACCGACGTCGAGGTCGATAAGCATGTCGAGCTGACGGCCGACGGCCTGGGCGGCTTCCTGGTACCACTCGACCTGCTGGACGTGATCCACTGCTACCATGGCGCCGGTCTCTACGACACGAGCCATCTTCGCCGGGTCCGCTACGGGCGAGGTCAGCAGGATGCCGCCGATGCCCGCGCTCGCCATCAGTTCCGCTTCGGCGAGCGTGGCCACACAGACGCCGCAAGCCCCCGCGGCTAGTTGGCGTTTGGCGATTTCGACACATTTGTGGGCCTTGGCGTGGGGCCGAAGAGCTTTGCGGGAGCTCTTCACACGATCCATCATACGCGCGAGGTTAGCCTCGAAGGCGTCCAGGTCCAGCAGCAGAGCGGGAGTTAGAATTTCAGATTTGAGCATGATCGCAAGCTTCCATTACAGGCTCCGGAGGGCAGGAAAGTCAATTCCGGGTTGCGTCGGCGCGCTGTGGCAGCGATTTCGTATGTTAATCTTTTGGTTCCATGAGCCTGGTGCAGTTAGAACCGCGAATCGACGCGAGCGCTCTCGAGGGTGAACTCCGTAAACAGCTCGAAGGCGAAGTACGTTTCGACCCGGTATCGCGCGCGCTCTATTCGACTGACGCCAGCGTGTATAAGATTCGGCCGCTGGGGGTTGTCATCCCGAAGACGCGCGCGGACATCGTTCGCGTGGTGGATATTTGCGGGCGCTATCGATGCCCCATTACGATGCGGGGCGGGGGAACGTCGCAGGCGGGGCAAGCAATCGGCGAAGGGATTCAAGTCGACACGTCGAAATACTACAACCGTCTGCTGGAAGTGAATGCGCAGGAGCGGTGGGCGCGGGTCGAGCCGGGCATCGTGCTGGATGAACTGAATGCGCAGATGGCTCCGCTGGGGCTGCGCTTCGCGCCGGATATCTCCACCGCCAGCCGCGCCACCATCGGCGGGATGATGGCCAACAATTCCTGCGGCGCGCGCAGTGTGCTTTACGGCAAGACCATCGACCATGTGCTGGAGCAGACGGTGCTGCTCTCGGACGGCAGTGTCGTGCATTTTCGCGAGATCCCGCGCAGCGAGGTGCCGGTGGGCGATACGCTCGAAGCGGCCTGTTACCGCGCGGTGCTGGGGCTGGCTGGCGAACACGCGGATGAAATCGACCGGCGTTATCCCAAGGTGGTGCGTCGCGTGGGCGGCTACAACCTGAACGATTTTGTCGATCAGGATAAGCCGGTCAATCTGGCGAAGATCATGGTGGGGTCGGAAGGCACGCTGGGCGTGGTGCTCGAAGCTAAGCTCAACCTGGTGCCGCTGCCGAAGGCCAAAGCGGTTATGGTGATCGGCTTCGAGCAATTGCTGGAGTCGCTGACGGCGGCGCCGGTGATCCTGAAGCACAAGCCTTCGGCGGTGGAGGTGATGGACAAGCACATCCTGGATTTCACGCGCCAGAACGCGACGCTCGACAAAATTCGCAATACCTATGTTTCGGGCGATCCGGGTGCGACGCTGTGCGTCGAAATGTACGCCGATCAAAAAGAAGACCTGCCGCCGCGCATGCAGGCGCTGGAAGAAGACCTGCGGGGACGGAAGCTCGGCTATCACTATCACACCGAGACTGACCTTGCTGGGCAAGCTCGCGTCTGGAGCCTGCGCGAATCGGCGCTGGGCCTTTCGACCGCGATGAAGGACGACGCGAAATCGATTTCATTCGTCGAGGACACGGCGGTGGCGCCGGAAAAACTGAGCCCGTTTATCGGACGATTCATGGAGCTGGTGCGCGGGCACAACACCACGGCGGGAGTTTATGCGCACGCGTCGGTAGGCTGTCTGCACGTGCGTCCGGTGATCAACATGAAGACCGAAGAGGGCGTGCGGCAGTTCGAGGCCATCGCCAATGACGTGGCGAAGCTGGTGCTCGAATTCGGCGGTGCGCTGTCGGGGGAGCATGGCGACGGCCTGGTGCGCGGTCCTTTCATGCGGCAGATGTTCGGCGATACGTTGTACGAAGCGTTTCGCGAAGTCAAGCGTACTTTCGATCCGCACGGCATTTTCAATCCGGGCAAGATCGTGGATTCGCCGCCGATGACTTCGAACCTGCGCTTCGGCGGCGGATATAAGACGCCGAATCCAAAAACCTGGTTCGATTACTCGGAATACGGCGGCCTGGGCGGCGCGGTTGAAATGTGCAGCGGCGTAGGGGCGTGCCGCAAAAAGCTTTCCGGCACGATGTGCCCGTCGTATATGGCGACGCGGGAAGAATCGGATTCGACGCGCGGGCGCGCGAATGTCCTGCGGCTCGCGATGAGCGGTCAAATTGAGGGCGAGGCGGGCCTGGGCGACGACGGGGTCCACAGGGCTCTCGATTTGTGTCTCGAATGCCGCGCCTGTAAGGCGGAGTGCCCGGTGGGCGTCGACATGGCGCGCTATAAGAGCGAGTTCCTGGCAGATTATTATTCGCGTCATGGGACGCCGGTGCACGCGCGCGCGCTGGGAAACACGGCGAATCTGGCGAAGCTGGGCAGTGCGTTCGCGCCGATCTCGAATTGGGTAGCGGGCACGGCGCTTAACAAGAAGCTGCTAGGGCTGGACCCGCGCCGTAAGTTGCCGGAGTGGCGTCGCAAGACCTTCGGGCACTGGGTGAATGGGCGGGTCGCGGGGAGGACGGCACGCGCGCAGGGGAGCGGGCGGCGCATTACGCTCTTCAATGACACTTTTACCAATCACTACGATCCGGAGATCGGCGTGGCGGCGGTGGAAGTTCTGGAGCGCGGGGGATGCAGCGTCGACGTAGTCAGGCCGGGGTGCTGCGGACGGCCGATGATCTCAAAGGGGCTGTTGAGTGAGGCTCGCGCACAGGTCGGGCAGTTGGTGGAAGGGCTTTACCCGATTGCGGCGCACGGGGACAAGATCCTGTTTTGTGAACCGAGCTGCCTTTCGGTGCTGAAGGAAGACGCGGCATCGCTGCTGCGCGGTGAACAGCAGCAGAAGGCCCGTGCGGTAGCCGGCGCAGTGCTGTTGTGGGAAGAGTTCGCGGGAACGCTGGACCTGCCGATCCGCAAAGGGCCGTCGAAAATCCTGCTGCACGGGCACTGTCATCAAAAGTCGATGGGACTGCTGGAATCGACCAAGAAGCTGCTGGGGCGCATTCCCGAATGCAGTGTGGTGGATCTGGATGCGGGGTGCTGCGGCATGGCTGGGTCGTTTGGCTATTCGAAGGATCACTATGATGTGTCGGTAGCCATCGCGAACCGCAAGTTGCTGCCTGCGGTGAGGGCGATGAAGGCCGGCGAGGCGCTGGTGGCGGTGGGCACTTCATGCCGGCATCAAGTGGCGGATCTGGCTGGCGCCACGGGCGTGCATCCCGCGGTCTTGATCCGCAGTTTGTTGGAAGTGGTATGATCACTCCTTTGTGGCCGTACCTCCTCCCCATCCTCTGATGCAGAGCGCTCCCCACAGCGGGAGGCCTTCCGGCGAGCGCCCTACCCGCGTACGCCACGCGGTTCTGGGCCTGACGGTAGCGGCGTACATGATCACTTACATGGACCGCCAGATTCTGGCCGTAGCGCGTCCCGCGATTCGCGACGAACTTGGAATCTCGCTGGTGATGATGGGGTGGATCACGTTTAGTTTCCGCATCGCCTACGCGCTGTTTCAACTGCCCGGCGGCTGGTTGGGCGACCGTTTTGGCGCCCGCCGGGCGTTGACGGCGGTGGTCACATGGTGGAGCATCTTCACGGGGATCACGGCGCTGGCGTGGAACGCGGTTTCGATGCTGGTGATTCAAATATTCTTTGGGCTGGGCGAGGCCGGCGCGTTCCCCATCGCCACGCGTTCCCTTTCGCGCTGGATGCGGCCGACGGAGCGAGGTTTCGCACAGGGCGTCACGCACGCCGGATCACGCTTAGGCGCGGCGCTGACGCCGCTGGTACTGGCAGGCTTCACGATTTACGGCTTGCATTGGAGCGGTTTCATCCCCATGTTTGGCTGGCGCGCGGCATTTCTGCTTTTTGGATTGCTGGGCGTGGCATGGTCCGCGGTCTGGTATTTCTACTATCGCGACACGCCGGAAGAGCACCGCAGCGTCAATGCGGCCGAACGCGAGCTGATCGGGTCCGGGCGGAAACGTGCCACTGATATTCCGTGGCGCCAGATTCTCACCCACCCCAATCTGTGGATTCTTTCGGTGATGTACTTCTGCTACAACTTCAATCTCAATGTCTATAACGATTGGTTTCCGACCTATCTGCACGATTCGCGCGGCATGACGCTGGCGAAGATGGGCATCTATGCGAGTTTGCCGTTGTTTGCAGGGACGCTGGGGGATCTGCTGGGCGGATGGTGTTCAGATCGCGTGCTGAAGCGGACCAGCAACGTGAATCTGGCACGCCGCTGGGTGGCGATTGCGGGTTTTCTGGTTTCCGCCGCGGCCACGATTCCGGCAGTGTTGGCGCGCGATCCTCAGGTATCCGTAGCGTTTTACTGCGCGGCCTTCTTCAGTCTCGAATGGACTGTGGGAATTTCCTGGGCGGTGACGCTCGATATCGGGGGCGATTTCGCCGGCTCCGTTTCGGCGGTGATGAACACTCTGGGCAACATCGGCGGCGCGATTTCAGCGGCAGTGGTCACGTATGCGGCGAGAGATTATGGCTGGAATGCGCCTTTCTTCATCACGTGCGCGCTATGTTTGATTGCGGCGGCGCTGTTCCTGAAAATTGACGCGACCAAACGGGTCGCATGAGAATGAAAGCGTGAAGATCGATCCGAACAAGTGCGTGGCGTGCGGGAATTGCACCTATGTGTGTCCGGTGGGGGCGATCTACATCGATCCGGCGACGCGGCGCGCGACTGTCAACTCCAAGGAATGCGTGGAATGTTACGCGTGTTACAACGGGCTGAGTCAGGAACACCTGAATCCCACGTTTGTGCGCACCTTGCGCAAGGTGTTTCAAATGCTGCGGCTGCGCTTCGATCCCGAACCTGATGTGTGCCCGACGGCCGCGTTCGCGCCGGACGAATTGGTGTGGCCACGGACGGTACGGCGCGCGTTTTCCGATCCGCGTGTGCCGCACGAATCGACGGGCGTGCACGGACGCGGCACCGAAGAAGTGAAGACCAACGATGTCAGCGGCCGGGTGAAACAGGGCGAGGTGGGATTCACCATCGAATTCGGGCGTCCCGGCGTGGGCGTGTGGTTCCGCGATTTGCAAACGATGTGCTGGGCGCTGGCCAAGGCGGGCGTGACTTTTGAGAAGCGCAATCCGGTGACGTCCTTGATGAGTGATATGGCGACGGGGACGATCCGCGAAGACATCATGAACGAAAAGGTGCTGTCGGCGATTATCGAGATCAAAGTACCGGTAGAGCGCGCCGAAGAAATCATACGGCTGGTGTGGGACGTGGAAAAGCAGATCGATACCGTGGTCGCGCTGGGCGTGGGCGCGCGCTGCGATGCAGACGGGGAGGATCATGTGGTGGCGCCGATGCTGGAAAAACTGGGCTATCATCCGGAACGGGCGAAGACCAATATCGGATTGGGGCGGGTGACCCAGGCTGAAGCCAAGATCACGGTGAGCGCATGACCAACACGCTCCATCGCTTTGGCCCCTCGCAAAGTTTTGCGGACGACTACATTGTTTTTGCGATGTGCGCGCGCGGCAAGAATGACGGCGATGCGCTGCCCAAGCTGCGCCAGTTTCTCGAAATGGCGGTGCCCTTCAAGCCGGTGAATCTGGGCGATGCGATTCACGGCGGTGCGCTGCGGCCGTCACGCGCGATGAATCCGCTGGCGCACTGGAATCGCGATTCGACCGCCGACTTCCGGGCGGTAATCGACGGAATGGATGCGCTGACTACCGTGGCCGCGGTGTTCGACAATCGGGTTGCCGCTGAGGATTTCGTAAAAGCGGTTAAGGAAGCCGATCTGGGATTGAGCATCAACATTTCGACTTCCGTGGACGGCGCTGAGCAGTGTTGTTTCGCTGCCGGAATTCCACGGCACAGCGTCGGCTACTCGCTGGGTTTCGAAGGCAAGACCGAAAAGCTGCCGAACGCCGATGTACTGCTGCTTTCGACCATGTGCGGGCACGGCATGGTGAGCCATTCGCTGGCGAAAAAAATGATCGACTGGGTGAAGGAAGGCCGCCGCACGCCGGAGCAAGCGGCCGCCTGCCTGACGCGATTCTGCTCTTGCGGAGTGTTTAATCCGGCTCGCGCGGCGCGCATCCTGCAGCAGGCGGCTCGCGGGGAATCGCCGGCATAATCATAATTGAAGTATGGGGTTCGCCCTGTGGATTGATGCGGAGCCGGGTCTCGCGTGGGCCCAGGGCACGCACGAATACCGGCCGCTAGGGACCGCAGTGATTTCTTTTACCGATCAGTTCCGGCCGCGCGATTTTCGACAATCGCGGCGCAGGCCGCGGCACTTGGACCAGGCGTTCGTGGGATTCTTTGGGTCGATCGAAGAAGTGAATGTGTGCCTCCGGTCTAAGGTATTATCGAAGCCGCGTGCGACGCCGGCGCATCTTTTATGAGCGTCATTACCTCGCTGCTGCTGGATGGCCTGGACGAAGCGTTCGCTAAAAAGTCTTGGCACGGCCCCAATCTGCGCGGAGCGATTCGCGGCGTGACGGCAGCGCAGGCGGCGTGGCGTCCAGCGGGGGATTGTCATAACATCTGGGAACTGACGCTGCATGCGGCGTACTGGAAGTATGTGGTGCGGCGGAAGATTTTGCGGGAGAAGCGCGGGAGGTTCGTGCTCACCGGCAGCAATTTCTTCGAACGGCCGGAGCGCGGATTTGCCGCCGCTGGATCGGCCGCCGCCGAAGCGGCGTGGAAGCGAGACATCGCCATCCTGGAAGCCGAGCATGGAAAATTGCGCGACACAGTGGCGGCCTTACCGGCTCGCGCATTGACTCCCGCGACATGCCATTTGATCCGCGGCGCGTCGGCGCACGACCTGTATCACGCGGGACAGATCCGGTTGCTGCGTCGCATATGCTTCCAGGCCGCCTAGTGAAAACCAGTCAAATACTCAAAACGGGGCACGGCGCGTGGCGAATGATGGGATAAAGGTGAGACCACATCCGGCTGACGGCGCCATAAACTACACCGCGTCCGGTCACGATGAGGTCCGCGCCGGTATGCAGAGCCTGGTCATGGATCGCATCAGCTACCGGTCCTTGCAGAATCGTGTGCGGCGCGTTCACGCCGGCTCGCTTCTTCAACTCAATAATGCGGGCGTCGGCGGCCTTCATGAAATCGTCATGGTAATCGATGAAGGCTTCACCAATGCCTATAGGCGGCATTTCCAGCGCGTAGGCCAGTGACATCTGAGCCCCGTAGGATGCCGCAAGGGCGGACGCAGCGCGAATCACGGCCTCGGCTTCGTCACTGGTATCGATCGCGGCCAGGACGGAAGTGTAAGGAATGCGTAACGGATGACCGGTCCAGACGGGCACGGTGAGATCGTGCAAAACCTTGGCGGTCACCGATCCCAGCAGAAAACGCCGCAGGGGCGCGCGGCCGTGAGTGGGCAACATCACCAGGTCGGCGCCCTGATGCTGGACGATGTTATCGATGACGGCGCCGGGTTCGCCGACTTCAACGTAGATATCCACCTTCAGGCCGGGAAAATTGACACGCGCGAATTCCCGCAGCCGTTCTTCCGACATTGCGCGCACTTGTTCCGGCAGCTGCAGATCCGCGATCGGCAGCGAGCTGAAGGCCAGAGCCTCAGCGCCGTAGGCGTGAACCAAACTCAATTCCGTGGAAAAACGCTTCTGCATTTCCGAGACATAGGGAACGATGGCCTGGCAGGGCTCGGAGTAATCCACCGGAAAAAGGATTTTTCGAAAAGGGAGCATTTGTACAGGGTAGAGGCATTTCTCACGAGTCACAAGGGGCGGGCGGCGGTGCGAGCGGTGGTAGTGGATGCACGACCGGGTGGGACGCCCGGGCAGCGCACCATTCCCGGGAATTGCAGCGTAGAATTGTAGGAGCTTATGGCAGACACAACGCCCTCTCCGGTGAGCGCCACGCGACAGCCGTTCTATCAGGCCCTGTATTTCCAGGTATTCGTGGCGATCGTGCTGGGGGTTGCGCTGGGCGTGTTCGATCCCCCGCTGGCCGAAAAAATGAAGCCCCTGGGGGACGGTTTCATCAAACTGATCCGCATGATGATTGCGCCTATCATCTTCTGCACCGTGGTGACGGGCATCGCGGGCATGAGCGACATGAAGAAGCTGGGACGCGTGGGCGTCAAGGCACTGCTGTACTTCGAGGTGGTTACCACGGCGGCGCTGCTGATCGGGCTTTTGATCGTGACGGTGGTGCGGCCGGGTGCCGGCATCAATGCCGACCCTGCAACGCTGGACACTAAAGCCGTGGCGCAATACACCACGTCGGGCGAGCATTTGAGCACCGTGGATTTCATCATGAACATCATTCCGGATCAAATGGTCAACGCCTTCGCCAAAGGCGAGGTCCTGCAGATCCTGTTGATCGCCATTATGTTCGGAATGGCGCTGGCAACTTTCGATAGGGGCAAGCCGGTGCTGGACGCGTTTCACTACATCAATCACATCTTGTTCAAGATGATCGGCTTCATCATGTATGTCGCTCCCTTAGGAGCATTCGGCGCGATGGCCTTTACTATTGGACGGTATGGAGTCGGAACCCTTCTGCAGCTTGGAAACCTGATGCTGTGCTTCTATGCCACGGCGGCGCTGTTTGTTTTCGTGATATTGGGGGCGATCGCGCGGCTGCACGGATTCCGCATCTGGAACCTGTTGAAGTACTTGAAAGAGGAGTTTTTGATCGTCTTGGGGACCTCTACATCCGAGGCGGCTTTGCCATCGCTGATGATAAAACTTGAGAGACTGGGCTGCACCAAGTCCGTGGTTGGGCTGGTGGTGCCGTCAGGGTATTCGTTTAATCTCGACGGCACGTCGATCTACCTGACCCTTGCGGCGTTATTCGTCGCCCAGGCCACCAATACGCACTTGACCGCGGCGCAGGAATTCCAGTTGCTGGTGGTGCTCATGCTGACCTCCAAGGGCGCGGCGGCGGTCACCGGCGGCGGCTTTATCACCTTGGCCGCAACCCTGTCTTCGCTGCATACCGTGCCGGTTGCGGGGATCACTCTGCTGCTAGGCGTGGACCGTTTCATGTCGCAAATGCGGAGTCTCACCAATCTGGCCGGTAACGCGGTGGCGACGATTGTGGTGGCGAAATGGGAGAACGAATTCGACAGCGGCAAGGCCGGCGCGGTCCAGGTGGGCGGCGCGGTGGAAGCGTCCGTGGCCATGGCGAGCGGCGATTAGCGAACGGGCGGTTCGCGGGCTTCTAAGCGGCGATTCACTAAGGTTTCTCGGGTGCTTACCCGATAGAAGGAAGACTCTTCAGGCGGTATCCTGAGACCCTCGGAGGAGTGTCGCTGTGAAAAACATCGTACCTGCAGCCCTGTTGCTAGGGCTCGGAAGCCTTGCGTCCGCTCAGACGCCCACCATCGGGAATTGCGCGGTTCTTCCGGCGGATAATATTTGGAACACGCGAATCGATCAACTGCCGGTTCACCCAAGTTCTTCCACCTGGGTGAGCACCATCGGCGCGTCTTCACCACTGCACCCGGATTTCGGTTCAGGTTTGTATAACGGGGGCCCCATCGGCATCCCGTACGTCACGGTTCCTGGGACGCAAACCAAGTATCCCGCGACCTTCACGTATCAAAGCGAGAGCGATACCGGTCCTTACGCCATCCCGCTGAACGCGCCGATTGAAGGCGGCAGCTCAAGCACTGGCGACCGACATGTGATCTCAGTCGACACGGACAATTGTATTCTTTACGAAATTTACGACGCTTATCCGCAGACGTCGAGCTGGACCGGCGGTTCCGGTGCCATCTTCAACCTGCTTTCAGACGCGCTGCGGCCAGCCACCTGGACCTCGGCCGATGCCGCCGGGCTGCCGATTTTCCCGGGACTGGTGCGGCACGATGAAGTTGCCACCGGTGCGATTCACCACGCGCTTCGCTTCACGGTGCCGCAGACACAGAGGGCATATGTATGGCCCGCGCGGCACTATGCGTCGTCGCTAACCGGGGCGCAGTATCCGCCGATGGGAGCGCGGTTTCGCCTGAAGGCGAGCTTTGACATGTCGGGTTTCTCGCCAACTAACCAAGTGATTCTGACAGCCTTGAAGCAGTACGGCATGATGCTGGCGGACAATGGCTCCGCCTGGTTCCTCTCCGGCGCGCCGGATGCTGGCTGGAATAACGACGATCTGCACGCCTTAACGACCATCGCGGGGTCCAATTTCGAGGCGGTGGATGCGACGGTGCTGATGGTGAATCCAGACTCGGGGCAGGCGGTGCAAAGCGGCGTGACGGTGAGCGTGAGTCCGTCGAGCGCGAGCGTTCCACTGAGCACGCAGAAACAATTCACTGCCACGGTGAGCGGCAGCTCGAATCAAGCGGTTACCTGGGATGTGAATGGTGCGGTCGGAGGAAATGGCACGGTCGGTTTCATAGACTCAGTGAGCGGGCTGTACACAGCGCCGGCGTCGGTACCATCGCCGGCAACGGTTACGGTTCACGCCAGCAGCAGCGCTGTGGCGCCCGCGGTTGCCGGCAGCGCGACGGTTACAGTGGTGAACGCGCTTCCGATCGCGGTGACCATTTCTCCCACGAGCGCGAGAGTGCGCGTGACGGCTACTAAACAGTTCACGGCTAGCGTGACCAATACCACAAACACCTCGGTCACATGGAAAGTAAACGGAGTCACCGGCGGGAATTCGACGTTCGGCACCGTTAGCACCGGCGGACTATATAAGGCGCCGAATATTGTTCCTTCGCCGTCGAAGGTCACGGTTAGCGCCACTAGCAATGCGGATGCCAGCAAGTCAGCCAGTGCGACGGTCAGTATCACAAGGAAATAGATCATGCTTAAGATTTCGTTACTCGCCGCTCTGTTGAGCGGCGCTGCACTGGCGCAGAACCCGACCGCTTCATTAACCGTGGATGCCAACGCCAACCGCCACGCGATTGATCCGCGGATCTATGGCGTGGCCTACGGAACCACCGCGCAACTTTCCGATTTGAACGTTCCGTTGAACCGCTACGGGGGCAACAATAGCAGCCGCTACAACTGGCAGGTGAACGCCGACAATCGCGACCAGGACTGGTATTTTGAAAGCATCGGCGATGCGTCGGCGGTGGCCGGGGAGCGCGGCGATACCTTCATTTCGAGCACGCAGGCGGCCGGGGCGCGGGCAATGATCACGATTCCGATGCTCGACTGGGTAGCGAAGCTGGGCGCGAATCGCAGCAAGCTGGCCAGTTTTTCGCAGGCCAAGTACGGCCCGCAGACCGGGAACGACGCGCAATGGTATCCGGATGCCGGCAATGGCATTCTGAAATCCAACGGGCAATATGTAACCGGCAACGATCCCAACGACGCCAACGTACCGAGTACGTCGTCTTATCAGCAGCAATGGGTGCAACACATGGCCACAGCCTTCGGCCCGGCGAGCACTAATGCGCCGCGCTATTACGTTCTGGATAACGAGCACAGCATCTGGCATTCGACCCATCGCGACGTGCACCCCACCGGCGCGACCATGGATGAAGTTCTGGCGCGGATCAAAGACTACGGCGCAACGATACGCGGGACGGATCCGGGCGCACTGATTGTGGGACCGGAAGAATGGGGCTGGAGCGGCTATTTTTACAGCGGCTATGACCAGCAGTACGGCAGCCTGCACGGCTGGAGCTATCTTCCCGACCGCACCAACCACGGCGGCATGGACTACCTGCCGTGGCTGCTGGAGCAACTGAAAGCCGACGGGCGGCATTTGCTGGACGTCTTCACAGTGCACTATTATCCACAGGGCGGCGAATTCAGCAATGACGTCAGCACCACGATGCAATTGCTGCGGAACAAGTCGACGCGTTCGTTGTGGGATCCCAATTATGTGGACCAGACCTGGATCAATACTCAAGTGATGCTGATTCCGCGCCTCCGTGGCTGGGTGGACGCGTATTATGACGCGGGCACGCCCATCGGCATCACGGAATACAATTGGGGCGCGGAGCCCTATATCAACGGTGCGACGGCGCAGGCAGACATCCTGGGGATTTTCGGCCGGGAGGGTCTGAATCTGGCAGCGCGCTGGACCACGCCCGACGCATCGACGCCTACTTACAAAGCTATCAAGCTTTATCGCAACTACGACGGCAACAAGTCGAGCTTTGGTGACATGAGCGTTTCGGCCAGCGGCCCGAATCCCGACAACGTTGCTGTGTTCGCCGCACAGCGTACCGCCGATAGCGCGCTGACGGTGATGGTCATCAATAAGTATCTGTCGGGGAACACGCCGGTGAATCTGGCGCTGAACAATTTTGCCGCTAATGGAACAGCCCAGGTTTATCAGCTCACGGCGGCCAATGCGATCACGCGGCTGGCCGACCTGAGCTTCAGCGGCAGCACGGCGGCGTTCACTGCGCCACCACAAAGCATTACACTGCTGGTATTGCCTACCGGCACCGCCAATGTGCCGCCGGTAGCACAGGCTTCGGCGATGCCCACATCCGGGATCGCGCCGCTGACCGTGACCTTCAGTTCGGCTGGGTCGAACGATCCGGACGGATCTATCGCGTCTTATAGCTGGAATTTCGGCGATGGCACGGCCAACAGCAGCAGCGCTTCGCCGGCGCATGTGTATCGGAACGCGGGCAGCTACACTGCGGTCCTCACGGTCACCGACAATAGCGGCGCCACGGCGACAGCAAACGCTTCAGTCACGGTGAGCGCTAACCCGCTGATCGCGCCTACTAACTTGACAGGCACCGCCGGAAGAGGCTCCGTAACCTTGAAGTGGAGCGATGCTTCCACTTACCAGACCGGCTTCTACATCGAGCGTGCGCCCTCTGGCAGCAACAGTTTCGTGCGTGTTGGGACGGTCGCGGGTAATGTGAAGACTTTCACGAACACTGTCAGCAAGGGCACATACCTTTACCGGGTGCAGGCTTACAATACGACCAACGGCGTCACCAGCGTTTCAGCGTATTCGAATACAGTGACGGTAAAAGTCACGCATTAACGAGTCTTATAGGTCTTGCTGAATCCAGTGCGTTCATTGGTGATCGTGATCTTGCCGTCGCGCGTGACCGATGCCATTAACCACTGGCCTTCGTGCGGCGTTGATTCCAGATTCGCGATCTGATCCGGTTTCACGTTGTGGTCGCGGTTGGGTCCCATGGCCTGATGTACCTGCCACACGTCCTCCAGGCCGGGGATCTTGTAGACCGTGTCCCAGGCTGAATTCTGCCAACCTTTGGTCGCGCCGTTATTGACAATCACGATCTGCGGTTTGAGCGCGAGCACGTGCGCCGGAGCGCCGGAGAAATCGTTGAAGAACCCGTGGTGCGTGGCCTGAAACAATGTGACGGTGCCCAGTTTGTTCACGGGGCAGGCGAGCTGCATTTCGACGTCCCAGGTCAAATCGCCCAGGTCCAGGAACTTAAACTTTCCATAGGTCAATAGAATTCCAGCGCTGCGCTGATTCTCGGTGGTATCGGGCGGCTTTTGCTGGGCATCCTTGCAGTAGGGATTCTCGGCGCCGCTCGCGCCTTTCACCGGCGACGCGATGACTTGGCCGTTGGCGGCAACCACCACAGCATCCAGTCCCTTGAGCGGCAGCTTGTCGCCGGGCTTCAGGGTGGTGCGTTTCCCATCGCCCAAGGCTTTGTAGGCGTCCCAGATCTTGCCGCTGCGCGGGTCCTGGGCTTCAATGGACTCGCCGTGATCCAGAAAATGCTCGATGGGGATCAGCTTGGCGAGCGCCGGCGCGCCGCCGATATGATCGCCGTGGTAATGCGTGATCATCAGGTAGTCGATCTTCTTGAGGCCGGCTTTTTGGGCCGCGCGAAAAATTCGCTTCGCATCGCGGTCATCGGGAGCCGGATTTCCGGTGTCGACCAGCAGCGACTGTCCTTCGGGAGTGACGATGAGAGTGGCGCCGCCGCCTTCTACGTCCACCCAATAGATGTCGAGATCGCGAGCCGGCGCGGATAGGGCAGCGAAGCCGGTAAAAAGCGCTACGAGGATGAATTTCTTCATGGTTTCTATGCTACTCCATTGCCGGCGCGCGTTTGGACGCAAGGCAAGGCGGCTTCACCGGAGTCACATCTTTTGAAAATAGGCCCAGGCGTCCCGTACGATTTCGTGGATTTCGCTGTGCCGCGGTTCCCAGCCAAGCGTATTGCGGAGCCGCGTGGAATCCGCCACCAGTTCGGTCGGATCGCCCTCGCGGCGGGGGGCGACCTTATGCGGCACGCGCTTGCCGGTGACTTCTTCCACGGCGCGCAGAACTTCCATCACGGTTAACCCCTTGCCGGTGCCGACGTTGAAAGCGCCGGACGCACCGCCTGCCATCAAGTGATCGAGCGCGGCCAGATGCGCGGTTGCGAGATCGGTGACGTGAATGTAGTCGCGGATACAGGTGCCGTCGGAGGTGGCGTAATCGTCGCCAAAAATCTGGATCGGCTCGCCGGTCGCAATGGCGCGGAAGAGCAGCGGGATCAGGTGGGTTTCGGGGTTGTGCGCCTCGCCCAAGCTCGCGTCGGGTTCGGCGCCGCAGGCGTTAAAGTAGCGCAGGACCACGCTACGCAAGCCCCGGTAGAGATCCAGCTTCTGCAGTATCTTTTCGACGATGGCCTTGGATTCTCCGTAGGGGTTGACCGGCGCAATGCGCGCGTCCTCCGGGATGGGAAGCTTTTCAGGATCGCCATACACGGCGGCGGTGGAGGAAAACACCAGGCGGCGGACGCCCGTCTGCGCCATGGCTTCGAGCAGCGACACCGTGCCGCCGACGTTATTGGAAAAATACAGCTCCGGCTCGCGCATGGATTCGCCCACCATGCTATGGGCCGCGAAATGAACCACGGCATCCACGCCTTTAAGCAGGCGCGCGACGGCGCTGGTGTCCTGTAATCGCAGGACATGCAAACGCTCCGGCGCGATGTTTTCGCGATGGCCTCGGGAGAGGTCGTCGATCACCGCCACTTCAAAACCGCGACTCAACAGGTGGCGGGTAGTGACGGAGCCGATGTATCCGGCGCCCCCGGTTACCAGAATTTTCGGCATGTGTCCCATTCTACAATTGAGGCATGCGCATCAGCCGTCGCCAGTTTGCGTGTGGCCTGACTGGCGTCGCTGGTCTGGCTTCCGGAACCGCAGTGCTCGGTTCCTCCATGGCCCGGCCGCCCGCGATCATCGAGCGGCGCGTTTACGCGATCGGCAGCGTGCTGCCGCCCCGGGAAGTTCTTGAGCGCCATGGAATCCACCCTCTGTCGGTGGAACGGCGGCAAAATGGCACTGCCTACTCGATCTCGTTTGCTTCGGTCGAAGCCCGAGTCAAGGCGTGGGATCGATTGAACGCGGACGAAGAATGGTGCGCGATCCGCGACGCGGGCAGGGTTGCGCTGCAAGAGATTCGAGTTCACGCCGCTGCTTAGCGCGAGCGTCTATCCAGGCGGAAAGATCTTCGAGATATCGTTATAGATCACGAAGACCACCACGAACATCAGAAACACGAAGCCTACCTTGACCACGGTTTCCTTGACCTTCATATCCAGATCGCGGCGCATCAGCATCTCGACGAACAGCATCAACATTACGCCGCCGTCGAGGATGGGCACGGGCAACAGGTTGAAGATGGCGAGGTTGAGGCTGACCGCGGCCATCAGCAGGAAGTAGGGGATGGGGCCTTCCCGCGCCGCATCGCCCGACATCTGCGCGATACCGATGGGACCTTGCAGCGACTTCGCGGACATCTTGCGCTCCACGATGCCCTCGAGCGATTTTACGATCAGTTGCGTGTTCAGCAGGTTCTGGCGCCAGGACTCGGCGAGCGCCTGCGGCAGCGCCAGCTTGGTAATTTCGACCCGGGGCTGAAGTGTCAGACCGATCATCCAGCGTGCACCGCCCTGCCCTTCGATGTCGCGCTTGGCCGGCGTTACCTTAACTTTGTGCTGCTGGCCCTTCCGCGAGTAAACCAGGTCCAGCGGAGCGCCGCTGGTTTCATTTTCAATCTCGTTCAGGCGGGGGATCGAGCGCAGAGGCTGGCCGTTGACGCTTACCAGGATGTCGCCCCGTTGAAGACCAACGCGCGCGCCGTCCATATCCTTCAGGACACTTGCCACTTCGATCTCCGATTCCTGTTGCCAACCCGCATTACCGATGCTCTCTTTTTCTTGCAAAGCCGGTGTGAGGGTCAGGTGAAGATGATCGCCACCGCGCATCACCCATACGTCGAGGGGCTGCTTGGGGTTCATGGCGCTCTTGATTGCGACCTGCTCCCAGGTGGGGTCCGTAGTATCGTCGATCTGGACGATCTTATCTCCCGCTTTTATTCCAGCCTTGGCTGCGGCGCCGTCGGATGCCACATATCCAATCACGGGCGACCGCGGGTTCGGCACTTTCTCGTAATGCACCATGAACAAGCCGGTGAGCAACGCGATAGCCAAGACAATGTTAATGGCGGGGCCGGCAAATGCGATCAGCAAGCGCTGCCACCGCGGCTTGGAGGTAAGCGCACGGGGATCGGCGGCGCCTTCTTCACCCGGCTGCTCGCCGGTCATTTTCACGTAGCCGCCAAACAGGATAAGGGAAAAGCGAAAGTCGGTCTCGCCGCGGCGGAATCCAAATAGGCGGGGACCAAAACCAAAACTGAAGGTCTCTACTTTTACATCGAAAAAACGTGCAGCGAAGTAGTGGCCGAATTCGTGGACCAGGATCATCACGCCGATGAGGACCAGGTACCACCAGATGTTCTGCAGCAGAGCCATATATTGCCTTACGCGTGCAGGGTCGCTTCGCTTGGGTCGTTTTCAGACGAATGCATGCGCGTTATCTCACCCTTCTCCATAATGCCACGGGCGACGGCCCGCGATTCGCGGTCAATCTCAAGCACCTCTCCCACCGAACTGGGTTCGCGCACCGGCACCTTCGCTAAGGTCTCGGCTATGGTGGCAGCGATCCTGGGGTAAGAAATCTGCCCAGCCAGAAACGCCTCCACCGCTACCTCATCGGCTGCGTTCAGCGTACACGTGGCGGAGCCGCCGGTTTCCTGGGCCTGATAGGCCAGCTTTAGCAACGGAAACTTTTCGAAATCCGGCGGATCGAAAGTCCAGTGGGCGGATTGGGTCCAGTCGAGGCGCGCCACCGGCGCATCGGCCCGCTCCGGATAGGTAAGGGCATACTGGATCGGCATGCGCATATCCGTGGCTGAGACCTGCGCCATCACGCTACCGTCAGCAAACTCCACCATTGCGTGAACCTTGGATTGAGGATGCACCACCACTTCTATTTCCTTCGGCGCAAGATCGAATAACCAACAGGCCTCAATCACCTCGAAACCTTTGTTCATGAGGGTAGCCGAATCGATGGTGATTCTCTGGCCCATCCTCCAAGTTGGATGATTCAAGGCCTGCTCCGGTGTTACAAATTTGAGATCCGCCGCCGGAGTTTCGCGGAAGGGGCCGCCTGAGGCCGTCAGAATCAGCTTCGAAACCTCACCCCGCAATCCGGCACGAAAACACTGATGGGCGCCGTTGTGCTCGCTGTCGACGGGGATGAGTTCGGCGCCAGAGATCCGCATTGCATCGGTGACGAGCTTGCCGCTGGTGACCAAAACCTCTTTATTTGCCAGACCTACACGCTTTGCAAGCCGCACCGCCTGGTAGGTGGCCTCCAGTCCTTCCACGCCGACGATGGCTGACATTACGAATCCGGCTTCGGGGGCCGCGGCAGCCGCAATGCGGGCTTGGGGACCGGCGGCCAGTTCCGGGAGCGGCGTACCGTTGGATTTGAGGATGGAGCGAAGCTCGGCTAGGGCTTGCTGGTCGGCGACCACTGCCACCTTGGGGCTGAACTCTGCGATCTGCCTAGCCAGCAAGCTGACGTTCCGGCCTGCTACTAAAGCAAAGATTCCAAAGCGCTCCGGCCAGCGGCGAACGACATCCAGGGTACTGGTGCCGATGGACCCCGTGGAGCCAAGTAGAGTGAGGTGAGTCACCTGCCTCCGATCATATCATTTTGGAAACGCGAGGCTAAGAAAAACTTCGCCGCTGCCATATTTTGCTGCCGGGATCGCCGTTCTAAGCCGCTGCGGCTGGCCCCGACTTGTTCCTTGGGGCTGGGTTTGAAAATTACTTTTGGAAAGGGGCGCCGGGAAGGTGCTTCAGGGGTCTTAGTGAGGTTAGTCTCGCTTTGGTGGGAGTTCCCTCCCCGGCTTGATTCCAATAATAATATACTCCAACGACAAAAGCAACAGTTTTTTGTATCTCAAAGCAATTTAGATTGGGCTGGAGCCATAGAAGTCTCCTATGACTCTGATATTACACGATATTAGATATCCCTATGTCATTCGGCAAAGAAGCGTTCAGCCAGTAATAGGTACCCCGCCCTGAGGTGCGTCGGCTAGCTCTTCACCTCGACACCGGCCAAATCTTCCAAAACACGTATAACTGAGCAGAAGTCGTCCTCGCCGTAGCCCTTGGCGATCGTCGCCCGCAGCATCTGTTCCGTAATGGCCGTCAGAGGGAGTGGCAGGTCCAGCGCTTTGGCGGACTCCAGGGCCAACCCTACGTCTTTATGCATCCATTTGATCGAGAATTTCGTGCTGAAGTCACGCTTCAGGATGGAAGGAGCCTTGGCGCTCATCAGGGCGCTCTTGCCTGCGGTGTTGTCCAGAATCTCGAACATCATTTCCGCCTTGATGCCGTTCTTGACCGCCAGTACCAATCCCTCGCTGAAGGCTTGCAAAACGTTCGCCATCACCAGATTCAGGGCGAGTTTTGTCTGCAGGCCCTGCCCGGCGGCCCCGCAGTAGAACATTCGTTTGCCCATGGCCTCGAAGTACGGTTTGGAGCGATCGAAAGCACCTTGGTCGCCGCCTACCATGAAAGTCAATGTACCGCCTTCCGCTCCGGCTTTCGATCCGGTGATGGGGGCATCCAGAAAGTGTGCACCCTTCGCGGCGAACATCGCGCCGATCTCGATGCTCTCGGTTGGCGAAATGGTGCTGCAATCCGCAGTCACGCTACTGAGCCGCAGGCCTTCAATCAGTCCGTCCTTGCCGAGGGTGATGGCGCGAGCCATGGCGTTGTCGCCGACGCAATAGAAAATGAAGTCGGAGCGCTGGGCCACTTCTTTGGGCGTGGCGCAAGCGGTGCCCTTGCCTTTCGCCGCCAGCTCGCGGGCCTTTGCCGACGAATGAGTCCACAGCGCGACTTCGTGTCCCGCCTCCAACAAATGCCGGGCCATTGGATAGCCCATAATCCCTAAACCTAGAAAACCAAGTTGTGCCATGAGAGAATCTTACCAATGCGCCCAACAATTTTGGTTACGAAACATGTCTTTCCTGAAACTGTCGCCTTCCTCAAGCAGCACGCTGAGGTGGACTACGCCGACACTCAGGAGGGCCTCACATCCGAGGAACTGATCGCCCGGGCGCGCGGAAAACAGGCCATCGTGAGCCAGTTTACCGATGCGCTTTCCGGTTCCGTGATTGCCGGGATGAAGAGCCTGGGGATGATCGCGCATGTGGGCGTGGGCTTCGACAATATCGATGTCGCGGCAGCGACCGCGAACGGCATTTTGGTCAGCAACACTCCCGGCGTGCTGGACGATACCACCGCCGACCACGCGTTTGCGCTGATGCTGGCGACGGCCCGGCGCGTGCCCGAGGGCGATACTTTCGTTCGCTCAGGCCAGTGGAAACGCTGGAATCTGGAGCTGAATATCGGACTCGACGTCCATCACCGCACGCTGGGAATTTTGGGCATGGGGCGCATTGGACAAGCTCTGGCGAAGCGCGCCAGCGGCTTCTCGATGCGCGTGCTGTATCACAACCGCACGCGGCTCGCGCCGGAGATCGAGAGCGCGTTGAAGGCCACCTGGGTGGAAAAGGATCAGTTGATGCGAGAATCGGATTTCGTCAGTATCCACGTGCCTCTAAATGAAAGCACACGGCACCTGATCGGCGAGGCCGAGTTGCGGGAAATGAAGCCTACCGCCATTCTGGTGAATACGGCACGGGGTCCGGTGGTCAATGAAGCCGCGCTTGCCAAGGCGCTCAGCGAGCACTGGATCGCCGGCGCGGGCCTGGACGTATTTGAACGCGAGCCCCAAGTGGACCCCGCGCTGCTCGCGTGCAAGAACGTAGTGATGGCGCCGCATTGTGCCTCGGCCAGCGTGGCTACACGCAGCAAGATGACGATGATTGCGGCGGAGAACGCTCTAGCCGCGCTAACCGGACAGAAGCCGCCGAACCTGCTCAATCCAGCTGTGTGGGATTCGTGGGCATTCCGGCCAGCAGGCGCAAAATAAGCAGATCTGAGGGCTGGAAGGTGGTGACAGGGATGTTTACCGCGTCCTCTTCGCGATCCACCACGTGGCTGCGAATGATGGTCCGCAGACGATCGACTGACACGCCAAGTTCCTCGGCTGCTTCTACTTCGGTGTATTGAGACTTACTTGGACGGGTCATGAGCATATGGGCCACACTTCGATTGTAGGGGCCGCGTCCGGCTCAGCCCAATTAGGAAGAGCGCTTAGTTGGAAGGGGGGATCGCCTGACGTACCTGAGTACTAAAGGATGAACTCGCCAGCCGGGAATGAGACAAACAGGGCGGAATTGAACAAACGGGCTGCGGAACGGGCCGAAGGCTCCCTGGAACGGGACAAACGGGTTACGCCGCCGTCTATTTACAATAGAGCTTATGAGGACACTACTCTCGTTTCACCTTCTTTCGCTCGGGCTCCTCACGTTGTGCCTCTTACCGGGGGCGGCGTGGGGCCAGACTGCCCCTGGATTCGATCCCGCTGCAATTGACCGCGGCGCCGATCCGTGCGTGGATTTCTATCAGTTCGCTTGCGGCGCCTGGATGAAGGCCAACCCCGTTCCGCCGGATCAGTCGCGCTGGGGGCGCTTCGATGCGCTGCAGGACCGGAATCGTGAAGTCCTGCACAAGATTCTGGAAGAGGCGGCGGTGGTGAAGCCGGGCCGCGCGGCGATCGAACAGAAGATTGGCGATTATTACGCCGCCTGCATGAACGAGAAAGAGATCGATGCCAAGGACGGGACGCCGCTGAAACCGGAACTCGACCGCATCAAGGCAATGGAAGATAAAACGAGTCTCACCGATACCGTGGTGGCGCTGTATCGTAACGGAACATCTCCGTTCTTCCGCTTTGGCTCGGGGCCGGATGCCAAGAACTCGGCCATGATGATTGCGGATCTGGATCAAGGAGGTTTGGGGTTGCCGGATCGCGATTATTACTTGAAGACCGATGAGAAGTCCGCCGAGATCCGCAGGCTATACGTGGCCCATGTGCAAAAGATGCTGCAACTCGCGGGCGCCAGCCCGGAGGCCGCGGCCAAACAGGCGCAGGCGGTGATGGCGCTGGAAACCGAATTGGCCAAGGCATCCCTCGATCGCGTGGCGCGCCGCGATCCGGAGAAGGTGTATCACAAGATGACGCTGCGGGAACTGGATGCATTGGGCTCGGGCTTTGCGTGGGACCGCTATTTCAAGGCTGCCGGAGCACCGGGTTTTCAAGCGCTGAATGTGGATGTGCCGGACTTTATTAAAGGTATGAATGCGGCCATTGCTGCCGCATCGCTCGACGATCTCAAGGCGTATCTTACCTGGAACCTGGTGCGGGATTCGTCTAATGCGCTATCCCTCCCCTTCGAGGAGGAATCTTTCAACTTTTACGGCAAGGTGTTGCGCGGAGCCAAGGAGATGCGCCCGCGCTGGAAGCGCTGCGTGGATTTGACCGATCAGCAGTTGCCGGATGCACTAGGCCGCAAATTTGTCGAAACCACCTTGGGAGCCGAAGGCATGCGGCGCACGCACGAGATGGTGGGGGAGATTGAGAAAGCCATGGCCGCGGACCTGCAATCGCTGGACTGGATGACTCCCCAAACCAAGCAACTGGCAATGGAGAAGCTGCACGGCGTTCTCAATAAAATCGGCACGAACGACAAATGGCGGACTTATTCAACGGTGCGCATCTCACGGGATGACTTCTTTGGCAACACAGAGCGCGCCAGCCGCTATGAAGTGGATCGCGAGCTATCCCGCATCGGCAAGCCGGTGGATAAGAAAGAGTGGGGAATGAGCCAGCCCACCGTCAACGCCTATTACGATCCCCAGCAGAACAACATCAATTTTCCGGCGGGCATCCTGCAGCCGCCATTCTACGATAACCAGATGGACGACGGCGTGAATTATGGCGCCATCGGCTCGGTGATCGGACATGAACTGACCCACGGTTTTGACGATGAAGGCCGCCAGTTCGACGCCAAGGGCAACCTGCGCGACTGGTGGACCGAGGCCGATGCCAAGGCTTTCAATCAGCGAGCCGACTGTATCGTCCAGCAGTATGGCAACTATAGCCCGGTGGATGACCTGAAATTGAATGGGAAGCTGACGCTGGGCGAGAACACGGCGGATAACGGCGGGCTGCGCCTCGCCTACATGGCTCTGATGAGCAAGCTGGGAGGCAAGGAACCACCTCCCCGCGATGGCTTCACCGCCGAGCAACGCTTCTTTCTGGGTTGGGGACAAGTGTGGTGCCAGAATGTGCGGCCGGAGGCGGCTCGTCTGCGTGCGCAGACGGATCCGCACTCGCCGGGGAACTTCCGCGTGAACGGAGTGGTCTCCAATATGCCGGAGTTCGCAAAGGCATTTGCGTGCCGGACGGGTCAGCCCATGGTCCGGGGACCGGCGTGCAGAGTTTGGTGAGTCCAGAACCGGATCGGCGCCAAGGCCACTAGCCTTCAAGGTTGGTTTTGCGGCGCGCCGTGCGTTGGGCCCGCCTTCGGCGGATCTTCCAGAATAAACGTCGTTTCGCCGGGGCGCAGCAGCTTGAGCTGCTTGCGAATTTCCATTTCCTGCTCGGTCGAGTTCTGTTCCAGGCGGTGGATGCGTTCCCGGCGGCGCTCGTTCTCGGCGGCCTGCGCCGCGTTCTGTTCCTCGAGCATGCGGACTTCGCGTCGTTTATCGAGCAACGCGGAAATGCCTTGCGGCCCACGCAAGGCCACTAATCCATAGATCACCACACCGCCTACAACCAGGATGTAGCCGGTCCGCCGTGTAAGCGCAGAGATTCGAAACTGAGGAGAAGGCGCGCGCGAGAACACTTCTAAATTACGTTTATAGCCCGGATCGCGAAAAAATACTAGTGCTGCGGCAGTTCTTTTGTGGAATGTTACGCTTTTAGTTGGTACGGCCCGTGGAAGTAACCGACGATCGTCCGCCAACCCAACTCACCTGCCCCAAGTGCGGGTCGAGTGATGTACGCCGCTCCTCAAGCCATGGCGGGCTAGCGGCCTTTTTTCGCATTTTTGGACGCTGGCCATTCCGCTGCCGCAGTTGCCGCGCACGGTTCTACCGGGCCTCGGACGCACCGGGAGATTTTTGAGCAAGCGGGGGCTTTCGCGCTCGGGCGTGAACTATTTGCCGCCCGCCTTATCGATCAGCGTCTTAATTTCGGGCGGAAGATCGAAGGTGCCCGCCGCAGCGGGCTGGTCGAAACTCATGCCCGTGATCAGAATATTCATTTGCTGCGCGCCCATCTTTGATTTGGACTGCGTTGGAAACAGGATGCCATCGAAATTCTTGTAATCCGACACCTCCACTTCAACCGCGATCTCTCCCATGGGGCTAACTGCCGTCGTGGTCGTCTTCAGCAGCAGTCCGGATTTCTTCGAGTAGAAGCGCGTCTCCGGCTTGCCCGTGGCAGGCGTCAGCAAGACTTTGTAACAATCTTCGCCGTTCACGGATTCGGAGCCAATGGTCTCGGCCTTGGGAAAAATCTTGCGCCATTCCACCTGCGAGTCGAAGAGCGCTTCCCGCGCGGCTTGGTCTCGTTCGTCACCGGTCTTGACGCGCGGGCCCAGGATCGAGCTTTTCTCCCAGGCGACCCCATTCGTGAATCCGGTCTCAATCTTGCCGATCGGCCCCAGTTCCAGGGCCGAATATTCTTTGTCGGGGGCCGTGGCATAGCGTGTGAGCTTGCCCCCCAATCCCTGCGCTGGAAAGGAGATTGTCCCTGTCATCGTTTCATGAGTGTGCTTCTGGTAGGCCGCCTTGCCGCCCGTGACTTCGATGTAGCGGTCGAGGATGGTCTCAGCTTTCGGCAGAGGCTGCGCCCACGCGAAAGCTGCCGCAAGCGCGCCCAGAACAGTGAGGCGGGTAAGTAGAGTCATTGCGATACCTTCTGCTTCCGTATCCAATCTAACGCAGCGTCGACCACCGTATCGTGCCCGGCGAGCAGGGCTTCCCGGGTCAGCTTTACTTCCACGTCGGGAACGACGCCGTTGCCCTCCAGCGGCTTTCCTCCCTGGGAGATGTAATTCGCGACGGCATATTGGAAACCGTCGCCGTTGGGCAGCCGGGTGATCACGGAAGGAAGCGCGGCCGCTGCGGTTCGCGTGCCGAAGATGCGGGCCCGGCCGAGGTCTTTCAGGCCGCCGGCGAAAATCTCCGAAGTGGAAGCCGAGCTTCCGTCCACCAGCACGGCGACCGGACCTTCGAAAGCCTCGACGCGCGGATTGATGAAGAAGTTGAGCGTGGCGCCGCGCATGTACATGACACCCAGGCGCTCCCCAGATTGTTTCACCAGCCAGCCCGCCATGCCCATGGCCATGGCGCCGATGCCGCCCGGATTCCCGCGCAGATCGATGACCATGCCGTCGCAGTGGGCGCACTGCTGGACCGCATCGCCAAATTCCTGCATGACGCGGACCAGATCCAGAAATATATTGAAGCGGATGTAGCCGGTATTGCCCAGCTTCTTCGATTCAAACCAGACCGGCTGCGGAGGCAGATTGCCGAAGCCCGAGAATTCGCCCCGTGGTGGCAGCAGTTTCACGTCGAGCCGCACCCGCGCATTGTTCTGGTCGGCGAAGATCATGGAGCGGACGGCGCCCATCTGTCCGGACAGGCGCGCCGCTACCGACCGCTCCAATTGCAGCTCATGGATGGCGGGGTCAGCCTTTAACTTGGCCACCACAGGGGCGAGGTCCACGCCGTTTACCTGCAGTATTTCCCAGCCCGGCTTGATTATGCTTGCATCCACGCCAGCGTTGGCGCCAAACATCGCGGAGAATTGCGGGTGGTACACATCAGTGACGATCACCCGGCCGTCCAGCACGCGCGCGTCGAAGCCGGGCCAGCCGTCACCGCTCCCGTCGGCATCAAGAACCTGGTAGACGGCCGCCGGGAAGATGGCGAAATGGGTTTGCTTGAGGCGGCCGATCATCTCGCGCATGATCGCCCGCGCGGCTTCGGTGGAAGCTGCCGCTTCTATCCGCGGGCGATATTCTGCGTGGATCGCCTGCCAGTCCAACCCGCCCGGATTCGTCTGCCAGTGCTTATCGCGGATGGTGGTCCAGACGGTTTCAAAGGATGCCAGATTGGCTTGCTTCTGCTCCGTCGTGAGCTGCGCGAAGATTGGACTCGCGAACAAAATCAGCGCTAACGCCGCACTCGTGGGATTCCCTGACAGGCCGGTCCCCGCTCTTGACTTTGTGGGCTGCACTATTCTAATGTAGCGGTTCGACTTGCCTCACGTGATCCGGGTAGGTTGTCTCATTTTTCTTAGGCGGGCGAGGAGGGTATGGAGGCGCACACCCTGGAACAGGAGCTGGAGTCCACATTGGAAAGTGTAGATAACGCCGAACAGATCGTCCTCGCCGAGGCTCAGACGCTGGGCCTGGATGACGACGACCTTTACCGGGTGGGCATTGCGATTCGCGAGTGCATGGTAAACGCGGTAGTGCATGGCAACCGCTACAATTCCCGGAAAAAGGTGCATCTGAAGGTGGAGCGAACCGCTGACCGCCTTACCATCGTGGTCGGAGATGAAGGCGAAGGCTTCGATCCCAGCGCCGTCCCGGATCCGCTGGCCGGTGAAAATTTGCTGCGGGGTTCCGGACGGGGCGTCATGCTGATGCAGTCGTTCATGGACGAGTTCCAGATCTCACAACGGCAGCCGCAAGGCACCGAAGTGAAAATGGTAAAGTACAAAGCTAAAGCGACATAAGCCAAGAAGGAAAGCGAAGGAGGTTTTACTGTGAGTGTGAAACTGACCACCCGCCAGGTGGGTGATGTGACAGTGGTGGATGCGGCGGGCCGCATCACGCTAGGCGAGGGCGCCAGCATGTTCCGCGATACCATTCGGGACCTGGCTGCAGCCGGCCACAAGAAGTTGCTGCTGAATCTCGCCGAGATTTCCTACATCGACAGTTCCGGCATCGGCGAGCTGGTATCCGGCTTTACCACTGTTGCCAATCAGGGCGGGGTGGTGAAGTTGCTGAGCCTGACCAAGCGCGTCCAGGACCTGTTGCAGATCACCAAATTGTACACAGTGTTTGAGGTCTTCGACGATGAAGCCAAGGCGGTGCAGAGCTTCAAGTAGAATCGGACCTAGATTTCGCGGGCCGCGGGCTGGCGCGGGCTGGAACCATATTGGAACAGGGCGGGGTTGTCCGCTGCGAATTATGGAGAATTAGGGCGGCCGCGGTTCACTCTTGAGTGAAGGGACGGGGAAGGACCCTTCTCGCTGCTTTGGGCGGTTCCCAGAATACTCATGGTCCCGGTTAGAGAGCCCAAGACCTATTCCATTTTGCTGGCCGATGAACTGACGTTAGTCAGGGAAGGGCTGGCGGCGCTGTGCCGGACACTACCCCACTATCGGGTGGTGGACCAATGTTCTGACGGCGCCTCGGCTCTGCGCACCATCATGACGAACCGCCCGGACATTGCGGTTCTCGACCTGAACCTGCCGGACCTGTTTAGTCTGGCTATGGTGCGCAAGCTGCGGGAAGCTCAGATTGCGACGCGCATCGTGGTTCTCTCGACGCGCAAGGACCGCAAGACCGTGGTGGAGGCGTTGCGAGCCGGCGTGAATGCGTTCCTGCTCAAATCCGGTCCTGCCCATCACCTGCTCGAAGCTTTCGAGCAGATTCTGGACGGCGGAATCTACGTTTCCCCCTCGCTTGAGCTGGAGAAGATATTCAGCCCCGGGCAGAGATCCATTCCCGACGACCCGCTGGAGGCTTTGAGCGCGCGCGAATACCAGGTGTTCTCTTTGCTGGTGGAAGGAACCCGCGCCAAGGAGATCGCCGCGCGCCTGGATCTGAGCCCCAAGACCGTGGATACCTATCGCGCCAGCCTGATGCGCAAGCTGGACATCCATGATGTTGCCAGCCTGGTCAAATTCGCCATCCAGCGGGATCTGACCTCCACGCGGTAGCGATTCCGGAGGGGCCGGGGCAAAGTGGGAACCTCCGGCAAACCGGGTACCGTTCAACAGCATCTGATCCCCTCCGGATAGCGCCCCGGCGCCGCCCACTGTTACTCGATTGCCCGGTCTAACCGCGCTATGCTATTAGTAAGTATTAGTTCAAACAAGTAGTTTCAACCCCGCCCGGCCATTCCCCTTAATGGTGAAAAAGCGAGCCCCCAAGGGTGAAAACGAGAGAGATTCTATGGCGTACGTAATTGCGGAACCTTGCATTGGAGTGAAGGATGCGGCCTGCGTGGACGCGTGCCCGGTCGATTGCATTCACCCTAAAAAAGATAGCGAAAAATTCGCGAATGAAGAGTTGATTTACATCGATCCCGTGGAATGCATCGATTGCGGCGCGTGCGTACCGGTATGCCCGGTATCGGCGATCTTCGCCATTGACGATCTTCCCGAAAAGTGGGCCGAGTTTGCTCAGCGGAACGCCGCTTACTTCGGGCGCTAGCGCGGACGCACCAAAACCAGTCGCTGACCTACGAAACCCAACCTTACGGCCGGTACGTGGCCGACTGGATTTCCGTCTCCCAGATTTTTACTTCGCGAATGCGCACCGGGACAGGTGTCTCCGCTAGCTTTCCGGTCAACTGCTGGTAGAAGTACTCGGCGATGTTTTCGGCCGACGGGTTGATGACATCGAACGGCGGGATTTCGTTCAGGAACCGGTGGTCAATGCGGTCGAGGATTTCGCCCAGCAGACTCTTCACGTCGAGGAAGTCCACCAGCATTCCGGTCTGGTCCAGTTTCTCGCCCTCGATCACCACCCGCACCTTCCAATTGTGGCCGTGTACGTTCTCGCAACGTCCTTTGTAGTTGCGCAGCGCATGCGCGGAGGCGAAGTTTTGTTCCACGGCAACTTCAAACATGCTCGAAAAACCTTTCCACGTCGTCACGCTTGGTAGTGAACGCGTAATCCGGCAGGCTGTCGAAAAAAATCTGTCCGTAGCGCGTCTTGGTGATGCGATTATCGAGCAGCGTCAGCACTCCGCGATCGTTGCGGCTGCGGATCAGCCGTCCGAAACCCTGTTTTAACGCGATGGCCGCCTGCGGCACCTGATAGCCCGCGAACGGATCGCCACCATCGTTACGGATGGCCGCGATACGCGCTTCCACCACCGGGTCGCTGGGCACCGCGAACGGCAACTTATCGATAATAACGCAGCTCAACTGTTCGCCCGGCACGTCCACGCCCTGCCAGAACGACGACGTCGCAAACAGCACGGCGTTGCGCGTCGCGCGAAATTCCTCCAGCAGCGCGCTGCGCGGACCGCTACCCTGCAGCAGCGTCTGGAAAGGGACTTCGAGCGAGACTTTGTCGTAGATCAAACGCATCTGCTGGTAGCTGGTGAACAGCACAAACGCCCGGCCGCGGCTGTGCGTCAGGATTTCAATGATCTCGCGCGCCGCCGCCGAAGTAAACGCCGGACTGCGCGGGTCGGGCAACTCCTGCGGCACGTACAGCAGGGCTTGCTGGCTGTAATCGAAATGGCTCTCGACGACCAGAGTGCGCGCGTTGCGCAAGCCCAGGCGCTGTTTGGTGAATTCAAACTCTCCGGCCACGGCCAGCGTAGCCGAGGTGAGAATCGTCGTGTCGATAGCATCGAACAACTTTTCGTCGAGCAGTTGCGATACGTCGATAGGCGTGGCCTGGAGGAACGTGCCGCGCCCGCGGCGCTCGATCCAATAGACGTAAGACTTTTCGCCCGACTCCATCCAGAACTGCAAGCGGCGTGAGATTTCCCGCGCGCGATTCACCAGTGGAATCGCTTCCTCGGGCGCGGCGCGTAGTAACTCCAGTTGCAGCGCGACGATTTCCAGCGCGGCCAGGATGTCGCGATAAGCTTCTTCGTGCTGCATCAGGAACGCTTCGTGCGATCGAAAACCAGACCGTCCCTCGCCGGCGCCGAACAGTCCGAAGAACTGCGCCGCGCGCTCGCCCAGCGT
>DATJEI010000134.1:0-3094 GCA_035496735.1 Bryobacteraceae bacterium | reverse complement strand
GCAGGTGCGCGATGAGGAAGAGATCGCAAGGCTGCTGGCGGGTGCGACGCAGCCGGTGATTGTCTGCGGGCATACTCATATTCCACGGCTCGTTCGACTCGCGAACGGACAGACGATTGTGAATCCGGGCAGCGTGGGCCTGGCGGCGTACAGCGAGGATACGCCTGTTCCGCACGCCATGGAGAGCTATTCGCCGGATGCTTCGTACGCGATTCTCGAAAAGATGCCGTCGGGTTGGGAGGCGACATTCCGGAAAGTCCCATATGACACGCGCGAGGCTTCGCGGACTGCGGCGGAACTTGGGCGCGGCGACTGGGCGTATCAGATCGCTACCGGTCGTGTGGCGAGTCAGAAGAGATGAATGCGGAACGCGAGTTCGATAAGGTTCAAGCAAAGGCACAGTACTGAACCCAGTACAAGCGCGCCGCCAGACCTGCGATGCGCAATGCCGTAGAAGCACGAAATTCCAAACATGATTAGTACGTAGAAATTTGCCGATGCCGCAGCGGAATGGAATGGGGTTGACTCGGAAAAGAAGTATTCTGCCACTCGTGTGCACCAAATTAGGACGAACACCGCGAGGGCTAGAACACTAGAGCGGAGCCACGACCTCACGTCTTGTCCTACGTCCGCAACATATTTGTCAAAGAGCTTCTTCCACCACGCCTGGAGACCTGAGTCCGCTGGGGACCTCGCGCCGAATGAAGGAAGTTCGATGGGGCGATCGATGGTGGATGTCTTGAAATGTCCGCGGTAACGAGTCAATTCATTCACTAAACCTAGCGAGGCGTTGGACATCTCATTATCGATGGATTCGAGTTGCCCGGACAGATGCCTATAGAACCAAAACGAGATAAGACCACTTAGAAGACCTAGCGCAGTCGGCCAGATTGATCTCGAAAGCGCAGTTGTAGTGGCCGCCAGACAAGCGGACGCCTCGCCACCGCAGCCTCGAAACGAATTTGCGATGCCCCACAGGGTGCCGAGTAGTCCGATCCACGGGGCAATACAGGCATTAGAAGCGAGAATGTTCAAGCCCTGATTCATGTCTGCGTGCACGACGGCGGCAGAGCGCGTGCAAGCCCGATTGACGGCTTGGATGACTTCTGGGTCGGTCACGTTGTCATTCTGCACACATTACGCCGGCAAATGGAAGCCCGGACCCTGTGAACTAACGGACGCTATCTGATCAGTTCCCAGATACGCGCGAGATGATGGTCGTCATGCTCGGCGACAAAATACAGATGGTCCGCCAGCCGCATGGGGGTCTTCAAACGCGGGTGCGGGAGAGTGCGAGCGAATAGCGAGGCTTCCAATTCATCGACTCGCTTCAGCAGGGTTGCTCGGGCCGCACGAAATTCAGCCAGAAGTGGTTCTAGGGGGCGAGCGTTGTGGTTGGCTTCGTCGGTCTTTCGATTCGTAAGGTCCGCTGGAGTGAGCCGGTCTTTGCCCGCAACGTAGTCGTCGAGGCGCGCCAGCCATAGCGATTCGAGGTCCAGCAAGTGACCGGCATGTTCTTGAGCCGACCATTTTCCTTGCGGTCCGCCGGTCAGGATCTCCTGAGAATGGCCGCGAAGGGTCTCCTCAAGTCTGGCGGGCGTGCCGCGCAAACGTGCGCGCAGATTCGGCAAAAGCTCCAGGGGAAACGAAAACTCAAACTTGCGTTCAAACCAGATAGACATCTGACTCAAACGCAAAGTCTCTATCAACCCGCAGGCGGCAGCCGGATGCCTAATACGTCGCGCAGATAGTTGATGTTGTGCGCGATGTAGTCGTCAACGGCGACATCCAGATTGCCACCGATGGAGTCGAATCCGTCATCGCCCTTGCGCGGGCCGTCAACGTCGAAAATCGCCCAACCTTTATAGTGCTTGTCGCGAAGCACTTTGAAAACGGCCGGGAAGTCGACGCCGCCTCCGCCCAGATTGTGATAGACGCTGGCGACTTTGTGTTCTTCCTGGGTCGGCGTGGAGGTGTTGCCGCGGAACTTGGCGTAGGTATCCTTGAGATGCACTTCGGCGATGCGCGGGAAATAGTCGCTGATGATTTGGGCGGGATCCCCACCGCCCAGGACCAGGTGTCCGGTGTCGGCCGTCATCCAGACATATTTAGGATCGGTAAGCTCCATGGTCCGGCGCATGTCTTTCTCGCGTTCGAGCGGCCCCCAGATATGGGGATGCGGCGCGAGTTTGACTCCCATGGCAATAGTTTGCCGGCCGATCTCGTTGAGGGTGTCGGAGAGCCGCTTGAGCTGCTCTTCACTCGGGCCGCCGGGCGGACGCTGGCCCATGTTGACCTTGTAGTGGCCGCAGCCGCAGGGCTGGAGAAAATCGCGGACGAAGGCCACGTGATCGGCAATGGTCTTGGGGATTGCTTCCTTGTCGATGAAATTCGTGGACTGGCCCTTGGCGCCATTGGACACGTCGATGAGGGTGAGGCCCGCTTCGTCGAACATCTTCTTGAGCTCGAGCGGATTCTTGCGATACTGCTCGATGTTGTTCGCGTAGGGCTCGATGCCTTGCAGTCCCAGGGCGGCGATGCGCTTGATGGCCCACACGACGTCGTGCTGATTGCCCCAGATGGAGCTGGTGGTTCCGAAAAGGATGTCCGGATTCACGGGGTCAAGGGATTTATGCGGAACCGCTCCCCACATCTTGGATGGCGCTACAAAGCTCGCAGCAGCCGTCAGGCCGGACAGTGCCAGCGCGGAAGACACGAACTCCCGCCTTCTGATTTTGCGCTCCGTGGTTCTTACAGACATGGGCTTCTCCTCCCTATTCGCTCAGCAGATATTTTGCGCACATCCTGCAATGAAATGGAAGCCCCCGGCGTCTGGCGGGCGTGTCCGGCGTTATGGCCCGGCGCGACTGGCACGGAGCCAAAGAGCGGGCCTTACGCCAGGTGAACTTTCACGTGTGCCCGGGAGATCAACTTGAGCGTGGGCGTTCCGCATTGGCCCAAGTCGCGGCCTAAATCCGTCTGCAGCATCTCGATGACCGACTGCACGCCGTCCGCGCCATACGCGGCCAGGCCCCACATGGCCGGGCGTCCAATCATAACCGCAGTCGCACCGAAGGCCAGCGCCTTGAAGATA